>DATDGN010000060.1:0-4462 GCA_036522095.1 Candidatus Cybelea sp. | reverse complement strand
ATTGGCGACGTCGAGGCACTCTGCGTGCAATTCCAGTACACGCTGTTTCCAGCGCTGCTGAGCATCTGCACGCTCGTGGCAACGGTTCTGGCCATGGCACGCGTAGATCTCCGCCTGGCCGGCGTCGCCGTCACGTTTGCGCTGCTGACACTGTTACCATTACGCCTGGCGGCGCCGCGCATCGCCCGAATGCACCAACAATTTTCTGAAGCCAACGACGAGCTCCACGATTACTTGCAGGAGGGTGTGACCTTGGGTGGACTCGCGCTCGTGCGTAACCAGTTGGCCGCCAACTCACGGTTCGAACGCTTCAGAGGCATCATCGGGCGAACGTTTTCCTTGGCGATCGGGCAAACCGTCGTTAGCGAAGGCACTGCTCTGGCGTCATCGCTGGTCAATATGCTCGGGCCCGCGGCGATGGTGGCGATTGGCGCATACTTAGTTGCACAGGGCCGGATGACCGTCGGGTCGATCGTAACCATTCTCATCTATCAGAGCCGGCTGTCGACACCATTCAACATGCTCTCCTCAATGCAGGTGATGTTTGCAACTATTAAGGTGGCGGTACGGCGTTTGCTCGACGTGTTCGAGCTTCCGGAGGAGCCGACCGGGGGAACTCCGTTCCGATCTGGCGAGGTGACCTTGGATCGCGTATCTTTCCTGCGAAACGATCACTATGTGTTGCGCGATGCAAGCCTGCGTATCGAGCGTGGAGAGCACGTCGCGCTCGTTGGGCCCAGCGGTGCCGGAAAATCCACTCTTGCGGCGTTGCTGCTCGGCTTCTACGAACCGCGAGAAGGTAGCATCTCGGTTGCCGGTACGGATCTGCGCGATCTCTCCTTGCCGTCGTTGCGTAGTCAGGTCGCGTTGGTCTTTCAGGATGCACTCGTCTTTGACACGACGTTGCGCGAAAATCTAACTCTGACCAAGCCAACCGCCGAGGATACCGAGATCGCCGAAGTATTGGATATCTGCGCTCTGACAGAGGTCGTGGCGAAGCTACCGCAGCGTTATGTGACGCGACTCGGCCAGCGAGGCTTCCGCCTCTCCGGCGGCGAGCGCCAACGCCTGTGCTTGGCGCGCGCCCTATTGCAACACCCTGAGATCATGATCTTGGATGAGGCGCTTTCCGGTGTCGACGTGGCGCTCGAGCGTTCGGTTCTGGGCGCACTGCGCCGGCGGCTCCGAGATCGTACCCTCTTGACCATCACGCACCGGCACAGCTCGGTCGCGGATTTCGACCGTGTCGTGGCGATTGAAAATGGGAAATTCGTGCCGGTTTACGTCGGATCGCACACGTGAGGACATACGACGCGCGCCACTCACCGTTGATCGTAGGACGCGTACCGCTCCTGCCGATTTCGGCGATCACTGCGATCTTCTCGGACCCGTCGCCGCTCGAGGCGCTAAAGCGTTTGATCGAAAAGGAGCAGATGGTTCGACAAGCATTGCGAATCGCATCGAAGGATCTCAGCGACGCGCTCGACCCCTGGCTGCGCGGGGAGCTGCTTCAAAACCGGGCGGCCGCGCTCCGCGCGCTTGCATACGTCGACCGTATGGCTTCTCGGTCGACGCCTTTCGGCATTTTCGCTGGAATCGGAATCATCGGGACGGGAGAACATGACACTCTCTCGATCGACGAAGCCGCCCGCCGAACGTGCACTCGCGCCGACATGGGCCTGATCTCCGAGATGGTGGCGGCGCTCGAAACCGGCGCGGAGCGCGGGAAAATCTCGTACATCACAAATGAAGCCGCGATTGCTCGAGGTGACCGCCTTTACGTCGCAAACATTGCGCTGACCACGGCTCATAACGAAGGCAGCGAGGCGACCACCGCGCAGATCCCGGTATCGCTCAAGAACACGGCAGCGGTTCAATTCGTGCGCGAGTTGGCGCGCGCGCCGCGCACGCGTGACGATCTTGCCGGAGCGTTGGCCGAGCGCTTCGGCGTCGCCCATGAAGAAGCTGAACGTGTGGTCGAGCGACTCATCGAGGCAGGTGTGCTGATCTCTGAATTGCGACCTTCGCCGGTCGGCGATCCCATCGCCTATCTGCGGGAGCGGCTACGGGTCGTGGATCCGAAAACCGGTGAGCGTTTGGACGAGGCGATTCGCGAGGCGAAGTCGCTCGACGCGACGCCACTATTTACGCGGAATGCGGAGCAGTATCGCGACGTAGAGAAAGGCTTCGCCGCCCTGTGCGAGCAGAGCGACGAGCGCCCGGTACAAATCGACATGCTCGCACCCTTTCGCGGCCAGTTGCCCGTGGCCGTGCTCATCGAAATTGAACGGCTTGCCGAATACTTGGTCCGTTTTTCGCGCGTGGCCACGATGGAGGCGTTTCGCAAGCGCTTCGAGGAACGCTACGAAGGCACAGAGCGAATGGTGCCGCTGCTGGAGCTCGTCGATCCGAACGTCGGGCTTGGCGTACCCGACCCAATGGGATATGAAGAGCTCAAGAGCAGTGGCACCGAACGCGATCGGGTTGCTATGCGGCTTGCGTGCGAGGGGACTCGGGCCGGTCTCATGGAGATTGAGCTTTCAGAAGCGGACCTCGAAGAACTCGCTCCGCCCATTGGCAGCGAACCCCTTCCAGTCACAACGGAAGTCGGCTTTGGGATCGCCGCCACGAGCCCTGACGCACTCACCCGAGGGAATTTCGAGCTGACGCCGGCCGCCTTTTTAGCGACCGATGGTGCTGCGCGCAGCTTAGCGCGTTTCGCACATCTCTTCGACGCGAATCAGCAAGCGCGAATACGCGAGGTTGCGCGGCTCGGACTCGAGGAGGGAGCCATCACCGCCGAACTTTCCTACGTTCCGTCGTCGGCGCGCATGTATAACGTGACCATTCGTCCGGCATTTTTCGACGCGTTGCTCCCGGTCGGCGTGGGAGGAGGCGGCGATGGCGATACGATCGCGCCAAGCGACCTTTGGGTCGGTATCGACCGCAACAGGTTCTTTTTGTGGTCTCGCTCGCGCGGGCGCAGGGTCATTCCTCGTGAGAGTCACCTGCTCAACACCGGTCAAAGCGCACCGAATCTCTGCAAGTTCTTAGCCTTGGTCGACAGCGATGGCCGTCGCTACTTGCACAACTTCGATTGGGGTGCTGCTTTGCGGTTGCCCTATCTCCCCCGCGTGCGTGCTGGCAAGACGATCCTTTCGCTTCGTCGGTGGTGTTTCGCACGTAAGGAGATCGGAAGCAGCGTGCAAGATACTCGGCGAGCGCTCGAACGGTGGCGCGAACTCTGGGCGATGCCGCGATACATTTTTCTTACCGAACGCGACAACCGGCTTTTGATCGACCTCGACTCGGAGATCGCCGCCGAGCTCGTCTACGATCAGATCGACACCTCAAACGACGCGATTGCCTTCCAAGAGGCGTTGCCCGACCCAGAACGGATGTGGCTGGAGGGTGCTAGCGGACACTACGCCGCGGAGTTCGTTGCGACGCTCGTGCGGCGCTCGACGGTTCCGAGTCGGCCAACGCCTTCGACCCCGGTCTTCGTCACGCCGCGACGGCGATTCGGCCCGGGATCGGCCTGGCTCTATATGAAGGTCTACCTCGGAGAGCAGGCGTTCGATGACTTTTTACAACGTGCCCTCGTGCCGCAGCTTCACGATCTCGTGAGATGCGGTCGTGTCGATCGCTGGTTCTTCCTTCGCTACGCCGATCCGCAATCGCACCTTCGCGTACGCCTGCGTGCCGCCGATAAACATGAGAGCGACGTACGGGAGCGAGTCGGGGTCGCTGCTGAAGGGTGGCTACGGGAGGATCGCGTACAGCGTTACGCGTTCGACACCTACGACCAATCGCCCAAAACGAATTCGTGGGAACGAGGGGATCGTAAACGAAGCAGCCAGGCGATGAGGCGAGGAAATTTAGCGGCCATGCATCGCCTTCGGCAATTCCACGCCATCCCACATGGCGGCCAGCTCCTGCCGGCTTTGACGGAGAGCGCGGATGCCCAGCGGCTCAACGCGAAAATACCGCTTGGAGCGTCCACCGCGCTCGGGAATCGGGTCGCCGAACCAGGACGCGACGTAGCCTTTGTCTTCCAGCCGATCGAGCGTGCGGTAGAGCGCGCCGACAGTTAGAGAGCGCCGGGTACGCTTTTCGATTTCGTGGCGAACCGGCACGCCGTAGGCGTTTTCGCCCAGGCGCAGGACGGCCAGCAGGACAATCTGCTCAAATTCGCCGAGGTGCTCGCGGGAGGGCATCTATGTTCTGCATAGTAGAACATACTCCAAGAGATGTCAACGGATATCCGACCTGTCTGCAACGGTGTGGCAGTCTAGGGGCATGATGGACAAAGAGAAGTCGCGGGAAGTTAGGTCCCATATTCGCCGAGTTTTGATGGCGGATTGGGATCCAATTGGTATTAGTGAGATACCGCAGGCAGCGGATGAATACGATCTTTACATTGGTGACGTGTTTGAGCTGCTCCTGCGCAGAGCACCTCAGG
>DATDGN010000059.1:0-1796 GCA_036522095.1 Candidatus Cybelea sp. | reverse complement strand
TCACGCTGTGTGCGCCGTCAACAACCGGGCGCCGAAGAGCTACTCTGCTCCCTCGGGGACGCCTTCGCTGAGCCGCAGCACTTGCTCGATCGTGTCGTACTCGAAAAGCTCCGCGTAGCGGCCCCAGTCGACCGCGGTGGCGAGCTGGCGTTGTGTCTCTTGCGGTGGAAAATATTCGTCCCACAAGTCGAGGAAGAAGTCGGCGCGCATCACGCCGTTGCTGGCACCGAGGGTGCGCATGATCGTGTCGAAGATGGGAACGCTGTCGAGCAGCTGGTCGCGGAAGATCTCCTTGCTGCGCAGGATCGTCGCCGTCGCGAAGTCGCGTCCGCTTGGGGTCAACGCTACCGCACCGCCGGCGGTTCGTGTGAAGTCGAGCAAGGTGGTCGCCTCGAGGACCGCGAGCAGGTCGTCGGGCGTGACGGCCAGCCCATCGGCGAGCGCGGCAATCTCCCTGCGGCCCTCTGGAATCTCGGCGAGAATCTCGAGCAGGCCGCTGATGCCGCCGAGGCGCACGTGCGGAAGCGGCCGCGCGAACGGAGAGATCGCCGCCGGCCCGAGAGCGGCCTCACGCGAGACGTCGGCCTCGGGATTCGTCATCACCTGATAGAGGTAATCGACGAGCTCTTTAAAACGCGGGGCCGTTCGATCGTGCGGCCGCGGTTGATCGATCCGTACCTCGCCGCGCAGGTGGCCGGGATTGGAGCCGAGCACGAGCACGCGGTCCGCGAGTTGCACCGCCTCCTCGATGTTGTGCGTCACGAGCAAGACGCTCTGCGACGGGAAGCTTCCGGCGTTCCACAGCGAATCGACCTCGCCGCGCAGGTTCTCGGCGGTCAGCACGTCGAGCGCGCTGAACGGCTCGTCCATGAAGAGCACCTTAGGCTGGACGGCGAGCGCGCGAGCGTACCCGACGCGCTGCTTCATCCCGCCCGACAGCTCCTTTGGATAGGCGCTCTCGAACCCGTCGAGTCCGACGACGTCGATCACCTGCAGCGCGCGCTCGCGGCGCTGCGCCTTCGGCATGCCGCGCGCGTCGAGCCCGAGCTCGACGTTCTGCAGCACGGTGAGCCACGGCAGCAGCGCGAAGCTCTGGAACACCATCGCGACGTCCCGATTCGGCCCGTGCAGCGGTTGCCCGCTGCTCGTGACGACTCCTTCGCTCGCCGGAATCAGCCCCGCCATGATCCGCAGCAGCGTGCTCTTGCCGCTGCCGCTGCGCCCGAGGAGCGCGAGAAGCTCTCCGCCGTTCACGCGCAGCGAGATGTCGCTCAGCGCGGTGAACTCGCCCTTCCCGCCCGGCAGCGGGAAGCGTTTGGTCACGTGGTCGCAGATGACGATGGCGTCGTTCACAGCGCGAACTTCGTCTGCGCGTACGCGTACAGCCGGCGCCAGAAGAATCGATTGATCGTCACCACGAACAGGCTCATGACGCAGATGCCCAGCGCCTCGCGCGCGCCGTCGCCTTTGGCGGTGGCGTCCGTGATGTAGGCGCCCAGACCGGTTGCGGTGAGCGTCGTGCCGCCCCAGGTCACCACCTCGGAGACGATGCTCGCGTTCCACGCGCCGCCGCTCGCGGTGATCGCGCCCGTCACCCACGACGAGAACACGCCGGGAATGATGAGTCGCCGCCAGCGCAGCCGGCCGCGCACCTGTAGATCGGACGCCATCTCGCGCAGTTCGGTCGGCACGCTTTGGGCGCCGGCGATCGTATTGAACAGCACATACCACTGCGCGCCCAGCGCCATCAGGAGGATGCAGCCGTAGTTGATTGGCACGCGGTACGTGATGAAACC
>DATDGN010000058.1:0-5325 GCA_036522095.1 Candidatus Cybelea sp. | reverse complement strand
TTGCCGACCGTCACTCCGGCGACGTGCGGCGTCTTGATCGGCACCTTATACGACTCGCTGCGGTCGTAGAGAAATCGGAGGTGCGCTTTCGCGTGCCATAGTGGGAGGTACCACAGCCCCTGTTCGGATATCGCGATATCTTCTTCTTTCGGGCGCGCAAAGAGCCGGGATAGCGTTCCAAAGGCGGATGCCTTGTGCGCACTCGCTCGGCCGCGCGCCTCCTGCGGCGTGATCACCGGCTCGAAATAGAAAGCGCCCTTTTCGGCGATGACGATTTCCATGCGACTAGCTCCGGTGGCGAAGAAAGCGGTTCGTGCCAGCTTGGTCGTCCGCGCTCGAAAAGCCTTCGCCCGCGCAAACCGCTCGACTGAGCGTCGCACCGATAGCCCAGCAACACGATCGACCGGCGATAGGCGTTCGCGCCGAGCTTGCCGGCCGCCGTCGTTGCCTCAAATACGTCGCCGTCCGGACGCGTCGTAAAGGCGACGGAACGTGCACCGATATATAAGGATAGCCGCGCTCGAGGCGCCAGCTGCGCAGGCGGGACCTCGAACCCCTCGAGCAATCGCGGCAGGCTGGCGAGGCGTTTGCCCGCAACGGTCGCGGTGCGAAGATGAAAGCGCGCGTCAATGCAGCAGGGAACGCTCGGTTCTTACATCGGAGGTCCGATGACGATCCACGTCTTGCCTTGATAGCTCTGGATCATCACGACCGTTCCGGACGCACCCCCTCCGACGAGGAACGCGTCCTCGGTCTTCTCCATGCCGGGCTGCTGCAGCTCGGTAGCACCTTTGAGATGCGCGCGATACCAGGCTCGCACGGTCGCGAAACCGTCCGAGGTCACGTATGTCTTGGCCTGCGGCGGCGGGGGCTTCTTGAGGCCGACGCCGGCGGGACGAGCGGCGGCTGCCGCGAGCCGAAGATATCGGGAGCGAACTTGGCCGGCGATGCCCGTTCCGAGCAGCTGCCGGTCCCGGGCATCGCCCGTCAGCCCGCCGCCGAGCAGCCGCAACACCCTCGACGACTGAGACTTCGCTAGCCGGTCTGGCAGTTGATCATCCAGTCGATGCCATATTTATCGGTCAGCATGCCGAACTTCGCGCCCCAAAACATATCGGCGAGCGGCATCTCGACGCTTCCACCCTGCGCGAGGGCCTTGAAAAGGCGTTCAGCTTCGGCCACGTCGCCGGTGCCGAGGGAAAGCGACATCGGTCCCTCGCCATACGTCTTCCCGGGAGACGCGTCGGAGGCCATGAACGACACGCCGGGAGCTCTAAAGTTCGCGTGCATGACCCGGTTCTCGGTATCGGGCGTGACCGGCGGCCCGCCGGCATCCTGCGGCATCTCCTTCCAGCGCGAGAGCTCCTCGATTTTGCCGTTAAAGACGCCTTTATAAAAATTTAAAGCTTCTTCACACTTGCCGTCGCTGAAGAACAGATATGGCTCGAGTTGCATTGGAGTAAAGACCCTCCTCGTCGGTACGCGTAAGCTTGGGGGAATCGCCGGATTGGCGCTCTCGCCCGTGATTCCTCCGCGCGACGCGAGAACTACGCGCCGGGTGGAGAGTATTTGACGTGCCGCTGTATCGCGCGATCCACTTCTTCGATCGGGATCAACACGGTCGTCTTGCTGTGCACCATGCCCGAGGCGCGAACGGCAAACCCGACCGCGAGCGCGGCCTCGGCGTCCGGCAGATCGATGATCAGCACCGCGTCGTCCTCGCCGAAGGTGAAATAGAAGGTCTCTAATTTTCCGCCAAGCGACTTGACGAGCTCCTCGACCGCTGCGCGCCGCCGCGAGGCGCTGCTCTTCACGAGTCCCTTCGCTCCTTCGGGCGTATAGCTGGCGTGGACTAAGAACTTAGCCATGAATAGCTCCTTTCGCTGACCGAGCCACTTTCGGGGGAGGCGCTGCAAGTCGCCTGTCTGCTCTCTCAAAAGACTTTCAAAGCCGGAGCTGCCATGGATCGTTTTTAGGAAGTGGCGCTGCCGTAATGCTACAATCGACGTCGACCATGTTTTCCATGCGACTGTGGCTAACCGGGGCGGTGGGCCTATCGGCGTGGTGTGCGGGTATCCCTCGTGCGGACGCGGCCGACAGTACGATGTTTCGGGTAAATGCTGCGCACTCCGGCGTCTATGCATCGAAGGCGCCGTCGCTAAGCTCCGTGCGGTGGCGCTTTCGAACCGGCGGCAGCATCATCTCCTCGCCCGCCGTTGCGGGGGGAGCAGTGTACGTAGGGAGCAACGACGGCAGCCTCTATGCGATCCGTCAGTCCGACGGCACACCGATCTGGCGGTTTGCAACGCGGGGCGAGGTAACGTCGTCCCCGGCCGTCGCCGATAACACGGTCTACGTTGCGAGCACCGACGGATACGTCTATGCCGTCGGTACGCAGACCGGCGCGTTGCGCTGGAGTTTCCATACCGGTGGGGAGCGGCGTTATCAAGCGCCCGGCATACATGGAATCAAACCGGCGAGCCAAATGATGGCGGACCCGTTCGACATGTTCGTCTCGTCTCCGGCGATCGTCGGCCAAACGGTGTACATCGGGAGCGGCGATCACACCGTCTACGCCCTGGATGCGAAGACCGGCGCCGTTCGCTGGCGGTTCGCCACAGGCGATGTCGTGCACGCGACCCCGGCGATCGACGGTGGGACGCTCTATATCGGCAGTTGGGACCGAAACTTCTATGCACTCGACGCCGCGACGGGCGCGCTGCGCTGGAAGTTCCAGACCGGCGACGATCAAAAGATCCACAATCAGGTCGGCATTCAAGGCTCCGCGTCGGTAGCCGACGGCATCGTCTACTTCGGGTGCCGCGACAGCCATCTGTACGCGCTGAACACCCGCGACGGTGCGCTGCGCTGGAAGCACGACGAGTTCGGGAGCTGGGTGATAGCTACGCCTGCGATCTACGACGGCACAGTCTACTTTACTACCTCCGACGAACACAAGTTCTTCGCGCTCGACGCAATCAGCGGTAAGACGCTGTTTCAAGACGCTTACGCGACCTTTGCGTATTCGTCTCCCTCGATCGCCGGCGGGATCGCATACTACGGCACCTTCGACGGCTTACTTTATGCGGTGGACGCTCACAATGGCAAAATCCGGGCGGTTTTCCAAACCGACGGCGCTAGAAAGAACCGCGCGGCCCATCTCGATACGCGCGGCAACCTGGACCTCAACACGTTTTATCCGAGCGACACGATCGACGGCATTACAACCGGGATAGCGAAGATCTTTACATTGGGTTCGATCGTCGGAGCCCCGGCACTCGCGGACGGCGTGCTGTATGTGGGCAGCACCGACGGAACGCTCTACGCAATCGACTAAGAAATCGAGCAAGATTCGGATGGTCTTAATCCGGCCGCCGTGCGACAATGTCAGCGATGATTCCGTTTCGCATCACCGGCCTCACGCCGGAGCCCTTCGCATACCTCTACCAGCTTAGCGACGCCGAGCTCGCGCGCCGCGGGGTCTTACGCTACGTCGTCGACGCGATGCCCGGATTCCCGGATCGGATCGAGATGCGCGACCTCGAAGTCGGCGAACGCGCGCTGCTGCTGAACTACGCGCATCTCGATGCCGCATCGCCCTACCGGTCCAGCCACGCCATCTTCGTGCGCGAGGGCGCTACCGAACGTTACGATCGGGTCAACGAAGTCCCCGATGTAATGCGCATTCGGAGCTTGAGTCTGCGCGCGTACGATGCGAACCACATGATGCTGGATGCCGATCTCGCCGACGGACGATCGATCGAGGCGCTCATCGAGCGCTTCCTCGCCGATCCGAAGGTCGCGTATGTGCACGCGCACAACGCCAAGCCGGGCTGCTACTCGGGCCGTATCGATCGCGCCTAGCCGTCCGCAGCGCGCCGACGACCCGCTCGTACTCTTGGCGCTCGGTGTCCACGAATCCGAGCAGCATTGCCGCGCGCTTGCGGACGGTTTCGACGTGGCGATGGTCGGGGTTCGGTTGCAGCACTCCCACCGCTGCGAGATTCAGGCAACTAGACGAGACAGGTGACGATGGCGTGCCCGTCTGCAGCCGCCTTTGAATAAAAATCGCGCAGGCTGCGAAAGCCGTCCAGGACCCCGTCCGCATCCGAGTCGCGCCAACCCGGATAAATTCCGAGGTCGGACATTCGCTTGGGATCGAAACGCGCGGCGGCTTCCGCCTCGAGACCAGGGCGGCTCAACGCTTCCGCAAGTTCCGCTATCTGCGATGAAGTGAAGTACCGGGCCGGTCCATAGCCCGAGAAGCCCTCGTCTTCCTCGCCGAGCGCCGTACCACCCAAAACCGCCTGACTCAAGAGCGTCGCTCCGGGTTCGGCCTCGCCGCACAGAACGTAATGGACGCCATGCCACGCCTTGTCGAGTGACAGCGCCGAACGCGCCTCGCGCCCGACCTCCTGCTGCGCCGAAAGCCGGGACCGGCGTTCTCGCATTAGCTTCAAGAGGTCGTCGCCCTGAAGTGTGCGGGCCCATTCATCGGGAGATTTGCCGAGCCGCTCGGCGAGCAGCTCCCGCAGCGATGGATCCAGCCTCGCAAGGCTTTCGGCCAGCATTTGCGGACCAGCGGTCTTCACCCGATCTTCCATGGTCTTCGATAGCTTCATGAAGACGTCGGGGATCACGGTTTCGCCTTGGAAGAGCGCCTCGACCAACGACGGATCGCGCTGGAATCGAATAAGCTCGACGGCGTCGATCTGAACAAACGTCGCGTTCATAGACATATGGTGGCTCTCTTGGCGGGCGACCCGCCGAACTCCGTGGTGGGATAGAAATATCTCAAGGAGTCGGCCGGCGCGCGATAGCGAAGATAAAAATGTGTGAGAGCAGTGACGGCCGCCGTGTGCTGGGTGTTGCTCGCCGCAACCCCACCGAAGGACGTGCCGGTGGACGTTGCAGCATTGGCTCAGCCGACAAATGCGGCGCGCCTGATGCCGCCATTAGCCAGAGCTCTGCTCGCGACCGGTATTCCCGATCCGCAGACCCGCGTCGAGCTGGAGCTCGTTGCCGGCGACGCGGGCGCGGCGGACGCCGTGATTCGGCGCCTGAACGTCTTCGAAGCCGTGGATCTCGAGAACGTCCTGAACAACAAGGATCCATTCGGAAGCTGGTCCGACGCGCTCGAGCGCTTTAAGGGCAGCACCTCGCTCTCGGTCAACGACGCGATCCGGCTTGTTGCCGCCTACGCGCCCGAAACGGCTGGAGCGCCCCAGCTGATCGAGCGAGACCAGCGACGGCGGTTCGCCGTCCAGCACGTTGGTATTCGGACCTCGGACGGCGTGACGCTCGCCGCGGTCGTCGTACGCTCCC
>DATDGN010000057.1:0-21703 GCA_036522095.1 Candidatus Cybelea sp. | reverse complement strand
AGTCGCGCACGAATTTCGTGTGCATCGATTTCGACGGGGCCGAGAGAGCGACGCGGGTGATGGACGAGCTGCTGGCGCGCGGCGTCTGGATCCGCAAGCCGGGGGCGCCACCGCTCGACGCATACGTGCGCGTGAGCGCCGGAACGGAGCCGATGCGGCGCGCCTTCGAAGCGGCGCTGCGCGCCGTACTCACGGAGGCCGTGCTCTGACTTTGCGGTACGCGATCGTGTCGGACGTCCACGGGAACCTCGACTCGCTCGAGCGCGCGCTCTCGATCGCCGCGCCCGACGACCTCCTCGTCTCGCTCGGCGACGTCGTCGGCTACGGACCCAATCCGAACGAGTGCATCGCAGTGCTGCGCGAGCGCGCGCGACATGCCGTTCTGGGCAATCACGATCTCGCGGCGGTGGAGAACTTCGGCATCGAGAGCTTCAACCAGGCCGCTCGAGCCGCGATGGGCTGGACGCAAGGCGTCCTCGACGAGGCGAGTCGCGCGTGGCTGAACCTGCTCCCGTACGAGCTGCGCTTTCCCGACTTTCTTCTCGTTCACGGCGCGCCGGTGAGCTACTTCGAGTACATACTCGACAAGGACGGCGCGGCGCGTGCCTTCGACCGCACCGACGCGCCAATCGTGTTCGTAGGCCACACGCACATCGCGGAATACTGGGTGCGCGACGCAGAGGGAGCTATCGGACACCGGCACATGCAGCACGGTGGCGAGCTGACGTTCGAGGAGGGGAAGCGATACATCGTCGACGTGGGCAGCGTCGGCCAGCCGCGCGATCTCAACCCGCAGGCGAGTTTCGTTCTCTACGAGCCGGAACGGCGGCGCGTCGAGTGGATCCGTTACGACTATCCGATCGGCGAGGTTCAGCGCAAGATGCGCGAGGCGCAGCTGCCGTCATACCTCGTCGAGCGGCTGAGCGTGGGACGATGAGTGACGTCCCGTTCGACGACGGCAACTGTTTCGCGTGCGGACCGACCAACCCGATCGGGATGCACGTGCACTTCGATCGCGCCGCGGACTCGGACGGCGTGTACGCGCGAATCGAGTTGGCGTCGCAATACCAGGGTTGGCGGGGCATCGCTCACGGCGGTATCGTGATGGCGCTGCTCGACGAGGCCATGGCGCACGCCGCCGGTTTCGTCGGCCATCGCGGCGTGACCGCGGCGGTCAGCGTTCGCTTTCGCAAGCCGGTGCCGCTCGAGCGGCCGATCCAGGTGCGGGGACGCGTGACGTGGCAGCGGCGAAACGTGCTCGGTGTCGAGGCCAGCGTGCTCGACGGAGCCGGCGACGTGCTGGCGCACGCCGAGGGCAGCTTCGTTTCGCGCGGCCGGCTCGAGGCCGTCGAAGACCACTTGCGACGATGACCAAGAGCAACGGCGCGATCGACAATCGCCGCGCGCGCTACGAATACCACATCCTCGAATCCGTCGAGGCCGGCCTGGTCTTGACCGGCACGGAGGTGAAATCGGTGCGCGAGGGCGGCGCGAGCCTGACCGAGGCGTACGCGCGCTTTCGCGACGGCGAGGCGTGGCTGATGAGCATGCACATCGCCCCCTACAAGCAGGGCAGCTTTTCCAATGCCGAGCCGACGCGGCCACGCAAGCTGCTGCTGCACAAGGCCGAGATTCTGCGCCTTCAGAGCCGCGTCGCAGAGAAGGGCTTGACCGTCGTGCCGCTTCGGCTCTACTTCACGCGCGGCTTGGCGAAGGTCCAGCTCGGGCTCGCTCGCGGCAAGAAGTTCTGGGACAAGCGCGCGGCCGTCGCGCGACGCGACGTCGAGCGAGAGATCGCCGCGCACGTACGCCGATCGTGAGAGGCGCGCACCAGGAGCGCGAGATCGAACGCGCGATTGAGCGCGGCGGCGCGCTGCGCGGAGAGCGCGTGTTGATCGCGTGCAGCGGCGGCCCCGATTCCGTGGCGCTCGCGGCCGCGCTGCACGCGCTCGCGAATCGTATGCGGCTCACGCTGTTCGCGGCGTTCGTCAATCATGGCCTGCGTGAATCGGCGTGGCAGGACGAATGCGTCGTGTTGGAGCTCGCGGCGCGCTTGGAGATTCCGCTCGAGACGATCGCGCTCGCCGCGTCGGCCGCCGGCGAGCAGCGCCTGCGCGCCGCGCGCTATCGCGCGCTCTGCGCCGCGGCAAAGCGCCGAGCGTGCAGCGTCATCGCGACCGCGCATCACGCCGAAGACCAGAGCGAAACGGTCGTGCTCGCGCTGCTGCGCGGCACCGGGCCGAACGGTCTGCGCGGCATGCCGCGCCGCCGGCGCATCGCGCCGGGCATCGACCTCGTGCGCCCGCTGATCGGAGTCTCGTCGGAGACGTTGCGCGCGTACTGTCACGCGAAGGCGTTGCCCTACGCGGTCGATCCGACGAACTCGCAACTGGGTCTGCGGCGCAACGCCGTGCGCGAAGCCTTGGCGACGCTGCGCCCGCTCTTTCCGGAACTGGATCGAGCCGTGGCGCGGGCCGCGCAGCTCGTTGCGGACGACGACGACGCGACGCCGCGCTCGAGCCTGCGGCGCTCGATCCGCGAACGGCTGGCCGCGGAAGAGGGTTTGCGCGACGTCGACTTTTTGCATGTCGAGGCTGCGGTGCTCGCGCTCGAGCGGGGCGGCACCGGCACCTTCCATATGAAGCCTGGGATCGCGCTGAGAATCGAACGCGGCTCGATCCGGGGTATCAAACGGCAGTGACCGCGCTGGATCCGAGCATTGGCGTCGGGCGCCGCATCTGCGGCGCGGAAGCCATCGCGGCCGCGGTCGAGCGTCTCGCCACGCAGATCGCCGCCGACTATCGGGGGCAACCGCTCGTGCTGCTGGGCGTGTTGAAAGGTGCGCTGTGTCTTACCGCCGACCTCGCGCGGGCGCTGACCCGAAGAGCCGATGGGCCCAGCGAGATCCTGGTCGACTATCTCTTCGTTCAACGCTACGGCGCCTCCGGGACGTCCGGCGGCGGGGCGCGGCTCGAGGCAGACGCCAGCCTGCCGCTGGGGGGCACGAATTTGCTGATCTTGGACGGTATCGTGGACGAGGGCCTCACGCTGGAGTACCTGCGAGCGTTACTAAAAGAGCGCCGGCCGGCGACGTTGCGCACCTGCGTGCTGTTTGATAACCCGGCGCGCCGCAAGGCGCACGTCCCGATCGAATACCTGGGGCTCGCGATCCCGGACGCCTTCGTTATAGGTTACGGTTTGGACTACAAGGAATGGTACCGTAATCTTCCTTACCTCGCCGAGCTTCGAGAGGATCAACCGGTCTAACCACAACGTGAGCAAGCACCTCAAATCGATCATCCTGATCATCCTGGCCGTCGTGGCCCTGTTCATCATCGTCGAACGATTCGTTCAGCCCGGCGAAGGCGAGACGCGGCTCGATTACGGCGCCTTTTACCAGAAGCTCGAGGCCGGGCAAGTGCAGTCGTTCCACGCCACGGGCCTCAACGCGATCGGCGACCTCTCGAACGGAACGAAGTATGCGGTCGCGGTTCCGAACGTGGACCAGAGGTTCGTGGACGAAGTCTACGGGAAGGTCAAGAGCGGCGCGATCAGCTTCGACCAGCAGTCGAACACCGGACTGTTGTCCAGCCTCATGACGCTCGGTCCGCTTGCGATCACCGTTCTGTTGCTCTTTTTCATTCTGCGTCAGGCGCAGAGCGGCGGAAGTCAGGCGCTGTCGTTCGGGCGCTCGCGCGCGAAGATGCTCTCTGAGAACCGCCCCAAGGTGACATTCGCGGACGTCGCCGGCGTCGACGAGGCCAAGGAAGAGCTCGCGGAGATCGTCGACTTTCTCAAGTATCCGAAGAAGTATCAGTCGCTCGGCGCGCGCATCCCCAAGGGGGTGCTGCTGCTCGGGCCGCCCGGCACGGGCAAAACGCTGCTCGCGCGGGCCATCGCGGGTGAGGCGGGCGTGCCGTTCCTCTCAATCTCGGGCTCCGATTTCGTGGAGATGTTCGTGGGCGTCGGCGCATCGCGCGTCCGCGACCTGTTCGATCAGGCCAAGAAGTCGGCGCCCTGCATCGTGTTCATCGACGAGATCGACGCGGTCGGACGCCAGCGCGGCGCCGGTTTGGGCGGCGGTCACGACGAGCGCGAACAGACGCTCAACCAGCTCCTCGTCGAGATGGACGGCTTCGATCAAAACACGGGCGTGATCCTGATCGCGGCGACGAACCGCGCGGACGTGCTCGACCCCGCGCTGCTGCGCCCGGGGCGCTTCGACCGCCAGATCGTGGTGGGACGCGCGGACTACAAGGGCCGCGAGAAGATCCTCGAAGTGCACGCGCGCAACAAGCCGCTCGGGAAAGAAGTGTCGCTCGAGACGCTCGCCAAGCGGACACCGGGTTTCTCCGGCGCGGACCTGGAGAATCTATTGAACGAAGCGGCGCTGCTGGCGGCGCGGCGCAACAAGAACGTGATCGAGATGATCGACTGCGACGAGGCGATCGATCGCGTGATGGTCGGTCCGGAGCGCAAGTCGGTCGTGATGTCGCAGAAAGAGAAGGAGACGACGGCGTATCACGAGTCCGGTCACGCGGTCATCGGCGGCCTGCTCGAAAAATCCGATCCGGTCCACAAGGTGACGATCATACCGCGCGGCATGGCGCTCGGCATCACCTGGTCGCTGCCCGAAGACGACCGGCACAACCGCAGCAAGGAAGAGTTGCTCGCCATGATCACGCGCGCGATGGGCGGACGGCTCGCCGAGGAGATCAAGTTCGGCGACGTCACGACCGGCGCTAGCAACGACTTCGAGCAGGCGACGGAGCTGGCGCGCCGGATGGTGACGCAGTACGGCATGAGCGATCTCGGCCCCATCCAGTTCGGGCGGGGCGCGCATCAGGTCTTCCTCGGCCGCGACATCAGCGAGGAGCGGAACTACTCCGAAGAAGTCGCGAGCAAGATCGACGGCGAGGTGCGAAAGATCATCGAATCGTCGTACCAAACCGGCAAGAAAATTCTCAAGGACAACTGGGACAGGGTCGAGCGCATGGTGGCGTCGCTGCTGGAATACGAGACGGTCGAGGCCGAGGAAGTGCGCGCCATCCTGGACGGGCGGCCGTTCACGCGCAGCCCGGCCGCCGAGGTGGCCGAGGCCGGCGATGCGCCGGCCGAGCGTCCCGCGGACGAGCCGAAGCGCGCCGAGAAGCCGTCGCGCATCCCGCCGAAAATTTTCCCGGAACCGGCATGACGGCGCGAATCGCCTGCGCTCTCACGATGCTCGTCTTGGCATCGTCGTCGCTGGCTGCGCCAGCCGGCGCCGCGATCGCGCGGCAGACCGGCGCCTTGCCGCGCGGCGGCTCCTACGTGCTGTATCCCGATCCGACCGTCGGCACCGCCGCGATCGGTTTGTGGTTCCGCGCGCCCGCGGCGGGATACGACGACGCCACGCCCGGCCTCGCCAACCTCGCGGCGACGGCGGCGGCGGTCGCGCCGCTCGCGAGCGGCAAGTCGCTGTACGCGCTCGTGCACACGGTCGGCGGCGAGCTCAACATCGAGGTATATCCGGACATCATCGGCATCGGCGCCGTCGTTCCCGCGTACGCGTCGCGCCGAGTCGTCGCGGCGATGACGGCCGCATACTTCGCGCCGTCGGTCGACGACGCGGCCGTGAAGACGGCGCGCGCCAACGCGGCCGTGCTCGGCGTGCAGCAGCGCTACGAATCCGACACGACGCTGCACGACCTGCTCTTCAAGCAAATCTTCGCGACGGGTCCGGCGCACTATCCGCCGCTGCCGACATCGGTGTCGCAGCTGACGAGCATCACGACGGCCCAGGTCGACGCGTTCGCGAAGCGAGCGTTCCGCGCGCAGAACTCCGTCCTCGCGCTGACGGGCAACGTCGACGCCTCGAGCATCTCTGCGGTGACGGACGGAAACGGCCCGGGCTCGATGGACACCCCCTACGACTCGAAGCTGGAGGGATCGCCGGCGTCGACGACCGCGGCCGGCGCCGTCGACGGCGTGGGACTCGCCTGGATCGGTCCGCCGATCGCCGATCAGAAAGCGGCGACGGCGCTGGATTTCGTTGCAGATTATCTCTTCCGGGAACAGACCGGCGTTGTGTCGCGAGTGCTCGACCGCGCGGATAGCGACGCCCTCGTGATCGGCCAGTTCATCACGCTGCACGACCCGGGCGTGATGGTCGTTACGATCGGGGGCAGCAACGAGAAGCAGACGGAGAAGAACGTGCTCGCGGCGCTGGGCGCGTTGCAGCAGCCGCTGGACGCGCAGACCTTCAACGCCGCGCGCGAAGCGTTTCTCTATCACGTCGCGACGGACACGCAGACGCCGCAGCAGCGCGCGGACAACCTCGGCTGGTACTCCACCGAAGGCGCCCTCGACTACGCTCCGGGCCTCGCCAACGGAGCCTACGAGCAGGCGGCCCGCGCTCTCGATCCCAAGTACGTCGCCGAGATCGTCCGCCGCTATCTTCACAGTCCGGTGATCGTCGACTTGGTCGCGACCACGCCGCAGAAGGAGCCGTCCCGGTGAGATTCCTGTTCGCCTTCTGCCTCGCGGCGGCTCTCGCGACCGCGCTGCCGACGGGCGTGCGCGGCGCGTCCGTCTCGGTTCCCGTTCCGAGCGTGGAGAACGCCGGCGGAACGGTGATCGTGCGTCAGCCCGACGGCGCCGCATCGCTCGTCGGCGTCACGCTGATCGTTCGAGCCGGACTCGATCGGCAAACCATGCGACAGAATGGCCTGGCCGCGCTCGTGGCCGAGACGATCGTGCGAACGCCGGTCAATGGCATCGCGCTGGAAGACGCGATCGCCGCGCGCGGCGGATCCATACGCTTCACCATCGATCCGGGCGACGTGCGCTTCTACGTCGAGGCGCTGGCCGAGGACGCGCCGGCGGTCCTCGATCTGTTCCGCGCGGCGCTCGCGGCGCCGGACTTCTCGCCGGCGACCATCCGCGACGCCCGCGCCGTGCTCGTGCGGCAGATCGCCCAGGTTCAACAGGTCGCGCTCCAGGTCGGGATCGATATGCTCAACGCGGCGTCGTCGCGCCAGGCCAACGCGGGTCTGCCGGAGCTCGGCACGCCCGCATCGCTCGCGCAATTCTTCTCCGAGGACGCGCGCTCGTTTTACCGCGCTTACTATCGCCGCGGCGGCGCCGTGGTCAGTGCCGCCGGGCGGCTCGACACACTGACGCCGGAGTCGCTCGCTGCGCTCGCCGGCGCGTTGCCGGCCGGAACGACCTCTCCCGTGCCCGTGCGCGTCCCGCAGCTCAGCGGCGCGACGCACGAAATCGTCGCGCATCGCGACATCGCGTCGCCCTGGCTGATCGCGCAGTATCCCGCGCCCAACGTCAACAGCCGCGACTTCGGGCCGATGCTCGTGCTGGCGGCGTTCGTTCGGCGAACGCTGTCGGACATCGCTCAGGTGCCGGGCGTCGTCTCGCCGACCTTCGCATCGCGCTCGGTCGGCACCGTGTACGCGTACGATCGCGCGCCCGCGACGCTCGTGCTCTACGTCAACGGCGGCCTGATCGGCAACCCGAGTCGCGCGTTCGCGACGGCACTCTCGGTCGTCAGCGTGCTCGCGGCGTCGCGCCTCCAGGGTTCGATCGACGAGTTCAAGGCCGAGGCGGCCGGCGACTTCGCCAACGACGCGACCACGCTGGAAACGCGCACGTGGCTGGCGGCGGTCTTCTCGACCGGCAGCGCCTCTCCGGACTTCATCAATCGTGCCTTGGCCGCGATCTCGTCGACGACCCCGGAGGACGTGCAGCGCGTCGCCCGTTCCTACCTGGGCAACCCGACGATCGCACTCGTTCTACCCCGCGGCACCAACTTACAGGATTAACGACCCGCTCTGAAGGTTGCGCTCGTTCATGATTACTTGAACCAGCGTGGCGGCGCGGAGCGAGTCTTCGCCTGGATCGCGCAGGCGTGGCCCGACGCGCCGATCTACACCGCGCTATACGACGAGCACGCCGTCGGCGATCTCTTCCCCGCCGCGCGGGTCCGCCGTTCGTATCTCGCCCGCGTCCCCCTTGCGAACCGCTACTTTCGCGCGCTCGCGCCGCTCTATCCGCGCGCCTTCGAGGCCTTCGACTTCTCGGGATTCGACGCGATCGTGAGCTCGACGACCGCCTGGGCGAAGGGCGTCGTGACGCCGCCCGGCGCCGTCCACGTCTGCTACATCAACACCGTCAGCCGCTTCGCGTTCGCGTACGACGAGTACGTGCGCACACGCCTCGCGCGCCCGCTGGTCGATCGCCTGATCGCATGGGATCGCGCCGCCGCGGCGCGGCCCACCCGATTCGTCGCGAACTCGCAGAACGTTGCGCGGCGCATCTCGCGATACTATGGCCGCGACTGCGACGTGCTGCACTGTCCGGTCGACGTCGACCGCTTTAGCATCGGCAGCGGAAGCGGCGACTACTTCATCGCCGCCTCCCGCTTGCTGCCCTACAAGCGGATCGATCTCGCCATCCGCGCGGCCGCGCTCGCCGGCGTCAAGTTGTTCGTCGCCGGCACGGGTCCGGCGGAGAAGGCGCTGCGCGGGATCGCACGCGGTACGACGACGACGATGCTTGGCTTCGTCCCCGAGGCCCAGCTCAACGACCTCTTCGGCGATGCGCGCGCCGCGATCGTCCCCGGCGAGGAAGACTTCGGACTCGTCCCGCTCGAGGCGGCCGCGACCGGACGTCCGACGATCGCCTTCCGCGGCGGCGGCGCGCTCGAGACGATCGTCGAAAACGAGACCGGAGAGTTCTTCGACGATCCGACTCCTGAATCGCTCGCCGCCGTGATGCGCGACTTCGATCCGTCGCATTTCGATCCGCACGTCTTGCGCTCACACGCCGAGAAATTCGCGCCCGCGCAGTTCATCGATCGCCTACGCTCAATCGTCGAACGCGTGTATCGGGAGAAGGTGAATCCGTAGATGAGGGCGGTCTACGTTGCCGTCGCGGTGTTTGCTCTCGTTTACATCGGCTTGGATTTGAACAAGCTGTATGCGCTGCGCTACGGCGCCGATCTCGGCACGTATCTGCAGACGCTGGTCAACCTGCGGCACGGCTCGTCGTGGAATTACGGCGAATGGCGGCCGCACTTTGCGGTGCACGACTCGTGGGTGCTGGCGGCGCTCGTTCCGCTGGTCGCGCTCTTTCCGCGCGCGGAGACGCTGATCGTCGTGCAGGTGCTGGCCGTCGCGTCGGCGGCGATTCTGCTGGCGTTGTTTGCGCGCGAAATCGGGCTCGATGCGCGCGCCGCCAATATCCTGGGTGTCGCGTATCTGTTGACGCCGTCCGCGCAGGGCCTGAGTTTCGACAACTTTTCGGAAAACGTCTTCGTGCCGCTGCTGGCGTTCGGCGCGGCGCTGTTGGTTCGGCGGCGCGCGTTCTGGCCGGCCCTGATCGTGGCGCAGCTGCTGCTGGGTTTAAAAGAAGATCAGATCCTGTTCGTGCTGTGGTTCACGGTCGCGTGCGCGCTGTGGTGGGACCGCCGCATCGGGATCGCGCTCGCCGCGCTCGCGGTCTGCAACGGCGCGGCGTATTGGCTGATCGAGCGGGCGTCGGCGACGGCGCCCAACGTGCCGCAGTATTCGCTTGCGGTGGTCGATCCCGGCAGCAAGATTGGAATGCTGTTTCTGTTGCTCGCGCCGTTCGCGTTCGCGCCCGTCGGCGTCGGATGGTGGCTGCTCCTGGGACTGCCGCTGCTGGCGGAGATCGTCTTGATGCGGCCGTGGAACTACGAGGCGAGCCGCGTCGGCTCGCATTACACCGCTGCGCTGCTCGCGGCCACCGCGGTCGCGGCGGCATTCGGCGTGCTGCGCTATCCTCGCTTCGCGCGTTACATGATCGCGGCGGCGCTGATCGTGCTGCTCGCGTTCAACGACACCGTCCTGCGTCCGGGCCGCTGGCCGTACGTCGTCGACTGGAACGCGTACGCTCGCGCAGTGGCGATCCGCGACGCCGTGCAGCCCGTGCTCTTGCGCAGGGGCGAGGAAGGCGTGTGGGCGGTCGCGGCCGTTAACCCGCTCGTGCGGCTCGATCCGCGCCCCGATCCGCTCTTTCCGCGCTGCCCTGCCTACGACACCGATGCCGCGGCGTTCTTGGGCAGCCTCGCCGGACGCGCGCCGCAACGCGTGTGCGGCGGCGTGCCGGTGCGGCGGTGAGCGCGACGCTGCGGGTGCGCGCGGTGCGCGAGGATCGCGGCAGATTCGCGGCCATACGCGACGCGCGAGTGCTGATCTACTGGCCGCACGGATTGGGCGACTGGGTGCATGTCGGGGCGGTCCTGCCGCTGCTCGAGCCGTCTAACGCATATGCGATAACGCGGTTCGGCGACGACTACGTGAGCGTGATGGAGGGCAACGCGCGAGTGCGCGCGCTACCTAGCGGCACGCTCGCGCCGGGCGACGGCGCGGAGGGCGGAGCGCGGCATCTAGGACTGACGCGCAAGCGCTGCGACGGGCGCGTCGTGACGCTCGAGGCTCCGGCGCCGCTCGACGCAGGCGTGATCGGCTTCGCGCCGGACGTCGTGCTCTGGACCGACTATCCCGAGACGGAAGGGCGCACGCCGTATCCGTTTCACACCAAGGCGCGCAATCTGGCGCACCTGCTGATACGCCCGGAGCGGCTCGCCGCGTTCGACCTGTCCGTGCCGCTGCCGAACTCGATCGACTTCGATGCCCCCGCAGCGACGCGTCGCCTCGTCGACGATCGCTTAGCGGGGCTCGCGCCACCCGGCACGCCGCTGTGCGTTATCTCGCGCACCGGTGTGACCGCGTCGCGCAAGAACTGGGGCGACGGCTCGGAGGCGCGCGAGTTCGTCGCCACGATGCGCGCGCTGTCGCCCCGTTGGCGCTTCGTTTCGATGGATGACGAACCGCTCGGCGAGGGCGTCGCCGGATATCGCAGGCTGTTCGGCGGACTCGCGGAGCCGTTCGCTCGGCTCTACAAGGCGCTCGCCGCGCGCACGAGCCTCTTCGTCGGAATCCCGGCCGGGCCGTTGCACCTGACGATGGCGCGCGGCGACGTTCCGACGATCGGGTTGTGGCTCGCGCACCATCCCGATTGGTACGACGAGCCCAACCCGCACGCGATTCAGATCGTCGCGAACTACGTGCGTGAGCGTGGGTTCGATCGACGGCCGGCGACGACGACGAAGCCGCCGTCGCTCGCGCACCGCCTCCGCTACGTCGAGACGCGCTCCATCGATGCCCGCACCGTCGCGGAGGCCGCCCGCGACCTCACTGAGTGACCTTCGGCACGAAGAGCAGCGCGACGATGGAGAGCGAGTTAAAAAGCGCGTGCGAGATCATCGAGGCCCACGCGTTACGCGTGCGGTAGTAAACGGCGCACAGCACGATCCCGCCAAGCGCCAGCGGCAGCGCGGCGTACGCGTCGCCGTGCGCGATCCCGAACAGCACGCCGCTGAGCACGGCGCCTCCCCAGAAACCGCTGTACCGCATGCCGAGGTTGAAGAAGAACACTCGGAAGAACGTCTCCTCCGCGAAGGGTGCAAAGACGATGGCGAACACCGCAAATATGGCCACCGTCGTAGGATCGTGGAGCTCCCGGAAGATCTGAACGATGTCTTGCTGGTGCTGGCTGTGCAACAGATAGTCGATCAGCGATGCGCCGCCATTGGCGACGACGACCATGCCGACCGCGCCGAGAATCGCCGTTCCTACGTTCGCCGCGCTCGGCATGCGAAAGCCGAGCTCGCGCAGGCTGAACTTCGAGAGCACCGGAAGCGCGATCAGCAACAGACTCACGAGAGCGCCTTCCAGAACGAATTGAAGGAGGAGCAGCGCGTCGAACTCGAGCGGGCTGACCGCCGGAACGCGACTGGTCTTCAGCCCGGCGACGAAAGCGGCAACGAAGAGAAACGCGATGAACCCGGCGAGCAGCCAGGTCCAAACGCTCTTGAAACTATCCCTCGCCCAACGCGTCGGCCAGTCGGGCGAAATCGCTGAGGTCGAGTCGTTCACCGCGTAGCTCCGGAGAGATGTTGCTAAGCTCGAGCGCCCGCAGGATCGCCACGCGATCGACATCGAGCGAAAGCGCGAGGCTGTTGACGAGCGTTTTGCGCCGGTACGCGAACGCGCCCCGTACGACCTTCCAGAACATCGCGGGATGACGCACGCGCGCCGCCGGCTGCGTGCGTCGCAGGAGCCGTACGACGCTCGACTGCACCTTCGGAGGCGGGAAGAACGATCGCGGAGACAGCGTGAACGCGAGCTCGACCATCATCGCGTACTGAATCGCCACGGAGAGGCTGCCGTAGGCGGCGGTCCCGGGCGCAGCGATCAGCCTTTCCGCAACGTCCTTTTGCAGCATGACGGTCAGCGCTTCCGGACCGTCGTCCATCTCGACGAGCCGCAGGATCAGCGGCGTCGCGACGTTGTAGGGCAGGTTCCCGGCAACGCGCCACGCGGCGTCACGCGACCACGCGCGGTAGTCGAACGTCAGCGCATCCGCTGCGACGATGCAGGCGGCGCTCAATTCCGGACGATCGCGCAGCAGCACGACGAGCTTGGGATCGATCTCGAGCGCGGTTACGTCCGCGCCTTCCTCGAGGAGTGCGAGCGTCAGCGCGCCGGTGCCGGCGCCGATCTCGAGCGTTTTAGTTTCCGGCGCTGCCTGCGCGAGGGCTAGCCGCGCGACGTGGCGCGCGGCGGAAGCGTTAACGAGAAAGTTTTGTCCGTAGCGCTTGCGCGGCCGGATATTCGCCTGTTCCAGGAGTTTACGGGGGCTGAGCACCCCGTCATTGTACGCTACTTCAGGCGATACACCGTGACGTCGCGCCGGCCGAAGAGCAGGGCGTCGCGCTCGGAGTCGAATCCCAAGTCGATGCGACGGCCGACGATGGCACCGCCGGTGTCGCCGGCGATAGCCGGGCCATAACCCGGGATGTAGAGGCGCGTTCCGAGTGGGATCACGCGCGGATCGACCGCGACGATTCCGTGGCCGGCGCGCCGCCCGATCGCGGTCATACCGTCGCAGCCGCCGCAGTCGGCGGTGTACGCGGTCGCCATCATCACCATCGCGTCTCGGGCGAAGAACGCCATGCGCGCGAGGCCGCGTGCTTCGAACGCCGCAAGCGGCGAGTAACCGATCCCGTCGGCGACGACGCGCGGGCGCGCCGCGCGAAGGATCCTGGCCCAGACGACGACGCGATGAACCGGGCCGCCGTCGCGTTGAGCGTAGCGGGCCTGTAGCTCGAGGACGCCGGGAGTCCCCCGGGTGACGACTTTCGACACTCCGGGGTACAGGGCGGGCGTCAGGCGATGCACTGTCGGAGGAGAGATTGCGCGGCGCTCTAGACGTTCCCATGTCAAGACGCCGTCGCGGTGCCACGTCACCTTCGTGGGCGCTGTGCCGGCCGGCGGCGTGGCCGCGTAAGCCGGAAAGCCGCATAGCGCGGCTGCCGCAGCGGTGGCGCAGAGTACGCGTCCGATCAACCCTGTATTCCTTTCGTTCCGGCTCGCGCTTAAGGTTTGCTCTGTACACCACGCAGAGAGCGCACGGATGAGCGGCGAGTCGCATTTGTTTGGAAGCGGCGCAAGGCGGCCGCTGGGTGATGGATCCTACGGAAACGCCAAGACACTCGAGAGCCTGCCTGCTGTCCGTTTTGGCGGGCTCAATCTGACCCGGGCAATATACCACATACCGTTCAAAGCGGCGATATGGCCTAAGTCACAGCCTGCAAGGGAGGCCCTTCTCGCCGGGCGCCCGCGCACTCCAACGCGAAAGGGCCCCCGATGGAATCGCTGCGCGTCGGCTTTTTCACCGAGATTTACCGCCCCGTGGTCAACGGCGTCGTAGCCTCGGTCGAGGGCCTCGCCGAGGGTCTGCGCGCGCGAGGCCATTCCGTATATTGCTTCGCTCCGCGGATGCCGGGATACGACGAGGCCGACGGCCCGGTGTTCAGAATGCCGTCGCTGCCGCTGCCGACTAAAACGCCGTACCGCCTGACGCTTCCCGTCGTGAGCCGGCGCAACCGCAACGGAATCATCAAGCGGCTCTCCGTCGTGCACGTACACTCGCCGTTCGTCACCGGCTGGATGGGCCTGCGCTATTCGCGTCGTTACGGCATGCCGCTCGTGTACACGTATCACACGCAGCTCGAGGCCTACGCGCACTACGTTCCGTTCGAGCCGAACGCGACGCGATTTGCGGCGACGCAGCTGACACGCGCCTTTGCGAACATGACCGATGCCGTTATCGTTCCGACGCGCGCGATGGCGCAGCGCCTGGTCGAGTTGGGCGTGCGCGTGCGCGTGGAGATAGTGCCGAGCGGCATCGACGTCGCTCGTTTCGGCGCGGGGCGCCGCGACGAGGCGCTGCGCGCGAGGCTCGGCGCTCGCCCGGGCGATCGTCTGGTGCTTTCGGTCGGGCGGCTGGCGAAGGAGAAGAATCTCGAGCTGTTGCTGCGCGCGCTCGCCGTCACGTCCGATCCCGCGCTGCGCCTGGCGATCGCGGGGGACGGCCCGACGCAAAGCGAGCTCGAGGAGCTGGCACGGACCCTCGGCGTCGCCGCGCAGACGAAGTTCCTCGGCGCGATTCCGCGCCGGCAGCTGCCCGATCTCTACGCCAGCGCCGACGCCTTCGCCATGCCGAGCACCACCGAGACTCAGGGGCTGGTGCTGGCCGAGGCGCTCGCGGCGGGGGCGCGCGTCATCGCCTCGGACTCGGCACAGAGCCGAGACGTGCTGGACGGCGCCGGCATCGTTGCCGACCCGACCGCCGCGGGCTTTGCGCGAGCCCTGCGCGAGATCCCCGCGCGACCGGATCCCGTGGTCTCCGCGGCGGCGCGCCGCGCCGCCGAGCGGTTCTCGCTGGACGCTCAGACGGAACGGACCCTCGCGCTCTACCGGAGCCTCCTGAAGCCGGCCCAAATCGCTTGACGGCGAACATATGTTCGCTATAGACTGGGTAAAGAGGCTAATGAAATGCCAGCTTCGGAGCCAGGGGTGAAGGCAGCAATCGGCTACGCGGTCGGGCCGCGTGGGCTCGGCCTCGCCTACGCGCGCCTGACCGGCTCCGGCACCCGCAAGCTGCTGCGATCCACCTTTCGGACCGCTCCGCGGCCGGGGTCCGATCGAGCCGGCGGGTATGCGGCGGTCACTGCCGTCGCTCGCGCGTTGCGCGATCGCGGTTTCGACAATCTGAGTTTTATCTTGAACGATGCGGAGCTGGTCGAGGAGATCGCACAACGGCGCGAACCGTCAGCGACGCTCGCGCTTCCCTACGTCCGACTGCGTTGCGTTTTGAACTCTCTGGCCGGGTTCAGCGTCATCGCCGGAGCGACCGACGACCTCACGCAAAGGGCACGAGCCGAAGTAGCGCTGAACCTGGCGGCATGACCTTCGCCCGGCTTGGGCCGGCGTGTCTGCCCGTCGAGACGGAGGCGCTTGCCGAAGCGCTGTTGGGTTGCGTGCTCGTGCGCGAAAGCGGCGACGGCGTGGCTGCCGGCAAGATCGTCGAGACCGAAGCCTATCTGCCGGACGATCCCGCATGCCATGCGTATCGCGGCAAGAGCCTGCGCAACGCGACGCTCTTCGGACCGCCGCATCGAGCTTATGTGTACCAAATTTACGGAACGTCGTTCTGTTTCAATCTTTCGAGCGAACCGGACGGAGAAGGCGCGGGCGTGCTCGTGCGCGCCCTCGAGCCGCTCGACGGTCTCGGACTCATGCGGGCGCGCCGGGCGACTGCCTTAGTCCGCGATCTGTGCCGTGGCCCCGGGCGGCTCTGTTGTGCTCTCGCGATCGATCGCTCGTTTGATGGCCTTGACCCTTTGACTCACCCCCGGCTGTGGCTTGCGCGAACTTTGGAGGGTCGCGCGCGCGTGGGGCGCAGCCGCCGCATCGGCGTAACCAAAGCCGCGCGGAGACGGCTGCGCTTTTACGAGGCGGGAAATCCCTATGTCAGCGGCCCCGCTCGCTTGAGCCCGGCTTGAAGGCTGCTTGCCCCTGTGCTATAGTGTGGTCGTTGCCGCGTCGCTTTTGCCGACGGCGGCGACAACCTTTGACATCCCCTCGCCCACGTCGCCGGTCTAAATGCCAGGCAGCCTCGCCTCGTCCGTCGACCGCAAGCTTGACGTGTGCGGCTCTAACAGCGAGATACTCTTCTGCAAACCGAACATCGCCCCAACACCGAACAACGTTTCAATAACGATATGCGCCAGCAGGGCGGCGGACGCCGTCGCCGTTCGCGGCGCCGGCACTTTGCCCAACACCCGGCGGCCTATCACGATCAGCTTCCGCAGGTAGAAATGCCTCCGATGCTCACCGCGGCCCAGCTCGGTGAGAAGACGAAGAGCGAGCTGCTCGACATCGCAAAGGAGCTGGAAGTCGAGATCCCGACTCCGGCCAAGGTCAAGAAGGACGAAATCGTCACCCTGATCTTGCAGGCCCAGATCGCCCGTTCCGGGATCGAGGTCGCGAGCGGCATTCTCGACATCCTGCCCGAGGGTTACGGGTTCTTGCGCCGCGCGGGCTACTACATCGGCAACGACGACATCTACGTCAGCCAGTCCCAGATACGGCGCTTCGAGCTGCGTCGCGGCGACATGGTCGAAGGCCAGGCTCGCCGGCCGAAGGAGAGCGAGAAGTACTACGGCCTGATCCGCGTCGACAAGGTCAACGGACTCGACCCGGAGGCCATCAAGGGGCGGCCGGTGTTCGAGAAAGGCACGCCGATCTTTCCGGAGGAGCGGTTCAAGCTGGAGAACCGCTCGACGCAGCTCTCGACGCGCGTCATCGATCTCTTCTCTCCGATCGGCAAGGGCCAGCGCGCGCTCATCGTCTCGCCTCCGAAGGCCGGTAAGACGACGCTGCTCAAGAACATCGCGCAGGGCATCGCCATCAATCATCCCGACGCGCACATCATCGCGCTGCTCGTGGACGAGCGACCCGAAGAGGTCACGGACATGCAGCGCACGATCGACGGCGAGGTAGTCGCCTCGACGTTCGACGAGCACCCCGAGAACCACACCACCGTCGCCGAGCTGACCATGGAGCGCGCCAAGCGCCTCGTCGAGCTCGGCAAGGACGTCGTGATCCTGCTCGACTCGATCACGCGCCTCGCCCGCGCCTACAACCAGGTCGTCGCAAGCTCGGGACGCACGCTCTCGGGCGGCCTCGACACGGCCTCGCTCCACAAGCCCAAGCGCTTCTTCGGCGCCGCGCGCAAGATCGAGAATGGCGGGTCGCTGACCATCGTGGGAACCGCCCTGATCGAGACCGGTTCGAAGATGGACGACGTGATCTTCGAAGAGTTCAAGGGCACCGGCAACATGGAGCTCAACCTCACGCGTAAGCTGGCCGAGTCGCGCGTCTTTCCGGCGATCGACATCAAGCGCTCGGGCACGCGCCGCGAGGAGCTGCTGCTCTCGCCCGAAGAGATGCGCAAGATCTGGATGCTGCGGCGTGCGACCGCCGTCCTCAACACCGGCGACATCACCGAGATCATCCTCGACAAGATGGTGCAGACGCGCACGAACGAAGAGTTCCTGCAGTCGGTTACCAAGGAAGCTATGTCGATGTCGCGCGGTTACGAAGATAACGGTAAATACTAAGCTGACGGCTGTGGCTACGGGCGGCTACATCCCGTTCCTGCGGCCGTTTGCTCGGCGCACGCTCGATATTTTGTGGGAACGGGGACCCGACTCAATAAGTTTTTAGCACGGGCCGGAGTCGCATCGAGGCGGCATGCCGATGAGCTCATCGTAGGCGGACGCGTTAGTGTCAATGGGCGCGTTGTCAAAGAGCTCGGTATTGTCGTTGTGGACGGCGATCGGGTTGAGGTGGATGGCAAGGTTGTCGAGCTTCCCTCTGAGCACGTTTATCTTTTATTGAATAAGCCGGTTGGGGTCGTGACGACCATGCGCGATCCGCAGGGTCGCGCGAGCGTTGCCGATCTCGTAGCGCATCCGGGAGTGTTTCCGGTCGGGCGTCTCGATTATGCGACTGGGGGCGCGTTGTTGCTGACGGACGACGGCGATCTTGCGCACAGCCTGCTGCATCCGCGCTTCGGCGTCGAGAAGACGTATCGGGTTGCCATTGCCGGACGGCTGTCTGCAGAAGACGTCCATAGGTTGGTTCGTGGAGTCACGCTTTCGGAGTTTCGCGCGGCGGCTGCAAAGGTGCGCATCGTCGCGACGCGCCGCGGTAGCGTCGTCGACGTGACGATTCACGAAGGGCGCAACCGCCAGGTACGCCGGATGTTCGAGGCGCTCGGGCATCGCGTTCTCGCGTTGACGCGGACGCACTTCGGCCCCCTGAAACTCGGCACGCTGCCGCCCGGTCGGTTCCGGGAGCTGACATCCCGCGAGCGCGCGGCGCTCGAGCGGCACCGCAGGCCGCCGGCGTGACGGCCTCGTACCTCCTTCGCGTGAGGTGCGCCATGAAACGTTTGTGCAGAATCGTCGCCCCGGCCGCCGCGGCTCTCGCCGTCACCGCCGGAATCCCGGCACTTGCCCAGTACGCGAACGAATTCGTTCCGGCGAAGCTGCTCCACCAGGGAACCACGAGCAAGCCGATCGTGGGCAACGGCAAGGTCGTCGTCCAGGTCGAGGTGCACGCGGACGGCTCGCACAAAGCGATCAAGGTCATAAGCTCGACGAACACCGGCGACAACGACGCAGCGATGGAGATCGCACAAAACTCGAGTTATCGTCCGGCGCATCGCGGCTCGACTCCGGTGACGGCGTTTTACGACTTCACGCTGCAATTCAAGGGTAAGTCGGTAGCGAACGCCGCCAGCGAAGGCTCCGAATCGGGGCCGGCCGTGCCGGCGGGCGGGGCGTTGAGCGGCGCCGCGAGCCAAGTCGCGGCCCTGATTCGCGCCAAGCAGTACTCGCAAGCCAAGTCAAAGGCCCAAATGGGGCTCCTGTCGTCGCCCGGCGACGAGTCGTTGCGGCAGATGCTCGGGGTCGCGGCGTTCGACAGCGGCGACTACGTCACGGCCGCGTCCGCCTTCGATAAGGTCGCGACGGTGGGCCAGCAGTTCAAGCCTATTGCCGCTCAGAGCCTTGCGAGGGCCGCCGTGGACGTCGCGTCGACGGACCCGACCAAGGCGCTGAACTACGCGCAGAAGGCCGTGGCGCTCGATCCGAGCACGAACTCGAAGTACGCTCTCGGTCAGGCGCAGCTGGCGAACAAGCAGTACGCGGACGCCATCGTGACGCTCAAGCAAGTCCACGCCGCTGCCTTCGCTGACGCGAAGACGCCCACCAACGCCAAGGTGGCGATCGACACGGCGCTAATGAACGCTTACCTGCAGACCAACGACACGCAGGACATGCAGGCGATGGCCGCAGAGGCGAAGCGGCTCGATCCGAGCAGCACGCTGCCGGGACGCGTGATCGGGAGCGGTTTGCTGAAGGCCGGCGTGGACGCCGCCAACGCGAAAAACTACGACGAGGCCTTCAAAGACTTCGATCAGGCGGCGGCGGGCGGCGATCCCGAGGTCGCGGTCACAGCCTATACACAGGCGGCGTTCTTGGTTGCAAGGATGGACAAGCCGGACTATAAGCGGATGCAGGCGTACGCCGACAAGGCCCTCGCGCTCAAGCCCAACGATGCGGCCGCGAATTTCGCCGAAGGCATAGCTTTGACGGGGCAATGGGCGTCCAGCCACGACAACGGCACGAAGAAGAAGGCCGCCGACGCCCTCGATAAAGCCGACCAGCAAGCGAAGGCCGAGGGCAACGAAGCCCTCTCCCTGCAGATCGAATCGTTCGTCAAAAAGAACCTCAACGCCGCACCCGGCGGGCAGTCGGGAAGCGGTAGTTAAGGTTACCAGGACTTTAGGCCGGGGTAGGCCAATGTCGCGCACCTCACGGGGCGGAAGGCCGCCGCGGAGAGCACGTTTAGTGGAGGGGTCGTAAAGCCGTGTTTTCGGGATTTATGAGTCTCATGCAGCAGGGCGGCTGGGATATGTGGCTACTGCTGCTCATTTCGATCGTCGGTCTCGCCGTCGTGATCGAACGCCTGGTCTTTTTCGGGATGCAACACTCCGACACCAAGGGGCTGCTGCGCCAGATCGGCACCAAGGTGTCGGAAGACGATCTCGATGGAGCGATCGCGCTCTGCAAGAAGAACCGCGGCATGCTTCCGCGGATCCTCGAATTCGGGCTGCGCCGCGGCGAGAAGAACCGCACGGACATCACCGATGCGCTTTCGATCGCGCTTATGGAGCACCTCAACTCGTTGGAGCGCAACCTGGCCATCATCGGGACAATCGCCGTCATCGCGCCGTTCGTCGGACTCTTCGGAACGGTCCTGGGCATCATCCGAGCGTTCCAAGACATCGCACTGAAGGGCAACTCGACGCCGGCGGTCGTCGCGGCCGGCGTTTCGGAAGCGCTCATCACGACGGCGAGCGGTCTGATCATCGCCGTCATTGCGGTGGTTTTCTTCAACTTCTTCAAGTCGCGCATCAAGAATTACAACCAGGAAATGATCGTCGCCGCCAATCAGCTCGCCGAGATGCTGCACTTCCATAACACCGGCGCGCCGATTCCGACCGACCTCTATCAACCGACAAAAGCGACCGCCAAGTAAGCCTGTAAGGCACGACCATGGGACTGCTCTCGGCACAACAAGAGCAAGAGGTAATGGCGGAGATCAACATCACGCCGTTCACCGACGTCTTGCTCGTGCTGCTCATCATCTTCATGATCCTCGCCGCATTGGTCGCGCCGCCCGGCTTCGAAAAAGAGCTGCCCAACAAGAACCCCAATCCGTCCACTCAGAACAAGAACAAGAACGACATCGAAGTCGACGTCAATAATAAGGGCGTCATCTTCGTCGACGGAACGAAGACGGACCAGACGGGCGTCTACCGCATCATGTACGACGCCTCGAAGAAGAAGCCGCACCACCACGTCGCCATCATCGCCGACGCCAAGGCGCCGTACGGGGTCATCATTCGGATTTTGGACGCCGCCAAGAACGCCGGCCTGGAAGACGTCGGCTTCGTGACGTCGTAGGGGAGGTTTAGGACGTGGCCGTTTCCACGGGCGCAGGCGAAGATGAGGTAATGTCGACGATCAACATCACGCCGTTTACGGACGTGCTGTTGGTTTTGCTCATTATCTTCATCATCTTGGCGTCGGTCACGAAAGAGCCGAAGCTGCCCGACGCCTACAACAAGGAGAAGGTGCAGCCGTCCCAGATCGTCGTCATCATCGACGATAAGGATCACGTTCAGATCGGCTCCAACCTGGTGTCGATACTGGACATGAAGTCGGCGTTCGGCCAGCTGCAGGACGCCACCGGCCACCGCTTCAAGAGCGTGATCATCAAGGCGGATCCCAAGACTAGCTACGGCGTCATACTGCAGGTGATGGACGCCGCGAAGTCCGTCGATCTCACCAATTTCGGTCTGGCCAACCACGTTGAGAACACGCCCGGGGGGACGACGCAGTAGGCGATGGCCAAGCGCGGCTCCGGATTCATCACGACTGGCGAGCGCTTCCGAAGCTTTATCGGATGGGCGTTCGTCATCTCGATCGTGGTGCACTTGGCACTTGGTTCGATCTTCCCGAACATCCTCAAGCACGGCGAGGAAAACAAGACCGAAGAGATGACGGTTTCGAAGATTCACAAGGTCATCGTGCACACGCCGCCGCCGCCGACGCCCACCCCGCCGCCGACTCCGACGCCGCCGCCGCAGGCGACGCCGCCGCCCAAGCAGCAGCAACTGCCGCAACCGAAGCTCAAAGTCA
>DATDGN010000056.1:0-1779 GCA_036522095.1 Candidatus Cybelea sp. | reverse complement strand
ATGAACGTCACGCAGACGCTGATCGTCAGTCAGGTCGTGCTGAGCTTCGTGCTGCCGGTGCCGGTGATCGCGTTACTCATCCTCACGTCGCGCCGCGACACGATGGGTGCGATGGCCAATCGCCGCTGGGTGACCGCGCTCGCCGCGATTGGCGCGGTAGCGATCCTGGGGCTCAACGCCCTCCTACTTTGGAACCTCCGCTAAATACGAACGCGACAGCGTTACGTACGCCTTGGACGCTCTCTCGATCCAGCTTGCGGCCTCGCCTTCGAGCGTTTTCTTCACCTTGGCCGGCGCGCCGGCCGCGACGACGCCGGCCGGTATCGGCGTGTTCTCCCCGACGACGCTGCCGGCGGCGATCAGCGAGCGTTCGCCGATCGTGCAGCCGTTGAGCAGCGTCGCGTTGCTGCCGATCAGCGCATGACGGCCGATCGTGCAGTCCTCCATCACGGCGCAATGCCCGACGGTGACGTCGTCGCCGATGATCGTTTGGCCGCGCTCGCTGACGTGCACGACCGCGTTGTCCTGTACCGACGTGCGCGCGCCGACGCGAATCGGACCGTTGTCGCCGCGCAGCACCGCGCCGAACCAGACGCTCGATTCCGGCCCGATCTCGACGTCGCCGATCAGCACGGCCGTGGGTGCGACGAACGCCGACGCCGCGACGCGCGGCCGCTTGCCTCGATATTCGATGATCATGGGGCGATGCTTCGCAGGCAGGCGCGTCGAACCTCGTGCCCATGCACAGGCACCGCACGCCGCTGCGCGGCGTCAAGGCCATCCCGCATCCGAAACCGGGCGATCCCAACTACACCGACGTCAACTACGCGTACGCCGGGCGCGTCGGACACGTGCACGAAGTCGTCGAGATCGACGGACGATCGCTCGCGAAGATCGGATTTCCCGATCGCAAGATCGTCTATTACCTAATCGAGGATCTCGAGCTAGACGAGAGCGCGAAGCGCGGCACCTTTCACGACGCCGGCGCGGAGTAACCTACGGCGTAACCGTTGGGTTCTTCCAGGCAAACGCGCCGTTCGGGTTGGGCTTCACCCACACGATGAGATCCCAGATCGCCGGGAAGTGAAAGACCAGGGTGACCTGATTGGCGTTGCTAACCTTTTTCATCGCCACCACCGTTGCGGCCGTGGGGTGCTGCGGGTCGCCGCCCGCCGCGGCGAACGCCTTGTCCCAGGCCCAGCCGTCGTACGTGATCTTGCCCGTCGCAGGATCGCGCGTCACCCAGTGGACGTGACCGTTGAACTCGACCCATCTCCCCGGGTTGACGCCCCAGAGCTGTGGGCGCGCCGCGCTCGAGCTGACGAGCACCGAGTAGTCCGCGCCCAGCAACATGCCGTTCTTGTCGTACCAGAGCTGACTCGGATGACGGGGGTCGGACGATTGCCATCGGAAGTTGGTGTAGCTGATCGAGCCGGTGTCGTCCTCGCTCGTGTAGCGGACGTAGCCGGCCTTCTCAGCGTCGGCGGCGGTCGGAAAGAGCGCCATCAGATCGGCGGCCATCGTGGCGACAAACGCGTTCTCGGCCGCGCTGAGCGGGCCGTAGTACGTCGCGTCTTGGTCTGCCAACGCGTACGAAGGCGCGGCCAAAACGAGCAGCAGCATGAGCAGTAAAACGCTTTTCATGGTAAGGAACATGATGCGGCCGCGGCGCGCGCGCCGCTATCAAAGACCGCTCAAAAAGGCCGCCGCTCGCCGCCCGCGTTCGGGGAGGGGCGCGTCCGGCGCCGTGGAAAGACGGGCGGCCCGGCCGACGTAGCT
>DATDGN010000055.1:0-7882 GCA_036522095.1 Candidatus Cybelea sp. | reverse complement strand
CCGACCGAAGAGCTCGTGGCCGAGGGCGAGTCGTTACAAGACGTCTTCTTGGAGCTGACGCGAAATTAATACCGTAGGCCTCTGGACACTCATCAAGCGCGAGATCATTCGCAGCCTCAAGATCATCAACCAGGTGATCTGGCCGCCGATCATCACGACGCTGCTGTACGTCTTCGTCTTCGGACTCGCGATCGGGAGCCGCATCCCGAGCGTGCAGGGCGTGACCTACGCGCAGTTCCTCATTCCGGGCCTGATCATGCTGCAAGTCATCGACGCATCCTACGGTGAGTGCTCGAGCTCGCTCTTCCAGGGCCGCTTCATGAACTCGATCCAGGAGCTGTTGATCGCCCCGATGTCCGCGGGAGAGATCGTCGCCGGCTACGTGCTGGGCAGCCTGGCCCGAGCGTTGCTCATCGCGGGCCTCATCACCGGGCTCGGCGTGGTCTTGGTACACACGGCGCCGCGCGATTGGGCGCTGTACTTATGCGTCATCGCGCTCGTCTCGGTGCTGTTCTCGGCGCTCGGGCTGATCTTCGGCTTGATCGCGGACAAGTTCGACCACATCGCGATCCTCACGACGTTCGTTATCACGCCGCTTACCTTCGTCGGCGGCGTCTTCACCGATGCGAAGATGCTGCCTCGGCCGCTGCAGACATTCGAGTTGTTCAATCCCATCTTCTATACGATCGACGCGTTTCGCCGCAGCTTCACCGGACAGAGCTTCCTCGCGCCGGAGTTTTCCGTTTCGATGATCGTCCTGCTCGCCGCGGTCACGCTCGGCATCGTGTTGCGGATGACGGCGATCGGGTATAAACTGCGTACGTGATGCAAACCCTCTACGGAGTCGCCATGTTGCTTGCCCTGGCCCAGCCCGCTGCGCATCTCTCCATCCAGCCGTGGACCGGCGCGGACCTGCAGACGACGAGCACGGATGCGGCCAGGTATCGCCTGGAAGTGACCGGGCGCCCCAACGCGACGATTCGGCTCGAGGCTTCCAACGTCGCTTCCGGATGGCTCGCCGCGTTCTGCACGCCGAAGATCTGCTCGCCGCAGCGGTACGATGCGGTGCTCCCGCGTTCCGGGCAGGTCGTGCTGCAATTCGAGCTGATCCGGGAGTCGGAAACGGCGCCCAAACAGAGCGGCGCGACGATCACCGGCGGCGACGGCGCCTCGGTCAACGTTCCCGTAGCGCATCGCTAACATCGCGCGAGCCGTTGCAAGGGTCTCGACGTCGCTTTGTCACAATGGTGGCAGGGCTTAGCGGAGGTGAATCAATGCCGAGGTTTATGGTCGAGCGTACCTTCCCCGACGGGCTGCACATCCCGGCGACCGAGGTCGGCAGCCAGGCGTGCCTGACGGTAGTCGGACGCAACTCGGAAAACGGGGTGACGTGGGTGCATTCCTACGTGTCGGCCGACAAGACGAAGACCTTCTGCATCTACGACGGTCCGAATGAGGCCGCGATCCGGGACGCCGCTTCGAAAAACGGACTGCCGATCGACTCCGTGACGGCCGTCTCCGTCCTCGATCCGTACTTCTATCGCGACTAGGTCTTGAGCGGTGTCGATCGCGGCGCCCTCCCAAAAACGCGCGCCGAACGCGAGACGCACGGGGAGACCGTATGCGTCGACGCGCCTGCGTTCGAGGGCGGCCACGATCGCCGGCGCGCAGGCCGCCCGGGCCGATGAAACAGCGCTCTTACATAAAGAATGGGTTGTGGCGCTTTTCCAGCTGGATGGTCGTCGGCGGACCGTGGCCCGGCATCACGACCGTGTCGTCGGGCAGCGTGAAGAGCTTGCTCCGAACGCTGTTGAGGATGTCGTCGTAGGTGCTGGCGTCGCCGAACGCGCCTCCGACGCTGGCCGCAAAGAGTGTATCGCCCGAGAACAGCGCGTCTTGGAATAAGTACGACGATGACCCGTCGGTGTGGCCCGGGGTGTGCAGCATTCGGATCGTCGAGTTCTCGCCGAACGGGAGCATCTCGCCGTCATGCAGCAGCGTCGCCTTGTTCGCGAGCGAGCCGATCGCGTGCACGTCGAGCTTGTGCATCACGATCTTCGCTTCGGAAAAGGCGGCGGCGACCTCAGCGGTGGCGTCGCAGTGATCCGGATGCTTGTGCGTGATGAGGATGTAGTTCAAGTGGTAGTGGCCGTCGCGCAGCAGGCGGAGCAGGTTCTGCGGAATGCCGGCGGGATCGACCAGCGCGGCCGCGCGACCGCCTTCGAGGAAGAAGACATAGCCGTTGCTCGGGTGCGGCTCCTGGGAGTGGCGACGGACGTCGGGCAGCTCGATCGGCGGCGGCGTCCAACGCTGGGCCGCGCTGTCCGCGAGCTTTCCACCGTCTAGCCGCAGGATAGTCGCGAGTGCGCGCGCCTGTGCGTCGTCCGCGGCGCCCTTCTCCTTGAGCCACTCGGCGATCGTCGGCGCTGAGATGCCGGTCGCATCGGCCAGCTGCCTCTCGTTGACGCCGACACCGCGCATCGCCTTGCGCAGGATGTCGGCAAACGTGTCCTCCAGGGGTATCGCCTGTATCGCCATGCGTCACGCTTCGACGGACCGCGGCGAACTGTCTGCAACCGGGATGCCGAGCGGCGAGTCGAAAGAGAGCGCAATGGAACGCGTCATCATCATCGGGTCGGGCCCGGCCGGGTTGACGGCGGCCGTATACGCGGCGCGAGCGAATTTAAAGCCGCTGGTTCTCGCCGGCGGCCTCTACGGCGGCCAGCTCATGCTCACGACGGACGTCGAGAATTACCCGGGCTTTGTCGAGGGCATCATGGGTCCCGATCTGATGATTCGCTTCCGCGAGCAGGCCGAACGCTTCGGGGCCCGCATCGAAAACGTCGACATCGAGTCCGTCGACTTTGCGAACCGTCCGCTGGCGGTCGCAACCGCCGACGCTCGCTATGAAGCCGAGACGGTGATCGTCGCGACCGGTGCGAGCGCGCGCTGGCTGGAGATTCCGGGCGAAGAGCGTCTGCGCGGCCGCGGCGTCTCGAGCTGTGCAACGTGCGACGGCGCTTTCTTTCGCGAGAAGCGCATCTTCGTGGCCGGCGGCGGCGACTCTGCGGCGGAGGAAGCGCTCTTCCTCACCCGCTTCGGCAAGGGCGTCACGCTCGTCCATCGTCGCGACCGCCTGCGCGCGAGCAAGATCATGGCGGCCCGCGTGCTCTCGCACGAAAAGATCGACGTTCTCTGGAACAGCGTCGTCGAGGAGGTCCTCGGCCACACTCACGTCACCGGACTGCGCATAAAAAACGTCGCCGACGGCACGGTCGAAGACGTCGAAGCGGACGCGCTCTTCGTTGCCATCGGACACACTCCGAATACCGCCGTCTTCGCCGGCCAGCTCGACCTGGACGAACGCGGCTACATCGTGTCGCCGGACGGCACGTCGACGAACGTCGAGGGCGTCTTCGTCGCCGGCGACGTGAACGATTTCAAGTACCGCCAGGCGGTAACCGCGGCCGGCGCCGGATGCCGCGCCGCGATGGACGCGGAGAAATACCTCGAGGCCCTCGAGTTCAAAGTAGATTCGCTAGCGCCGCTGTGAGCTCGGGAAAGCGAAAGCGATAACCGAGCAGCTCGGTTCTGCGCGGCAGTACGCGCTGTCCCTTGAGCAGGATGTCGGCGCCCTCGCCCAGCAGCGCGCGCAGCGCGATGGTCGGAACCGGCAGCGCCGCCGGGCGATGCAGCGCGGCGCCGAGGTCCGCGGTGAACTCCGAGTTGGTAACCGGATTCGGCGCGCACGCGTTGACGACGCCCTCAATTTCCCGCCTAAGCGCCATGACATAGATCCCGACGAGGTCATCGATGTGCACCCAGGAGAGCCACTGGCGCCCGCTGCCGACGCGGCCGCCGGCGCCGGCGCGAAACGGCGGAAGGATCTTGCTCAGCGCGCCGCCGTCGGCTCCTAGGGCGACGCCGGTGCGCACGATCGCGACGCGCATGCCGAGATCGGCGGCGCGGCGCGCCTCGCATTCCCACCCTACGCACACGCGCGCCAAGAAGTCGTCTCCCGGCGGGCTGTCCTCGTCGAACGTTGCGGTCTCGCTCGTGCCGTAGTAGCCGATCGCCGACGCGCTCACGTAGACACCCGCCCGCCGCGAGTCGCGAGCGACGAGCTCGAGGAAACGCCGCGGCGAGTCCACGCGGCTCTCCTTGATGCGTCGCTTGAGCGCCGCGCTCCAGCGCTGCGCGAGCGGCTCGCCGGCGAGGTTGACGACGGCATCGCACGCCGCCGCCGCGCGCGCCGCCTCGGCCGGATCGCGCAGCGACGCGATCGTCACCGCGTCGCCGCGCTCGCGCAACGCCGCGGCGAGATGCCGGCCGATGAAGCCGGAGCCGCCGATGAGAAGAACGTTCACTAAATTCCGCCTACGAAGCGGCCGGGATTCAGCGTCCGGTTCGGATCGAAGCGCATCTTCAGCTCGCGCATCCGCTCGATCGCCGCGGGCGCCTCGCCCCACACGCGCAAGTACGGGCGGTGCGAATGCTTGCCCGCGACGACCTGCGCACGCGGCTCCGCGTCGTGCAGCGCGTCGTCGAAGTTTTCGATCTTCGATCCCAGCGCGCGCGTATCGAGGTCGCTGATGCGCAGCACGACGTCTCCGTTCATCACGTCGACGATGCTCTCGGCCCGCAGCCCGAAGCGTCCCGTGAGCTCGCGCAGGCTCAGCGTGCAACGCGCGGACTCCGCGGCGGAGGGGAAAAGCCGATACGTGATCGAGCGTTCGCCCAGGCAGCCGACGTACGCGTCCACGACGCGCTCGAACGCCTCGCGCGCGCCCGCGTCGATGACGCGAGTTTCGGGTACGCCGGCGCGACCCAGCGCCGAACGCAGATCGCGCGTCGCGCGCTCCAGCAACGCGCCGCTTCCCTCAACCGACACGACGACGCGCCCCTCCGGTCCGTCCTCGCCATCGATCGCGTTGTGGAAGCCCTCAACCCAAAAGGCGGCGGCGGGCCGTATCGGTAGCGTCGCGAGCTGCGTGCAGGCGCGCTCGCGCGTGTGCTCCGGTAGCGGCGCGAGGAAGAGACGCGCGTGCGGCGGCAGTGGGGCCGTCTTGAAGTTCACCTGCACGAGCACGCCGAGCGTGCCGAACGAGCCGACGTAGAGGCGGCTCATGTCGTAGCCGGCGACGTTCTTGACCACCATGCCGCCGGCGCGCGCCATCGTTCCGTCAGCCAAAATGATCGCCGAGCCGATGACGTAGTCGCGAACGCGGCCGTACAGATGGCGGCGCGGTCCGAGCCAGCCCGCCGCCAGCGTACCGCCGATCGTCGCATAGTGCGGCTGCGGCGCGTCGAACGGCACGAACTGCCCCTGCGCGGCGAGCAGCGTTGCGACGTCGCGAAGCGGCGTGCCCGCTCGCACCGCGATCGTCAGGTCCGCGCGCTCGTTGGCGACGACTCCGGTCAGCTGCGTCGTGTCGAGCGTGACGTCCACGTGTTCCGGCGGGAAGCCCATGCCCTCGAGGGTGTTTCCGCCGACGATCCAGACCTTCTGATCCGTGGCGTCGCAGCGCGCGACGATCTCGCCCACCGCCTCGGCGTTGTCGGGCTTTACGCGCTCTTGCGTCGCCGTCACGGCGGCGCGACCTCGGGGCAGCGCAGTGCGTTGGGGAAGATCTTTTCCGGGTTGAGCGCGCGCGCCGGATCGAAGACGTCGCGCACGCGCCCCATCGTCGCCAGGTCGGCCGTGGAGTAGACGCGCGTCATCGCGTCGCGTTTCTCCCAGCCGATGCCGTGCTCGCCGCTGATCGTACCGCCCAGGTCGATGGCGCACTGCAGGATCGCGTTGCCCGTCTCGACGACGGCGGCGACCTGCCTGCGATCGCGTTTGTCATACATCAGCAGCGGATGCAGATTTCCGTCGCCGGCATGAAAGACGTTCCCGACCGTGACGCCGTTGGCGGCGGCCGCGCTCCCGACGGCGCGAAGCGCCTGCGGCAAGCGGCTGCGCGGAACGCAGACGTCCTGCGTGTAGTAGTTGGGCGCGATGCGTCCGGTCGCTCCCGCCGCTCCCTTGCGCCCCGCCCACAACGCGGCGCGCTCCGCGGCGGTTCGCGCGCTGCGCCACGAGCGCGCGCCGTGCCGCGTGACGATCGCGTGGATCGCCGCCTCCACCGCTTCCACGTCCTCCTCCAATCCCGCGTGTTCGACGAGCAGCACCGCCCCCGCATCGGTGGGATATCCGGCGCCGAATGCGGCCTCCACGGCCTGAGTGATGACGGCGTCCATCATCTCGAGCGCGGTCGGCACGATCCCCGCTCCGACGATCGAGGACACCGCCTCCGACGCCGAATCGATGTCGGGAAACGCGGCGACCCAGACTCGGACGGCCTCGGGGAAGGCGAGCAGGTGCAGCCAGGCCGACGTCACGATGCCGAGCGTGCCTTCGCTGCCGACGAGCGCCGCGGTGAGATCGTAGCCGGCATCGTCGACGCTCGTCGTGAACACCTCACCGCGATGGTCCACGACCTCGAGCGCGAGCACGTGGTTGACGGTCGTGCCGTAGGAGAGACAGTGTGGGCCGCCGGCGTTGGTCGCGATGTTGCCGCCGATCGTCGAGATCTGCTGCGAGGATGGGTCGGGGGCGTAGAACAGCCCGCTAGGGGCAACGTGGCGCGAGAGGTCGAGGTTGATGACGCCCGGCTGCACGCGCGCGCGGCGATTGCGCTCGTCGAGCTCGAGGATCCGGTTCATCCGAGCGAACGAGAGGATGATTCCCCCGGCGGTGGGCACGGCGCCGCCGCAGAGTCCGGTGCCGGCTCCGCGCGCGACGATCGGCTCGCCGAGCTCCCGCGCGACCTTCATCACGGCGCTTACGTCGCGGGTCGAGCCCGGCAGGACGACGGCCGAGGGGGCTCCGCCCTCCGTGTACGCGTCGAACGAGTAGACCGCCAGGTCTTCGGGGGCCGTCTTCACCGCCTCGACTCCCAGGACGTCGATCAAGCGCTCCCGCAGCATTTCCGTGGACTTCGCTTAAGAAGTGCGCCGCGTCCTTGACAAGCACCACGAGGTGTGGTTGCATAGTCGAACATCATGTGGACGTTGGGCTCGTACGGGTACTCGTTCTACTATTGCCGCCTTCGAGGTCGGTGAGGGAAAGCGTTTTGCACGGTACTGGCAAGAAACAGCAATCGACAACGCAAACCCCCGCCGACCCGGCGGGGGTTCGTGTTTTTCGAGGCATCCGGGGCGCCATCACGGCAGACGCCGATAGCACGGCGGCGATCGCGCGTGCCACGAAGCGGCTGCTGAGCGAGATGACCCGGCGTAACGAGATCGACCTTGACGACATCGCCTCCGTGCTGTTCAGCCTCACGCCCGACCTGCGCGCGTGCTTCCCCGCGCTCGCGGCGCGCGATATGGGGTGGGTACACGTCCCGATGCTGCATTTCTCCGAGGTCGACGTGCCCGGGGCGCTCGGCCGCTGCATCCGCGTGCTGATGCACGTGAACACGGCACGGGACGCGCGCGAGATCGAGCACGTCTATCTCGACGGCGCGGCGATGCTGCGGCCCGATCTGGTACGCGCGTCGTGATCGGCCGCGTGCTCGGCGTCTTCGGCGTCGGCCTGATCGGCGGCTCCGTCGGCCTCCACGCGCGAGCCAACGGCGTCTACGTGATCGGTTCCGACGCCGATCCCGCGGCGCTGGACGCGGCGTCCGAGGCCGGCGCGATCGATGCCGCCGTGACGCCCGAGACGCTCACGAAGGAAGCCGACACGCTGGTGCTTGCGACACACCTCGACCCGACGCTGCGCGAGCTCGAGCGCCTGGCCGGCCGGCCGCACACGCCGGCGCTCGTGCTGGACGTCGCGTCCGTCAAGGCGCCGGTCGTCGCGGCGGCCGCGCGCGTCGCGAACTTCGTCGCG
>DATDGN010000054.1:0-3334 GCA_036522095.1 Candidatus Cybelea sp. | reverse complement strand
GCTACGGAACCTGGCCCCAGAGGAGCCGGCACGCAAGGGCGGAACCGCCGCACCGTCCCGACGCTTAGTCCGAGATCACGCTCGCTTTGGACTTCCAAAAGAGAGGCACGAGAATGAGTAAACCGCCCTACAACAGCGTCTTCCTTATCCTCGATCAGAGGGTGGACCGGCTGCGCGAAGCGGCCGGTTATTCTCTGCCGGCCATGGATGCGCTTGCGAGCCACGGCGTGACGTTCCAGAAGCATTACATTTCGTCGGCCATGTGCACGCCGCCCGGCGGCCGGAGGCGGTGAAGGCGCTCCCCGGCAACGACTTCACGGGATTGCTCGCCGATCCCGAGCGCGCGAGTGCGACGGCGGTGCGCCCGGGCGTGCTGTTTTCTTTCCGTCGCGTTTGACCTGCAGGAGATCCTCGGCGACAACGACGTCCAGCTTTTCGACCTGCGGAGCGACCCCGACGAGATGCACAACCTGGCGCTCGAGCCCGAAAAGAATAAGGATACGATCCTGCGGATGAACGGACTGCTGAACGAGCTGCTGACGAAAGAAGCGGGCACCAACGCGTGCCGCCTGCTCGAAGACGCCCTCGGCTTGAGCCTCGCAGCGCCAGGGTGACCCGTTTGTCATCCTGAGCGAAGGCGCGGAGTCGAAGGGCGAAGAACGGGCGCAGTGTGACTACCATGCGCGTCCACGCGCTGGGCATCTGCGTAGTCGCGTCGTTGCTGACTGCTTGCGCGGGATCGCAGACTGTCGCACCCGGTGCGCTGCCGCAAAGCCATGGATCGTGGATGCAGGGCGCGGCGAGGAGCGGCGATCTGCTGTACGTTACCAGGCCTCCCAGCCGCAGCGTCGACGTCTACACCTATCCGGCCGGCAATCAGGTGGGCACGCTGACCGGCTTTACAAATCCGTACGGCATCTGCTCGGACGCGGCCGGTAACGTATGGATCGCAGACGACACCGCGGGCTCGTTTAGCCCGGGAACGATGATCGAATACGCGCACGGCGGCACCACGCCGATCGCGCAGCTGAGCGATAACGATCCGCCTTTGAACTGTTCCGTGGACTCTACGACGGGAAATCTCGCGGTAGCCTCCAACTATTTCAGCCAGCGCGTGGCGATCTATCCGGGCGCTCAGGGATCGCCCCAGTATTACTACGCCACGGGTGCGACGCCGTTCGACTGCAGGTACGACGGCGGCGGCAACCTTTTCGCGGCGGCGAAAACCGGGATTTACTCGAGCAAGCTGTTCCGGCTGCGCAAGGGCGCTTCCGCGCTCAACGGGTACAAGCTCGTCCCGTTCGGGTACGCGGATTTCGGCATCGGTTGGGACGGCAAACACTTAGCGATTCCGCAAAGCCCGTACGACCTCAGCCGCTACGTGCTGCATAAACGCGTCGGTAGAACGTTGCTCGACGGCCCGGGCGTCGGCACCGGCTTTTGGATCGCGGGTTCGACGCTGATCGTCGCTTCGGGCACCGAAGTCGCGTTCTATCCGTATCCCAAGGGGGGCCTCGACTCCAACCTCATCACAAGCGCCTACTACGCGTTCGGCGTAACGGTTAGCGCGGCGTCGAACCGCTAGTCACTCCGCCGCTGCCGCCGCGAGCCGCGCGGTCCGGCGCTGTCGCTGGATCAGGAAGATCAGCGGCGTCGAAAGTACGAACACGACCGCGGTCCAGCGAAAGAGATAGTTGTAGGCGATCATCGCAGACTGTTGCGCGACCATCAGCGTGAGCGCACTCGTCGGGTATCCGTGCGTCTGCGTGACGCCGGATGCCAACACGTTCCACGCGACGGCCGTCTGGTGCGTCAACATGGTAGTGAGGATCGCGATGCCGAGGCTGCCGCCGAGCTGGCGCAGCAGCGTGAAGACGCCGGTCGCGTTGGCGAGCTCCGGCACCGGCACGTCGCTGAGCGCGATGGTCGTGAGTGGTACGAACATGAAGCCGAGCGCGAACCCCTGCACGACCCGCGGCCAGAACACGTCCCAGTAGCCGGCCTGCACCGTCAGGCCGCCCAGAAGCCACGTCGACCACGCGAAGAGCAGCGTCCCGAAGACGATCGCCCAACGTCCGTCGATGCGGTTTAGGGTCCGCCCGACGATCAGCATGGAGATCGCGGTCGCGATCGCGCCGGGCGCCAGCGCCATGCCCGTGTCGAACGCCGTCATGCCGAGGATCGTCTGAAAGAAGAGCGGCAAGATCAGCGCCGTCCCGAAGAGCCCGAACCCCATGATGACACTCAAGGACGAGCCGACCGAGAACGATCGGAATTTGAAGACCTGCAGGTTGACCAGCGGATGTTTGTCGCGCAGGGTCTTCAGCACGAAGACGATCAGCGCGACGGCGGAAATCGCCGTGAAGAGGATGATCGTCTGCGACTGGAACCAGTCGTCGCGCTCGCCCTGCTCGAGGACGAACTGCAGCGATGCGAGCCCGGCGGTCAGCAGGCCGAGCCCGACCCAGTCGATGCCGCCCTTGGGCCGCGCGATGTACTGCGGGTTGGGGATGAACGCCAGCGTCATCAGGAACGCGACGATGCCGATCGGAAGGTTGATGTAGAAGATCAGCGGCCAGCTTGCGTTGTCCACGATCCATCCGCCTAGTGCAGGGCCGATCGCGGGGCCGACCATCGCGCCCATGCCGAAGATCGCCATCGCGGCGCCGCGGCGCTCGGGCGGGAACGTCTCGAAGAGGATCGCCTGCGCCGTCGGCTGCAGCGCTCCGCCGCCGATCCCCTGGATCACGCGGTAGAACACGAGCACCCAGATTGAGCGCGCCGTTCCGCAGAAGAACGACGCGATCGTGAAAAGCGCGATGGAGAGCGCGTAAAACGTCTTGCGGCCGAGCAGCGCTGTCAGCCAACCGTTGAGCGGCATCACGACGACGTTGGCGAGGATGTAGCCCGTCGCGACCCAGGCGACTTCGTCCACGGTGGCGCCCAGGTTGCCGCCGATCGTGGAGATCGCGACGTTGACGATCGTCGAGTCGATGATCGCCATGATGAGCCCGAGCATCACCGTGATGGTGATCAGCGCCACCGGCGTGGACTCGTGTTGCGACGGGGCGACGCGCATTCTATTGGATGACGAGCGCAGCGGTAGAAACGGTTGCGAGAGCGAAGGGCCTTACTCCCTTGCGACGCTTGCTTTTGCCCGCCGCGCTGGCGATTTTTGCGCTGATCGATGTCCTCGCGTTCCGCGCCGATTCGTATCGGCGCTGGCTGGACCCGTCGTCCAGTACGGGCGCGTTCGAAGCGGCCATCGCGCAGTTTCAGGCGTTTCGCAGCGAGCCGCGGCGCGACGTACTGGTGCTAGGAGATTCGCGCATCT
>DATDGN010000053.1:0-30271 GCA_036522095.1 Candidatus Cybelea sp. | reverse complement strand
TGTATACGAAAACATACCTGCTGCCCACGACTTTTTGGTAGAGGTGTTTGGGTTCACATCGGGTGGCATCGAACGCGATGGCGATGGCAATGCCGTGCACGCGGAGGTAAAGGCCGGCGGAGCGGCGATTTGGCTACATCGCGTCTCTCCGGAACACGAAATGTTCTCCCCACGGATGCTGCCAGGCGCGAGCGGTGGTGCGTACGTTCAGGTCGACGATGTGGATGCTCACTTCGAACATGCTCGTTCGCGCAGAGCGAAAATAGAGAGCGAGCCGCGAGACCAGCCGTACGGCATGCGCGAGTACGATGTCCGCGATATTGAAGGACACCGCTGGTGGTTCGGTAGTCGGATGCAGCAATAGACGCCCGCGCCCTACGGAGCGATCTTGAAGACGATTTCGTCGTCGATTCACGTACTGGCACCATCAGAAACAGTCTGGCGGAACATCACGAACGTTCGGATAGACACCTCCGTTCCTCCGCGCCTCTTCACATTGCTTCGCATCCCGAAGCCGCTGCATGCGGAGCTTTTCGAAAAACCGCCCGAAAGGCGCCGCGTGGCGTATTTCGCAAACGGCAAGCGATTTTCCCAAGAGATCACTTCCTGGAAACCATTGGAAAGCTACGCTTTCACATTTCACGCCGATCGAGGTTTCAAAGTTGCCTTCGTTCTGGACCTCGCCGGCGGTCCTTTCCGGCTCGTGAGCGGCGAGTATCACATGGCCGAAGGCAGTGGCGGGATCGACTTGATGCTGAGCAGCACGTATCTCGTCCGTGGACCGATGCGGCTGTTCTCGCTTCCTATTGCGACGGTCATGAGAGCCTTCCAGCGGTATCTTCTTTCCGCAATCAAGAAAAGCTGTGAAGCACGATGAAATTTACGAAGGCACTCGAGATTGACTGTCCGAGAGAGCTGCTGTTCGATCTAACGCAAGACTACGAACGCCGCCTGGAATGGGATCCCTTCCTCAGCAAAGCGCGCCTACTCGATGGCGAGCAGACCCCGCACATCGGCACGAAGGCCCTGTGCACCGACCACCATGGCTTTGCGATGGAAGTGATCTACGTTGCGTACAAGCGCCCTGACGTTGCCGCAGTCAAGATGACGCGTGGCCCGTTCTTCTTAGCGTCGTTTGCGGGAACGTGGCGATTCACCGAAACGGGCGAGGGGCATACGTCGGTTCTGTTCGAGTATTTTTATCGGCTAGCCTGGCCATTTGCGATTTTTCGGCGCTTTGTCGACGTGACGTTTGCTCGAGAGATCACGGAACGCCTCGAAGCGCTCGACAATTTCGTCAAAGAAGCGAAAGCTAATTCCAACGCTTCGTTCATAGCGGCAGCTCAGGGTAAATCATGATCTTTGGGGAGCTCGAAGCCAACAACGATCGCCGGGCTCCCGCCCGCAACCCTTCCTGCATTTGCAGTGTTGACGGAGTCGTGGTTCGCGCTCCCTTATCGGTTGCCTCCCTTACCGTGACGACTCGCTCTAGCGGTAAGGATGCTTCGGAACTTTCTGAGCCCATCTACGGCGGCTACGCCAACGCGCGTGGTGAGATTTTCCTCTTTGCAAAGGACCAGGCCTACCGCGTTAACTTCAAGAGCCAGACGCTACAGCGACGACCACCATTGAATTCCGGCGCGCAGGCGCGTTACGATGCCACTGAAGCGGGCGAACAATTTGAATATGGCAACAAGAGCTTTCGCCGGCTAAGCCACGAACAAATCGTCGGAATTTGTACATCCCATCGCTTTAGAGTCATCAGCATACCTGCGTGAGCCTCTAGGCAAGGCCGCCCAGCTCGCGTGCGCTCGACTGCCTAGCGGTAACTCGGCCGCGACGCGAAGCAGTCCCGGCAATAGATCGGCCTGTCGCCACGCGGTTGGAACGGAACTTCCGCTACGCCGCCGCACTGACTGCAGGTGGCCTTGAACATCTCGCGAGGGCCGTAGCCACCGCGGTTTGATCCGCTGCGGCCACCGCCGGCTGCCTTGCGCGCGGCGCGACAATCGCCGCATCGGCTTGGCTTGTTCGTGAATCCTTTGCTCGCAAAGAATTCTTGTTCGTTCGCCGTGAATGCGAACGCGCGTCCGCAATCGACGCAATTAAGGGTTTCATCGGTGTACATTTGAGTCTCCTAACTCGGTATTGCCGATCGCAACTACGATCGGCGCGCTTCGCCCGCGCGATAACGGTAAACGATGCGTCCTTTCGTCAAATCATATGGCGAAATTTCGACGTCCACGTGGTCGCCCGGAAGAATCTTGATGTGGTGCCGGCGTAGACGGCCGGCGATATGCGCTAAGATGGTATGTCCGTTATCCAGCTCGACGGAAAACGTCGTGCTGGGAAAGACTTGACGAATACTCCCGAAGACCTCCAAAGGAGCTTCCTTGGCGTCCTTTACGGTATCGGCTTTGGGAACGCGCGGCTTGGCGTTGCGATTTCGGTGGCGCTGTGCGATAGTGAATCCTCTTTTCTTTACCGTTAACGGTGCTGCCGCGGTCAGTTCGCCAAACCGGAATAGCCGCCTACAAAGGCGGCAGCGTCGAGCGGGGGTTTTGAAAAAGTGGAGATATGAACCTATCTTTCGGTGGCGCTACTTATCGACCACTCGAAAGATCGCGCTTGAGGGTAGGGAAAGAGTCTCTCATAAAATCCTCCCCATTGCAAGCAGAACAGCACGCGGGAGCAAAAAAGTTGCAATCCCGCCGCCCGCGCGCCGTCACGGTGAGCAGCCAAACGGCGACGGGAGCCGCTGGCCAGCGCGCTAGCCAGCCGCTTTGCGACGGCGAGCATGCTAGCCGTCCGCATAAGTGTTCGTCTAACGTTTGGGGCTCCACTGTCGAGCTGCGCTATCGATCAGGCCTTGGAGCTCTGAATTTCGGCGGCCGAGACGTTTCGATTGGTGGAGATGGCGGGGACTCGACCCCCCGACCCCCTTACATGCGAAGTAAAGCTTACCGATCGGGTCAGGCGTCGAGCGCTGCGAGCCAGCGTATCGCACTGAGGCTCGGAATGAAGCAGTACTCGCCGCCGCGGTTTATCACAAATGCCGGCAAGCTTTTCAGCCTGCGCCGGACGGGCTGCTGCGGAACCGTGAACGTGCCGCTGCCGTCGTTGGGACCCACCAGGGGATCCTTTTCATCGGGAGAGCCGAAGAACGTGCCCTGATTTATCCACTCAGTCTTCAGAAACTCGAACTGACGCTCGAGACTCGCGCCGACGGCGATGAAGATGATCCCCCGATCGGCGCCGTCGTCCTCCATCACTCCTTCAGGCAGTTCCGGACCGTACGTGGTGCTGCGCCGGATGATGCGATGCAGGCGACTAACACCGATGATTGAAGCGTCGCGCGGATTCATTCGGCGCGCGTGCGCGCCAAGCGGACACCGCAGCCCACGCGGATCCTCGGCTTCATACAGGAAGTCGTTGCTACGCTGCGAGTCGTGTCCTAACTCGGGATCATCATTTTGCGGCGTGAGAACTAACGGCGCGCCGCTGGGCCAGCGGCCGACGATCTTTGCGGCGATCAGCGCTTCGTCAGCTGCAGTCGAAGCGTTCGCTCGTACGTATTGGCGGAATGCGGCGACGCGTTGATGGAGCTTGCTGAAGGCGATGTAGGTGCCGTTACGACCCAATATCTCCGGTTGCGGAACGCGCGTGACCTCGCCCAGCTCGTTTGGATAACCCAGCACGAATTCGCCCGCCTTAAATGGCTCTTCTCGCCGGTTTGTCCCTGGAATGCCGAGGCCTTCGATTGCCGGCTGACTGATGTCATCGCGAAAGCCGAAGGGTTCGCGCGCGTCCGGCCGCATGTAGACATCTTGCCGAAAGACGACTTCGATGCCGGCGAGCTCGTGGTAGGCAGCGCGGGCCCGTGCAAGGAGCGTATCAAGTCGCTCTGAGTCGGGCGAAAGCACGCTGATCGCCATGTGGACGTCCGGCGATCCAAGCGGCGGCTCCCAGCGCTCGGGGGCGCTCTCAGCCACGTCACCCAAGGACTTTGCGCGGGCCGCCATGCCTTCCCGAAAAGCGAGCGGAAAAGACTCCAACGAATCTTCAGGTACGCCCACTGCCTTGAGACCCTGGAACGTGAACCCCGCGCAAATCCAAGCTTGTTTCGATGGATCGGTCGGGTCCGTCGACGTACTTAAAGCCGGCAGCAATCGCCGCAGCACTTCGCGTCCGGCGCGGCGATCATCGATACGGAGTAAAACGTAGACGCCGACGTAAGGATACGGCCGAGGACGTATCGCACCGTTCTGAATATTCTCGAGCTCCAGCCTTGGGCTCATGTCTGTGCTCACGTCCGATCGCGTCTGCTTAACGCCGAGAGCTATGGTCCGAGAGGGCGCTCGCCGGTGACACTATAGACAAAGACGGAAGCAGCCTTGAATTGTGCGGCCGCTTCCTTTGGCGGCCGCGCTTTTGCCGCCGCGATATGCGCCTCGAACTCTTGTTGGGTTGCCCAACGCTCCAAGACGATGATGCGCCCTGGTTCGACCGGATCGGGACTGAACGCGTACTCGAGGCAACCCGGCTCCGCCCTTGTGGCGCGCATCCCCGCCCTCCGGCTCGCGATAAACCCATCACGTTGATCGGGATCGAGCTCTAGATATCCAGCGACGATGATCATGCTAGTCGGCCGCCAGCTCGAGCAGCGGTCGCAACGCGGGATGCTCGAGCGCCTTGGCTGCGTCGGGATTGTCGAGCACTTCTTCGAAGGCTTTCTGCAAGCGCAGCGCCCGGTGGATCTCTTTCACAGTGGCATCCGAATACTTCGTGCCGTACGCAGCCGCAGTCACCTGGTTGTCGTGCAGCCATTTCTTCCACGAATCAACGTCGACGGGGCTGGCCGCAAGCCAGTTCTCGTCGTACCCCTCACAGTGCTTAAACGCGACGTTCCAGCTGCTGCCGAAGGCCGCAAAGTGGTCGTCGAAATACTTATCCCAGCTTCCCTCAAACGAGGTCATGAGCGCGAACCTTGTGTCGTCGTCGAAGAGCACGAACCGCGCATCGTGCAGACTGGTGTCCGCAGCGATTTTTATGGGATCCCCACCGGCCTCGCCCCTAAATATCTTGCCGACTCCCTCGCGAATCTCTTTCTCGTGGCCCGGCTTCACCTTCGCGACCAGCGTAAACTCGTTACGCTTCTTGTGACTGGCGCCTTTCGTACCGGGCGCGGCATCCGGCGCTCTGCTGTCTTGAGTTGTCATCTTACTATCTCCGGTTGTGATCAGTTCAATCCAAGCTTATAGACTTCGTTTGCGGTTCGCCAGCCAATCCATTCCCACTCGTCGTCGGTGACGTTTGCGCTGCGCATCGTCGCGAACTCTTCATCGTAACAATACTGCTTTGATACCTCATGCAGGTCCGTGCCGAACATGATGCGTTGTGGGCCAAGCTTATCGATGGCCACGCGAACGTGTTGCGGCGAGGCATTAGTCGTTTCAAGGAAGACGTTCGCGTTTCGCAAGGCGACGACGAGACACGCTTCAAAGAAGCGGTTAAATCCTCTCCCCATCTTGACTAAGACGATCGGCACCTGTGGGAAGTCTCCGGCCAGCTCGTCCACCCACAAAGGGTCGCCATAATAGAGGTTACCTTTCATGCCGGTGTAGCTCGTGGCTATCTGAATCGGCGCGTTCTTGGCTTGCAGGGCTTCCATCATCGGCCGCATCGCTTGCGAGATCTTCGCCGGGTCGATCTCTCTGGTTACCAGCGACGGCAGGATCTCACCGTGGCCGATGAAGCCGAGTTCGGGAAATTTCCGCTCGATGTCGTCGACCACTCGACGGCTGTTTTCGGCCAGTACCTCCGGATCGCCGCTCATTTTGCCCATGCCAACGCTGACGAGGAAAAAATCCGGACGATATAAGGGGAAGAGGCGATCTTTGTGTTTCTTTGCGGCTGCGGCAACGAGTTCCGTGCCTTCTCCCGGCGGTGGTTGAACGGGAAGCGACTGAATGAGTGCGTGCGTGACGCCGTGCCGATCCATTACCTCAAGGAGCGTTTCCGAGTTGTCGGTTTGGCGTTCGGTCGGAATCTTAGCGAACTCTTGCGGATGCTTGGTGCGAGTCGTCGGCCAGTCTTTGGCGGAGTGTACGGACTCCGCGATCGTTTCTATACTCGGCGAGGCGCCTAGATGCGCGTGCACGTCAACGACATACCGTGCCTTCATCGTTTCGCTCCTTTGCGTGCGTAGCAGCTATAGTGATCCATAAAAACTAGGGTTGCGGCGCAGGTTGAGGTCCCAGCACGATCGGAAAAACCGGCTGAATGTTGAGATTATACTGAAAGCGCGCGTACGGGGGCAACGCCATAGTTGAAGTTGTTCTGAAACGGCGCGACGGTCACGTTGCCGACTGGATTTTGTGACGTTTTGATGATCGCGCGCCGAATCGCCGCGTGCTGCTTGGGCGTGAGCTTGCTCACGTCGAATCCACCGGTACTCGAGTCCGGCGGCGTGGCCGGAGCGGGACTCGATGCGGGCGTCATTGTGCTAGCGCGCGAATGGGCGCGCAAAGCAGGGACACTGCGACGACGAGACAGACGCAAACTGCGTCAACATAGTCCCCAGCTCTCCATACCTAACGCCATGTTCTCTCTTGCCGGCCCCGCGTTCCCTCCTGCGATAGAGCGTTACGTCATCGGTCCGCGGTTGCGTCACAAGGTAGGGCGCGCTCTGCAGGCCTTACCTCATGCAAGCGACCGCACTGATGCAGCACCCGTAGGCGCATGCTAGCGACGGCAGGACGCGCCGCGCTGTCACTATCGTTTTAGGGCGAAGCAAACGATAAGATGAACAATCGTTTTGATGTCCCGTTGCTCTGAATACAAAAACGAGCGTACGCGCCCGCCGATGTTCGAATCGCCATCCAGCATAGCTCGGACGTCATCCGGCAATGCGCGCCGTGGTTCGTATCGGTTGCGGTTCGTGTGACGGTGAGGAATGGCATCGTAGAGCTCGTCTCGCGCCGGCGCGGCGGGAGTTAACGCAATGCTTGCGATCGGCTCATGCGGACGAAACGCCGACGGCCGCAATTCTCCCGCGCTCTGCGAACGGTTGCGGAGAACCCGTTGGCGGCAGATGCCAAAACGCTTGCGGCGCGCGTCGCAACTCCGGAAGGCCTTGTTGTTCAGCGAATTTCAAAAACTGCGCCAATTCGCCGCGGCCGTTGCCGTGCTCGCTGAAGAGAAACGTGCAACCTAGAAAGACGCGCGCAAGCGCAAGCGTCCATGCTGGAATCGGTCCGGTTTTAATCTTCATGAATTTGTGGGCGCGCCTGTAACGCCGTCACTAAGGATTTAGGCAACAGAACCGCTCCGTGCGTACCGGCGCGATCAGTCCGTCTGGTTTACGACGTCGATCTCTCCGGTACGATCAATCGTGAGACCGTACGGGCGTAATCGGGTTGCGCTTCCGGCAATCGAGTAGATCGGCGGCGCGTTGCCGTTGGCGCCCTTCGCATAGACGCGGACCGCCCCGGCGCTGCCGCTTCCCCCGTGGTCGGAGACGAAGATGGCCCCACTCGGGTCGACGGCAACGCCACTCGGAGTCTTCAGCTTCGTCGCTGAACCGGCGATTATACGAATCGGCGCTACGTCGCCGTTGGCACGCGGGCCAAAAACGAGCACGCCTGAGATGCCCTTGTCGTCGGAGTTCACAACGTAGACGGTCCCAGCTCGATCGACGTCGATCGCAAAGGCCGCCGTCAGCCTCGTCCGCTTACCGTGAATGATGCGAACCGGTGCGACGTCGCCGCTCGCGCCCGGCGCGAAAAACGTGACGCTGCGGTCGGCGAGGTTCGTGACGTATACACTCCGCTCGGCGTCGACGGCGATGCTTGTCGGCTCGTTCAGATCGGTCATCGATCCCTCGATCGTGCGAATCGGCACCGCGTTTCCATTGGCAGTGGGCGCGTAAACGGTGATCGTGTCTCCCGATCGGTTCGCGACGTACACGTCGCCTCGAGCGTCGAGCGCGAGACCGGTCGGGAGGTTGAGGCCCGTGCGCGCGCCGACGATTTTCCGGAGCGGCGCGGCATCACCGCGAGCGTTGCTGCTGTAGACGGTGACGCTGTTGGCGGCGCGGTTCGCGACATACCGGTTGCCATGCGCATCGACCGCGACGGCGCTCGGGAACCGCAATCCGGTACGAGGTCCGACGATGGTGCGCGCCGGAGCAACGTCGCCTCTCGCACCCTTCGCGTAGACCGTCACGCTCGTCGCCGCAGTTGGCTCAGCCGCGCCACTGACCGTACCTAAACCGGAACATCCCGCCGACAATCCCAACGGAACGAGGACTACAAGCGCTCGAAATGATCTCATCTAAGGATCCCTCCGTCTGACCCTCCTTTTCGAGCCGTCACCGGATAATCCGGCTGCTCCGCCGACGCAGCTCGCGTCGTCGAGGTATAACGCGCTAGCTAGACCGTGGGTGGACTCGGAATAACGAACGCTTGTCCTTGCGGATCGACGTGGATAGGTGGCACTGCCGTCGATCTGGAACGATGAAGCGGTAGCGAACGTATCTTCCATAAGAGGATAGTATGCAGCTCAAACCATTCGCGCTCGACATCTGGCTGGATACCTACGCTCACGACGTCGAATTCGATCTCGGGGCCAGCACGGGGCCCGTGTGGACCGCGAACGATATTCTGGACTTAGCCGGCGAGGCCGAGCGCGAACGCTATTTGAATCATGCGCTGACGTACGGGCGCGCTTCCGGCTCCGACCGGCTGCGCGCTGCCATCGCCGAGATGCATGGTGTCGGCGAAGAGTGCGTCCAGATCGTCACCGGCGCCTCCGAAGCGCTGCTCATCCTCTTCTGGCTCGCAGCGGCTCCGGGAGCGAACGTCGTTCTCCCGCAGTCCGGTTTTCCGACGTTCTCGATGTTACCCGAATCGCTCGGCGTCGAGACGCGCTTCTACAGGATCCGACGCGAGAACGGATTCCGGATAGATGTTGCCGAGATCGAAGCGCTGATCGATGCTAGCACCAAGCTCGTTCTGGTCAATAATCCGCACAACCCGACCGGCACGACGCTGAGCGATGACGAGATGAGTGCCTTGCACGATTTTACGTCCGTACGCGGCATCACGCTCGTCAGCGACGAGGTCTACCATCCGATCTATCACGGGACGGCTACGCAATCGGCGGCGCGATTATCGAACGCGACGGTCGTCAGCGATTTCTCGAAAGCGTTTCCGCTAGCCGGAGCGCGAGCGGGGTGGATCGTAGAGCGTGACGCACGCCGCCGCGAAGCGTATAAGAACGCGCGATGCTATTTTACGGTCTCGAACTGCTCGGCCGGCGAGATATTAGCTGAAGTTGCGGTGCGTGCGCGTGAGAAAGTTTGGCGGAAGACGCAGGAGTCAGCGAGCCGCAATCTTGCTGTGCTCGACGCATTCATGGCGGAGCGCCGCGATACGTTCGGCTGGATCCCGCCCCGCGGCGGATTGACGGCCTACCCGTGGCTGCGCTCGGGCGAGGACGCGCGAGCGTTTTGCCGTACCGCGGCCGAGCACGGCGTGCTGCTTGCACCGGGAGATTGCTTCGGCGAGCCCGAGCACTTCCGTATCGGAATCGGCGCCGTCGGCGACCGCTTCGCGGACGCGTTGGATAAGTTAGCGAGGATCGAGCAGCTGGTCGATGGTGCATTGCCGCGCTGACTTTCGAGACGGGAGCCTAAGCGGCGCGCAGCGTGCCGAACACGCCGCGCCGTTACCAAGTTGGACTTGCGCCTTACGTTAAGACACAACATTGAGACATGCTGACGGCGGTTATCTATAGAGTCACCACAAAAAAGGACGGTCTATGGCCACTTCCTCCCGGTGTTCGCGCCGACGGAAATACTTGCCGTTGCCATTTCTTAGGTCGCTCCTCGCGTCGCTATCAGCTCCCTATCGCCGGTGTGCCGACTGCTGTCGGTGTCAGCATTGCTGGCGGACCGAGCACCCGCAGCCGGCTCAGCATCGGCCGCGTCGGGAGCTTGACACTGCGCACGATCCCGATGAGCTGCAGGGCACGAATCGTCAACCAGGTGAAGTCGAGTTCGAACCAGCGTAGACCGTGTCGAGCGGAAAACGGGAAGGCATGATGATTGTTATGCCAACCCTCGCCCCAGGCGAGGAGCGCGACCCACCAATTGTTAGTGGAGCGATCGCCGGTACGGAAAGTGCGATACCCAGTCCAGTGAGAGGCGCTGTTAACGAACCATGTGATGTGGTACGTGACGACGAGCCGGACGAAGACGCCCCACACAACCCACGACCAGCCGCCGAGCGCGAACAAGAGCACGCCGAGTGCGACCTGCCAAAGCACCGCGGTTCGGTCGAGGAACCCGTAAAACGGATCGTTCGCCAGGTCGGCCGCGAGCCGGCGCTGCTCGGAAATCGTCGGGCGCGCCGGATTCGCCAAGAAGAGCCATCCCACGTGCGCCCACCAGAAACCGCGGTCCATGCCGTGCGGATCGCCCTCCCGATCAGAGCGCGCATGATGACGTCGATGCGTTGCGACCCATGAGATCGGGCCGCCCTGAAGCGCGAGAAGTCCGAGCACTGTGATGACGTACTCGAGAGGTTTCGGTAACTCCAGACTGCGGTGCGTAAGCAAACGATGGTAGCCAAGCGTCACGCCGATTCCGCCGGTAACGTAACATAGCATCGCCGCAGCGCCGACGGCACTCCACGAAAAAAGTGCCGGCACAAATGCGAACAAGGCGGCGAGATGGATGAGCGCAAGTCCAAGACCGGTAGTTAGATTGCTGCCGCTTCGCGAGCGGGATGAGATTCTCACAAGATCTACTACGCCCCAGCGATATAGAAGGTTGCAAAGTTAGGCAAAGAGCCGCTAAGCAACATTCCTAAGGCTCACCTCAGAGGCTGGGTTTGCTGAGGCGATCTCCAAATCACCCAAACATGGCCTGCCGACGAAAGTCGTAAGTTGGTCCAAAACGAAACTTTTGCAACTTTCAAGCGTAAATTTGTTGTTTTAGAGCGTAGCAAAATCAATACCTGAAAGGGAGGGTCGAATAGAGATGCGCTTCTATAATGGAGTGCCGATTACGGTCGTGAGTGAACTGCAACACATGCCAACACCAACCGAATCCACCTCGCGACGCCGCGCCGCGGAGGAAGCGTACCCGCAGACGGTGCGCATATCAAAGGCGTCGAACTGCCGAGCGCGACACCGTGGCAGCGCTAGATTGCCTCTTTGACCTACTCTTTCGCTTGCGGTCTCCCTATTCCGTAGACGTTGAGCCTTCTTCGCGTGTCGCGTTCGATGTCCGAGGACACGTCACCAGGCCTGCTGCCGCACATTGACCGATCCGCTTCGTAATGCCTTCGCAGTCGCGCGACAGAATGAAGCCCACCCAAGGAGAGGTCGGCGCCAAGGCACTATAGTCTGCACATGGCAGCCATCCCAACCGGCGGATTGGGCGAGGTGTCGTCGCAGGATCAGGCGGCCGCGAGTCTACAAATGGAGGGGCTCGCTCTTTCAAGCGCGGCAAAGCACAAACTTGCCGGATTGCTCGCAGAGAGTTTAAAACCCGAGGGCATCTACGTCGGTGAGGTCATGACGTTCAGGACGATACAAGGGACGCCCGGGGAGGATTCCGCTTACTCCGTCCATGCCTCCGTCATTGCCGACAAGTTCTGGGATCTCTACCGATCGCGCGGCGAGACGCGGGCGACCGTAAGATGAGAACCTCAACAAACGTCGTCATACATCCTTTGACCTCTGCCGATGCCAAAGCGAGGGCATCGCTGCGGTCCGTTCTGGCTCCACACAAAGGCCAGGTGCGTGGCCTAAAGTGAGTACGAAAAGCTGACGGGTACCCCTCGTAAACGCTACCAGCGATGTGTGGAATCTGTGTTCCAACTCCGCTGGAAACGTCGGTCAGCTGAAGTAAGATGTGGCACCCTGACGCTGTGAGCTCATATATTCGTTGCAGTAGATTGGAATGTGTTAAAGAAGAGGCTGCGATCGCTGCGCACTGCGGCGATAGGCCAACCTGCACTAATACCGCCGTCAACAACAAGATTGTGACCTGTGATCATGCGCGATTCATCGCTCGCTAAGAACACGGCTGCTTGAGCAATGTCAAGGGGGTGGCCCACCAATTGCAAGGGCTGCCATCGATGCACCACGCTAGCGATGGCGGCCTGTGCGTATTCCGGATGATCGTCTGCATCGTCGAGGATCTGTCCGGGAAACTTGCCGAAGGCGCCCGTTGCGATCATCCCGGGTGAAATACTGTTTACGCGAATTCCCTTTTCGCCTAGTTCCATCGCTGCGCAACGCGTTAGGTGGATGGATGCCGCCTTGGCAGCTGAATAGTAGTGACCGCTCAGGCCCGCCCGGAATCCGTTTACGCTCGTGATATTGATGATGCTGCCGCCCCCTTGCGGCGTGATTACTCGAGCAGCGTATTTCATACCGGCGAGCACGGCCCGTACATGAATGGCGATTACAGCATCGAACTGCTCCAGATCAGCATCCGGAATGGCTGTCAAGTTGGTTGGATTGCCGGCGTTGTTGATGAGGCAGTCAAGACCACCGAAATGTCCCACGGCATGATCAATCATTGCGTTGACGTCAGCCTCGATTGTAAGGTCGGTGCGGATAAAACTAGCAGCCTTACCGAGCCTGGCGGCAAGCGTCTCGCCTCTTTCCCGGCGTCGCCCGGCAATTGCGACCCGCGCGCCTTCAGCTATAAAAACCTCGGCCATGCAGGCCCCGATGCCGCTGGTTGCTCCGGCTATAACGGCGACTTTGCCTTCGAGTCGTCCTCGCTTCATGGGGTCAGCGTAAGACCTTCCCCTACGGGAGAGTCAATAACCGCGCGATGGGACGATCGAATAAACTCCTTGGTCATCGCCAAGCTGCCGTGTCGGTGGATCGGATTTATGGGCGGCGCGTTTGGAACGGTAATTGTTAGAAACATCAGTTCGGCGTCGTGCGGAATATCGGCCAGCCGATTTCCGTGACGAGCTGACTCTCATCAGCGACGTCGTCGCGCGCTACCAGGTAATGTTCCCGGATCGGGCCGGGAACCGCGAGCGTTCGCTCAATGACGTGTGCCCCAAGATGGCCGAACGTGCGATCGAGTTCCGAAAACGAACCGCAATGAACTGCGATAGCCAATTCGACAGGTGGTAACTCGCGAATGAAGACGTTTCCAGAAGGCGACATCGAATCGGCGATTGGTACGAAAAGCGTTATCTCGCCGAATGCGTCGGTAAAGATCTCCGTGGGGAAAAGGCCGCTCTGTGGCCCAGCCGGCGCTATGCGTTGCCGGCGCAAGGCGTTTTGAATCTCTTCAAATGACGCGTAAAACCACGGAGCGACCCTCGTCCATTCAACGACGGCGTTGATTGCAGCGACGCGAAGACGCGGCACCGACCGGTATTCGATATTCATCGACGGGGGCGCCCCCTCGAGCAACGTGCGTAGCGACGCGACGATGCCTTGCGTGCGCTCGAGGCTCGACTCAACCTGCTTGAGATAGGAGACAATCAGGTCATTGCGCTCAGAGAGATCGGATGCCGTGATAACGGCCCTGATGTGCTCTACGGGCATACCGAGATCGCGGAATCGCCGAATGACCTGTGCTGCGGCTACTTGGGACGGATCGTAGGAACGGTACCCAGTCTCGCCATCAACCTCCGCTGGCGCGAGCAAACCGGCGTCCTGATAGTAGCGCAGAGCCTTCACGCTCAGAAAGGTCATTCGCGAGAAGTCTCCGATCGAAAGTTTCGTCGACATAGGTCGATTGTGCACTCTGCCCTGGGGGCAGAGTCAACCTTCCCTACCATCGTTTCGGCATGAAATGCGTACGAAACGTCAGAAATAGGCTGTTTTTCCTTGCTGTGCCCGGCTTATTGACGACGATATACTCCAAGCGGAGCGCATAAGATGCTCACCGGCATGGTGCCGCATCCGCGTGGCGAGATCGTGCTGTCTACATGAAACGCGTGCGTTAAGTCCAGAACGCCGACGTTACGAAGTACGATTAGCCACCTGAAACCAACGTGAGCTCGAATAAGAGGCGCTGTTAGTGCCGGACGTTCGCGACCTAACAGCTGCTTGTCGTAAGATCGTCGTACGGGGTTCTTGATCCGCTCGCGACTTGGCGCTAGCGAAAGCCTGTTGCAAAAGGTTTACCGATGCTGCGCGCTCCAGGGCTCAGGCGGCTGACCCCTTACCGCAATTGTAAGTGATCGCACTTTCAACCCGCGCGGACGAAGCCAAAACAGAAAACGGCCTGTAAAATCAGGCTTTTCCGATAGTGGAGATGGGGGGACTCGAACCCCCGACCCTTACATGCGAAGTAAACGACGCCCGAAGCGTAGAGTGCGTACGAAACGCAAGAAATAGCCCATTTACGTTGCTGCGTAGTGCTTTTCGAGGCCGATTTTTCGTCCGCTAGCGTTCGCGTTTTCCGCTAGTTTCCGCGCGAATTGTCGTAAGATTGTCGTACGCTGCCGATCGCTCGGTCAGTTGATATCGTGCGCCGTCCCTTGACTATGGAGTTAGCTCCAGGGTTTAGACTAGAGGCGTGGATGAGGTGAACCATGCCGGCGGCGAGCTAGTGTCGGCGACTGGCGCCGCCGTTGGAATCGGGAGCGCGGCGACGGCGGCAGCCGTTGCCGCGTGTTGCAGCGGCCCCGCCGCCTTGGGACCGTTGGTGGTTGCTCTGCTTGGCGCCGGTGGCGCCGTGGCGCTCGAAGGGCTGCGACCCTATACCCTGCCGTTGCTCGCCGTTTCAGCGGGGGCGATCGGCTTTTCGTTTTGGCTCGGCCGGCGCAGCGCCGCATGCAGCCGTCGCCTTCGTCCCTCTTACCTGCGTATCGTATCCACATCGTTAGTCTGGGTTTCCGCGCTCGTCTGGATTACTGCGGTTGTAGCGGTTCTGTGGGCTCGATTCGCATGAAACGGATCGCACTGGTCATCGTTTGCGTGGCGCTCGCCGCGTGTACCGCGCGCGCAAACTCGGCCTCGACACAGTTTGCGACGCTAACCGCGGCTGACCAGCCCTTTCGCGATGCCTTTAACCAACATCGAGATGACGTTCGCATCGTGGAGCTCGTCAGCCCGACGTGTCCCGCCTGCCTTGAGGGTGTTTCAAAGGTAGAACACTCGCTGTTCAGCGTCGAGCCCAGTCGTCGGCTCGTCGGATTTACGATTTGGGTGCCGATGCTGGGCGGCAAAGCCAGCAACGTTCCGGACGCGATGACACTCGCACCGGATCCTCGTGTCTCGCACTACTGGGATGAAAGCAATGACCTCGGAGTTACGTACGAACGCGTTCTTCCCGTATCGACCGGTCCGGCGTGGGATGTGTACATGATCTATGCCCCGGGGATCGTTTGGACCAGCGCGCTTCCGCCCAAGCCATCTTTCTGGATGCATCAGCTCGCGATCACCAACGCGCCACACCTCGATGCTGCGGTATTTGCGGCGCGTGCGCGCACCATCGTCGCAAGCGGTGCACAACACTAGAAAGCCGGCATCGGTCATGCGTATCGAAATCTTGACGTTCGACGGATGTCCCCACGGCGACGCGACCTGCGAGATCGTGCGGCAAGCGGTCATCTTGGAGCACGCGGACGCTGCCGTCGATTTGATCGACGTTCCCAGCGCGCAAGCGGCGCAGCATCTGCGATTTCTTGGCTCGCCCTCGGTGCGCGTCAACGGTGAAGACGCCGAGCCGGCCGCACGAGCCCGCACGGATTATGGGCTGATGTGCCGCACGTATCATGCCGGCGCGAGTTTAGCCGGCACGCCGCCGATCGGGCTCATCCGCGACGCTATCCGCCGCGCTCTTTTCGAAAAACGGTGATTACGCAGAGGGCGGCCAACGAGTCGCGAGACCTGCTGCGCCACCGCTGGACGGCTGTCGCCATATATTGGCTTCCAGCGGCTGCGGTCGTCGCGAGCGGCTTCTTCGCAATGCCTTCCGCTTGGCGCGGTGCACTTTGGGCGATGGCTTTAGCTACGATGGCTATAGGATGTATCGTGAACGCGCTCCGATGCCATCGCGTCCACTGCTACGCCACTGGTCCGTTCTTCATGGCGATGGCCGCTGTCGCTTTGTTATACGGCCTTAGCACTGCATCGCTGGGAGCGCACGGCTGGAACCTGCTCGGTGCGATCGCTATCGGCGGCGCGCTCCTTCTCTACTATGTACCGGAGCGTTTGTTCGGTACATATCGTCGCGAACGAGGCGTCGACTAAGCCTTTAGCGGATTTGCTTCCATGCTACGGGCTGTCTTCACTCAAAGAGCGCCGCGATTAGCGGGCAACCCGCGGAAGCATCGCGTCGGCTGCACTGCGCGACCGTCTGTTCGAGAGCTGCTTCTAATCGCCGAAGATCCTCGATCTTCGCGCGCACGTTCAGGAGTCGTTCCTTAGCGATGCTCTCCGCTTCTGTGCAATCCGCCGAGGTTAATTGAAGTAAGGCAGCTATTTCGTTCAGTGTGAAACCCAAGTTCTGACCGTGTCGAATGAAGCGCAAGTGCGACACGTCGTCCTCGTCGTAGGATCGGAAGCCGCGCCCGGGCCGTTGCGGCGTTCTCAGCAATCCGATCCGATGATAGTATCGCACGGTATCTGTTTTGACACCCGCACTATTCGCGAGCTGTGAGATCGTCATCTCGCACTTCCTTTTTTGAATTCCGGTCGAGACCTGGTCCTCGATAACCACTTTCGAAGTGCCTCAATCGTCCAGAGCAAATAGACGACACCGAACGGCCACGTTCCGGCGAGCCACCCGTAGGCTGATGCTGCCAAGCATGCGGCGAAGTAAACGACGCTCGAAGTCGAGCGTGCGTACGAAACGCAAGAAATAGTCCATTTTCGTTGCGGCGGCGCCCTTTTTGAGGCCGATTTTTCGTCCGCTGGCGTTCGCGATTTCCGCTAGTGTCCGCGCAAATTGCCGTAAGATTGTCGTACGCTTTTGAGCGTTAGCCTGCTATGCGCGGGGTTCTGCGGGATACGAGTAGCTTGGTGTGACGACCAAGGGCCGCCCGCAAATTCCGCCGCGCTGGAGGCGGTCTAAACGCCAAGGGTTGGGCGCGATCGGAGATGGCTGGACCAGGTTGAGCGGGTATCATTGGCATGTGGAAACGCGCAGACTCGGGGAAGGCGCCCTAGCGGTCTCGGCGCTCGGCCTTGGCTGCATGAGCATGAGCGCACTCTATGGGCCTCCCGCAGACAAGGGAGCGATGATCGCGCTGATCCGGGCCGCGCATGAGCGCGGTGTCACGCTCTTTGATACCGCGGAGTCGTACGGTCCGTTTGTCAACGAAGAACTGGTCGGTGAGGCCCTTGAGCCGATTCGCGATGAGGTCGTCATCGCCACGAAATTCGGCTTCGACATCGATCTAGAGACCGGTGAGCGGCGAGGGGGTACAAACAGCCGTCCCGAGCACATCAAGGCTGCCGCGGAGGGGTGCCTTAGGCGCTTGGGTACCGACCACATCGATCTCTTCTACCAACACCGGGTCGATCCGAACGTTCCGATCGAAGATGTGGCCGCAGCCGTCAAAGACCTCATCGTTGAAGGTAAAGTTCGGCACTTCGGTCTTTCCGAAGCGAGCGTCCAGACGATTCGCCGTGCGCACGCCGTGCAGCCCGTCACGGCAGTTCAAAGTGAATACTCACTATTTTGGCGCGGGCCGGAAGCGGAGCTCTTGCCGGCACTTGCGGAACTGAACATCGGCTTCGTCCCATTTAGTCCTCTAGGTGCCGGCTTTCTTACCGGAAAGATAAACGAGAATACCAAGTTCGATGCGACTGACTTTCGTAACAACGTTCCACGATTCTCGCCGGAAGCTCGTAAAGCAAACCTCGCACTCGTAGACCTCGTAAAGGCGGTAGCGGCTCGCAAGAATTCGACGCCTGCGCAGATCGCCCTCAGCTGGCTCCTCGCGCAGAAGCCTTGGATCGTTCCGATTCCTGGCACGACCAAGTTTGAGCGAATGGAAGAGAATCTTGGCGCTCTTGACGTCCAGTTGACCGACGATGACTTGCACGAAATCCAAGAGAAAGCTTCTCAGATCCAAATCGTCGGCGAACGTCTGCCCGAGGCTGCGTTGAAGATGACGGGGCAATAGACCCCGTTCCAGCACTCGAGTGGTCCAAGCCTTCGCTCCTCTAGGTAGTCGTAAGGTTGTCGTAAATTCGACCGGGCCGCTCAATAATCGGATTTGCAAAAAGATTGTCGTTCAAGACGTTTGACAATGCCGCCGAGGACTCAGTTCGGAATGTCGACCACTTTTGCAGAATGTAAGTGGTCACGATTTAAGCCCCCCAGCGCCGAAGCCAAAAACGCAAAACGCCTGTAAAATCAGGCATTTTGCTTGGTGGAGATGGGGGGACTCGAACCCCCGACCCCCTTACATGCGAAGTAAACGCTCGGCGCCAGGATACGTCTCGAAATTGTTGAAAGTGCGCCGGAGCCGCCGTTTGGAGCCGGTGCGAGGCTTCTTAGAAGCTTGCCTAGAACATTTTAACGCGTTCCAGAGCTTTTTTGAGGTTCTGCGATCGGAGGTTTTACAAAATGCGCGTTTCGGCCGCGCTCTTAGCGCTTTGTTTGGTCGTCATGGGGGGCTGTTCGCAACACCCAGTTTCATCGCTGCTTCCCGCCGCGTTGCAGCACGACGCATTTGCGCAACAAGTGCCCGGGGTCCGCGCCTTCAAATCCCTTTACAGCTTCGCAGGAAACCCGGACGGCTCGGGCCCGTATGGGAGGCTGATTGCCGTCAACGGCGCGCTTTACGGCACGACGCGGTACGGTGGCACAAACGACAACGGCACCGTGTATAAGGTCACCGGGTCCGGGGCGGAACAAGTCCTCCATAAATTCGCAGGAACTCCGGATGCCGCGAACCCGGTGACCGGCCTGACCGCCCTCAACGGCACGCTTTACGGCACGACGGAGTATGGTGGTAAGAACAACCTTGGAACCGTCTTCAAAGTGACGACGGCCGGCGTAGAACGCGTCCTCTACAGTTTCAAAGGAGGTTCGGACGGCGAGTACCCGTGGGCGGGGCTAGTCGCGCTCAGCGGCACGCTTTACGGCACGACGTATAGCGGAGGGAAATATGGCAACGGAACCGTCTTCAAAGTGACTACGTCCGGAGCCGAACGCGTCCTGCACGCCTTCAACGGCACCCCGGATGGCACACAGCCTCTCGCGGGCCTCGTCCTGCTGAACGGCACCCTCTACGGCACGACGCTTAACGATGGTCAGTACGGCTACGGAAGCGTCTACAAAATAAGCCCGTCGGGTGCCGAACACGTCGTCTACAGTTTCAAAGGAAGCCCGGACGCCGCAATGCCATATGGCGGCCTCGTCTATCTGAACGGAGCCTTTTACGGCACGACGCAGTTTGGCGGTAACAGCCACGGGACGGTCTATAAGGTGACCCCGTCCGGCACCGAACAGGTTGTCCACAAGTTCAACGCGATGCCGGATGGCTCAAGCCCGTTTGACAATCTGATCGCCCTGAACGGCACCCTCTACGGCACCACCTACAACGGTGGTAAGAACAATTATGGAACGTTCTACTCGATGAGCCCGTCCGGCACAGAACACATTCTTCACAGCTTCACGAACGTCGCTCCGGACGGCGCGTACCCGTACGTGGGTTTGGTCGTCCTAAACGGCACGCTCTACGGCACGACGTTCAGTGGTGGTACAAGCGACAACGGTATCGTCTTCAAGTTTTAACCAGCGTCGTGCGGCACTTGAAGAGCTCGCCTTCGTTGCCGCCTAGTGCCAGATCGCTATGGAGTTTGCTCGGCCGCCCTTGAACGTGACGATCGTGTCCGCATCGCAGACCGGCTCCTGCCCTGGATTGCAACCCACTTTTCTGCTCGTCCAAATCACGGTTTCGCTCGACGAGAGGCGCCGCACGGCGCTCGGCGAGACATTGGGCATTCGGGCTACTTCCGAAGCGGTCAAGTTCAGGCGCAGGCCGCGCGCGCTGACGACCCTCGACGAGTCGCGCGACGGAGCCCGTTAAAATCTCCGCTCTCGGACCACGCGGCGATGCAACGCGCGCTATCATACACCCACATCGAGTCGCTCCCGGGCGTCTCGAAGGCGGTGCAACGCCTTGCGGCATCGCGGAGGGCTCGCTTCGGCAAAACGTTTGAGGCGATTCCCGCTCATAAACGCGATGCGCTGATTGAAGCACGTTCTCTCTTGTCGGAGGCCCTGAATGAATCGTAAATTCTTTACAACCGCTCTCGGACTAGGGCTCGCGATGTTGCCCCTCGGCGCGCGAGCGGACACTTTGCATCAGGATATGATAATGGAGCACGGCGCTCAAGTAATGCCGTTCGACCAATCACGAGCCATGCACATGTTCCTGCCGAGCGCAACGGGGGGTGTGGTTGAGATCGTAGTTCACGATATGGATGTAAAACAAATCCAGCTAGTTCGGTCGCATCTGCTACAGGAGGCGGGAAGGTTCGCTCGTGGCGACTATTCTGACCCCGCCTACATCCATGGCAAGGACATGCCGGGACTAGCGCAGCTTGCATCACGGTCGTCCCACGTGTCGATACGCTATTTCGAAACTCCGACTGGCGCGGCGGTCATGCTGGACAGCACCGATCAGGCACTCGTCGCAGCGATCCATCAATGGCTCGCCGCGCAGCAACACGATCACAGCTCGGGACAGATGAACCACTGCGACATGAAAATGTAGCGACGGCTGATTATCCTATCCCGTGCGGCTGCTGTTTCCCCAGATCTTAAGCGCGCACCTGCCGGAGCTAAAGCTAGCGCGCCGTAGATCGAGACCGCCGACCGTGCTTGAGACCAACTGCGGGCAACCCCTGCGTGGCCGGCGCCGCTAACTATCCTGCGTGGCCGGCGCCGCTAACTATCCTGCGTTTACTGTTGGGGTAGGTAGCCCGCGTGCTGTTGTTGCCAGCGTTCTTGGACGATTGTCGTAAGATCGTCGTGCGCGCATACCGCGATGCTGCTCGGACTAGCGAAAACGCTTTGCGTGACCACGTAAGGGAGAGTATTTTCGTCTGGTGGCAGCGGACTGACCCCTTATCTCAATTGTAAGTGTTCGCCAATTGGGAGGCTTTGGATCAAAAGCAAAACGCCGAATCCCATACAGAGTAAGGCGTTTCCGATGGTGGAGATGGGGGGACTCGAACCCCCGACCCCTTACATGCGAAGCAAGTGCTCTACCAGCTGAGCTACATCCCCACGGGTTGCCGATTTGGCGACCGTGGAGGATTGTACGTGCCGGCATGGGCACCTGTCAAAGCGAATGAGGAATCCGCGGCACCGTGTGGCCTTTACGCTGGCGGCCGTCGTGCTGCTCGGCGTCGCGGAGCCCGCGCATGCGGGTGCGCCGATCCTCGTGGCGTCGGGCCGCTGTAACAGCCAGACGATTGACGACGCCTCGTCGCGCATCCGCGACTACGATCGGCACGGCCCGGGAAGCGGATCCGCCAAGCTGTTGCAGCGCTACGGCGCGATCGCCGAGGTAATCTCAACGCTCAACGAGGAACGCGACGTCCTCGATAGCATCTGCGCCAGCGACGCCGAGCGCGCCCCGCTGTTTGCGCAAATCGCCGCCTACTCGGCCTGGGCGCTCGCACTCGAGTCCGACGTGGCGGCCAAGCTCAACGCCTCCTGCGCCGCCGCCGCAACGGCGTTGCCCACGATGATCCTGGCCGACGCTTGGTTGGCGCTGGCTAACGTCGTCAACGCCGACGGCGGAGCCGTCCCGGCGTCCTTTGCCGACGTCATTGCAAAGGTACAAACGCGCGCGGCCGCGGTCGGACTAACGCTGCCGGCATGGGCCGATACTTCTGCCTATTGGGCTGGCCAGGTGCGCGACAAGGCCAAGGCCGCGATCGCGACTTGCCCGACGCCGAGCCCATCGCCGACCCCGACCTAGGAAGACTTTTGCGAATAGTTCGCAAATAGTCCGGCATGGGAATCCGGGCCGATTACGTGACGCGGCCGCGAGAATGGATCGCGTCAATTCTGTCGCGCGACCAGCGGTTTCTCTCGGCCGCGGAGATCCATCGCGCGCTCAAGCGCGCCGGTGCGCGCGTGTCGCTGTCGACGGTCTATCGCACGCTGGACCGTCTGAGTAGCAAGGGTGAGGTAACGGCCCGCGCCGACGCCGAGGGCGAGGTGAGCTACATGCTCTGCGCGCCGGCCCATCACCATCATCACGCCATTTGCGGCGAGTGCGGACGCGTCGAGGACGTCGACTGCGCGGCGATGGAGCAGTTCGCTCAGTCGCTGCGCGCGCTGTACGGTTTCGAGCTCAACGGCCACGCGCTAGAGTTCTTCGGACGGTGCAGCTCGTGCAGATGACGCGCGCCGTTTGTGCGCTCGCCTTGATCGCTCTATCGGCGTGTGTTAATAAGTCCCCCGTCACCCTTCGACAAGCTCAGAGTGACACCGAGAGTAAGATCGCCGTGGCGACGACGATCTCGACGCTCAACTCGCTGGTGGAGGGCGTCGGCGGCCAGTACGTGACCGTCAAGAACATCGTTCCGGTCGGCGCGTCGCCGGAGACGTTTCAGCCCGCGCCGCAGGACGTTGCGGCCGTCGCGGACGCACAAGTGCTCGTCGAGAACGGCGCGGGGCTCGAAGCTTGGCTCGACCGGCTGTTGCGTGACGCGGGCTCGCGGAATCTGCGCGTCGTCGTGTGCGCCGACGGCCTTCCGGTCAAGAGCCTCAATCCGCATCTGTGGATGGATCCCGTGCTGGCGCAGCGCTACGTCTTGAAGATTCGCGACGCGCTCATCGCGGCCGATCCCGCACATGCCGCTGCGTTCCGGCGCAACGCTGCGAGTTATAAGCGGCGGCTGGCCGAGCTCACCAAAGACATCCAGCGGCAGATCGACGCGATTCCACCGTCGCATCGCTACATGATCGTCTTCCACAACGCCTGGCAGTACTACAACGACCGCTTCGGCATCACGACGCTCGGGTTCGTTGAGCGCAATCCCGGCCAGGAGCCGAATCCGCGGCAGATCGCTCAGCTGATCGACCTCGCCAAGGCGCATCACGTCCACGGCGTCTTCAGCGAGCCGGAGTACAGCCCGAAGATCCTCTATTCGATCGCGCAGGGCGCTGGCATCCGCGTCGTCGAGGACCTCTACGACGACTCCATCGGCACGGATCCGCGCGTCGCCAACTACATCGCGATGCTGAACTACGACACCGGCGTGATAGTGAAGACGCTGAAGTGAGTAGCGAAGTCACCCTTCGACAGGCTCAGGGTGACAGGGGAGGAGACGCCGTGGTGGCGCGGCGTCTGACCGTGCGGTACGAGGATTTTACCGCCCTGGTCGGCGCGACGCTCACCGTGCATTACGGCGAATCGCTCGGCATCGTGGGGCCGAACGGCTCCGGTAAGTCGACGCTGCTCAAGACCATCGCGGGCCTGTTGCTGCCGGCGAGTGGAGAGCTGCGCGTTCTCGGCGCGTCGCCGCGCAGGCTGCGGCCCGGGACGATCGCCTATGTTCCGCAGGTCGAGGCCGTCGACTGGTCGTTCCCGGCGACCGTGTGGGACGTCGTCGCGATGGGCCGCTTCGCGCGGCTGCGCTTCTGGCAGCACTTCGGCGAGCACGATCGCGAGGCCGTGCGGCGCGCCATCGAGCTGGTCGGCATGACTCCGCTCGCCGCGCGGCCGATCGCGCATCTCTCGGGCGGCCAGCAGCAGCGCGCGTTCGTCGCGCGCGCGATCGCGCAGGAGCCGCAACTGTTGCTGCTCGACGAGCCGACGACGGGCGTCGACGCTGCGACGGACGAGGCGCTGCGCCACATCGTGCGCCGGCTCGCGGGTCAGGGCCTGACCGTCCTGACCGCGACACACGATCTCGACCGCGTCGACGAGTGGTTCGATCGCCTGCTCGTGCTGGACCGGCGCGTCCTCGCCCTCGGCACGCCGGGCGAGGTCGTCGCGTCGGGCGCGTACAGCGCGATCCGCGAGCACACCCACACGCACGGGCACCTGCGTCACGATCACGAGTCGCACGCCGCGCACGCGGCGCACCCGGAGATCAAGGCGTGACGGTTCTGACGGAGCCGTTCCACTACGCCTTCATGGAGCGCGCCTTTGTGGCCGCGCTCGCCGTGGGCCTGCTCTGTTCGACCATGGGGACGTACGTCGTCTTGCGCAAGCTGTCGTTCATCGGCGACGGGATCGCGCACGCCTCGTTCGCCGGCATCGTCATCGCCTATCTGCGCGGCGCGAACTTTTACATCGGCGCCGGCGTCGTGGCCGTGTTAACGGCGGTCGGCATCGGGTTCGTGCATCGTCGCGGCCGCATCTCGCTCGACACGACGATCGGCGTGCTCTTCACCGGAATGTTCGCACTCGGCGTCTACCTAATGAGCCAGCAACGCAGCTACGCGGTGGACCTGCAGAGCTTCCTGTTCGGCGACATCCTCGCCGTGCAGCCGCAGGACCTCTGGCTGATTCTCGCGCTGAGCGTCGTCGTGGCAGCGGCGGTCGTCGTGCTCTTCCGCGGCCTGCTCTACACGACGTTCGATCCGGTCGTAGCGCAGGCCAGCGGCATCGCAGCGCCGGCGTACGAGTACGCGCTGCTCGTGATGCTGGCGCTCACGATCGTCGTGTCGCTGCAGGCCGTCGGCATCGTGCTGGTCGCCGCGCTGCTCGTCACACCGGCGGCGGCGGCGTATCAGCTGACGTCACGCTTCGCGCCGATGATGGCGCTCGCGGCGCTCTTCGGCGCGGTCAGCACGGTAGGTGGCCTCTACCTGTCGTACTACGTCCGCGCTTCCAGCGGCGCCACAATCGTGTTGCTCGCGACGCTGCTGTTCTTCGCCGCGATCGCCGCGAAATATCTGCGCCGCGCTGCCGTGCGCGTCTCGTAAACGATCAATCGGCCGCGCGTACGACCGTCCACGCTTCATCCTCGACGCGTTCTAGAAAGCCAGCCGCCGCGAGCGCATCGAGCGCCTCGCGCAGCGCGGCCCGCTCGTTCTTATTAGGCATCCCCGCCCAGCGCATCGCCAGCGCGTTCAGCTCCAGTCGCGCTCCCGGCACGAGCGCTTCGCGCAGAAAGCTCTGAGCCAGCTTGACGCGCTCCAGTCGCCGCGCCACCGGCTCGAGTGCGTTTTCGAAGGAGGTGTTTTCGCTGGGTCGCCCTTCGACAGAGCCTGTCCTGAGTTCGTCGAAGGGCTCAGGGTAACACGGGAGCTCCGCGCGCTTCGGTGTGAAGACCTTGACAATCAGTGGGTCGGCGAGCGTGCCGAGTGCTTCGCCGAGCACCGTGCCGGCGGACTGCCAAGGCACGGCGTGTACCACGGCGGAGCGGCGATCGATGCCGCGCAGGATCGCGCGCGCGACCCGCTGCGGAGAGGCGGGCGGGACTTGCTTCGCGCGCTCGATGCCGATGGTCGAGTGAAATTCCGTCGCGACGAGGCCGGGATCGACGTAGGTCACGGCGATTCCGCGCGGGCGCAGCTCGCGGCGCAGCTGAATCACTGCGGCGCGCAGCGCGGCCTTGGCCGGCGCATACGCTCCGTAGTTGGGCAGCGGGATCCGCGCGCTGCCCGATCCGACGAACACCAGCTGGCCGCGCGTCACCTCCAGCGACGCCAGCGCCGCGCGAGCCAGACGCAGCGGCGCCGCGAAATTGAGCTGCAGCTGCGCCTCGATCTGCGCGTCAGTCTCCGCGATCAGAGGGCCGTACGTGCCGCCCCCGGCGTTGTTCACGACGGCGTCGATGCGTCCGAACGCGCGGAGCGCCGCGTCGACGATCCGCGCCGGCATCTCCCGCGCGGTGACGTCGCCGGCGATCGTCACGCAGCTGCCGTCACGGTCGCGGATCGATTGCGCGAGCGCGTCGAGGCGCGCCGTGCGCCGCGCGACCGCGACCACGCCGTAGCGCTCCCGCGCGGCTAGGAGCGCGAGCGCGTGACCGATGCCGGAGCTGGCGCCGGTGACGATCAGCGTGCGGCCGCCTTCAGGCATGCGCCTCGCAGTAATCCCGGTATTCGCGCTCGATGCTCTGCGGGAGACCGGCGTAGTGCTCGTTCTCGGCGGCGATCGGCGGGGGCGGCGGCTCGAGGACGTCGCGCCGCTGACGGGCAAAGCCCGCGAGCACGGAGGCGACCGGCTTCGGCGTGCAGTCGCTGCGCACGACGCCGAAGCGCAGCTCGTGCGGCGCCTGGTCGAACGGCGGCAGCTTGGCCAGCGCGGGATCGTAGTCGGCCCAGCACCACCAGAATGCTCCGAGCGCGCCCGACGCGTGAAGCCGCTCGAACACCGCTTTAGCGTACTGCGCCATCTCGTCTTCGCTGAGGCAGGCGAAACCGTTTACACTCGAGCTGCCCGGCGGACATTCCGGATTGCCGAACTCGCTGAAGAGCACGCTCTTCCCGCTGAACGACTGCTGCAGCCGGCAGAGGAACGGCACGACGTTTGTGTCGAGGCGGTCGCGCGCGAACTTGCTGTACACCGAGTAGCCGTGCATCGTCGCAAACGGCCACGGCGCCGCGATGCTCGACGGTCTGAGTTTGCGGTCTTGCTCCAAGTCCTCGCCGTGCATCCCGCCCGTCGAGCCTGCGCAGGAGGCCTCCAGCAGTGTGTCGCTCAGCCGCGCGCTCCACTGCGCCGCGTCCTGCGCGGTGTCCGGCACGCGGAGGTTGGAGAACTCGTTGCCGAGGTCCCACGCGAACAGCGCCGGATGCTCGCGCACGCGCTCCCCGACGCTCCGCGCGAACAGGAGCTGCGCGCGCAGCAGTTCGGGGTTCGCGTAAAAGTCGCCGATCGACCGGTCCACAACCGTGCCGTTTGCGATCGTGCGGAATCGGCCGCGCGTCGTCTCGCGCTCGAGCGTCCACGCCGGCAGCCAGTTGACCCCGCTCATGTGGCCGCAAAACAACGTCGGCATCGCCTTCAGACCGGCGGCGGCGATCCGTTCCATCACGGCATCGAAGCGCTTTAGCGCGCCGGCGTCGATCGCGTTGGGCTCGGGCGCAAACGCCTCCCACATCAGGAAGAAGCGCACCACGTCCAGGCCGAGGTCCTTGATACGGGCCATGTCTTCGCCGATCTCGTCGATGTCGAAGCGCTGCCACATGTACATCGCGCTGCGGCGCGGCCAGTAGTTGACGCCGAGATGAAACCGCGACATACCGCGCCTTTCTTCCTTCAACGGAGTTTATCCGGTTTATGGCGAAGCGGTTTGCGATGGCGCAAGCGGGCAAAGCACCGATCGTCGGGATCATCATGGGCAGCCGTTCGGATTGGGAGACGATGTCGGGCGCGCGCGACACGCTCGATGAGCTCGAGATTTCGTGCGAGGTTCGCATCGTGTCCGCGCATCGGATGCCCGACGAGATGTTCGAGTACGCCGAGTCGGCGGCAAAACGCGGGCTCCGTGCGATCATCGCGGGCGCCGGCGGAGCGGCGCACCTGCCCGGCATGACCGCGGCGAAGACGCTGGTCCCCGTCATCGGCGTTCCCGTGCAATCGGCGCGGCTCGGCGGGCTCGACTCGCTGCTCTCGATCGCGCAGATGCCGCCCGGCGTGCCCGTCGCGACGATGGCGATCGGCGGCGCGGTAAACGCCGCGCTCCTCGCCGCTCGGATCGTCGCGCTGAGCGACGCGGGCGTCGCGGAGCGCCTCGCCGCCTACGTGGCGCGAATGCACGACAGCGCGGCTTCCAGCAAGCTCGATTGAAGCCGATCGAGACCATCGGCGTGATCGGCGGCGGCCAGCTGGGACGCATGTTCACGCTCGACGCGAAGCGGATGGGCTATCACGTGATTACGCTCGATCCGCAGGAGCATTCGCCCTGCGGCCAGGTCGCCGACGAACAGATCGTCGCCGCCTACAGCGACCTCGACGCCATCGACGAGCTCGGCAGCCGGAGCGACGTGATCACCTACGAGTTCGAAAACATCGACATCGCGTCGGTGCGTCACCTCGAGGCATCGTCGCGCCGCGTCACGCCGTCCAGCGGCGTTCTGCACGTTACGCAGAATCGGCTGCGCGAGAAGCGGTTCGTCCGCGACGCCGGCCTCGCCACCACGCCGTTTGCGCCCGTTCGGACGGCCGCGGATCTGCGAGACGCCGCCGAGCGCGTCGGATTTCCGGCGATCCTCAAGACCGCACAGGGCGGGTACGACGGAAAGGGCCAGTGGCCGGCGGCGTCGCCCGACGAGGCCGAGGCGGCTGTCGCGGCCGCGGGCCGAGCGGAGCTGATCTTCGAGCGCGCCGTTCCGCTGAAGTGCGAGCTGAGCGTCATCGCGACACGTAACGCTCACGACGACATCGTCAGTTACCCCGTCGCGGAGAACACACACGATCGCGGCATCCTCGCGATGACCGTTGCGCCCGCGCGTGTCGATCCCCTGATTGCCAAACGCGCCGAAGAGGCGGCCGCGGTCGTCGGTCGTGGACTCGGCATCGTCGGCACGTACTGCGTCGAGTTCTTTCTGTCGACCAGCGGCGAGCTGCTCGTCAACGAGATCGCGCCGCGGCCCCACAACAGCGGCCACTACACGATCGACGTCACGCCATGCTCGCAGTACGAACAGCACGTGCGCGCGATCTGCGATCTGCCGCCGTCGCCGCCGCGCTTGCTCGCCAACGCCGTCATGCTCAACGTGCTGGGCGATGGCAACGGCGATCATCTGGCCGGCATACCCGATCTGCTGCGCGACCCGTCCATCGTGCTGCACCTGTACGGCAAGCGGCACGCCGTCGCGCGCCGCAAGATGGGCCACTTCACGATGCTCGTCGACGGGCCGGTCGACGACGCCGCAATCGCTCACGCCAGAGCCGCCCACGCCAGGCTGCATTGGACGTCATGCTGACCGGACAGCTGGGCGAGGCGCTCTACGCGTTCGTCACCCTGATCGCGATGCTCAATCCGATCGAAGCGGCGGCGGCGTTCGCTACGTTGACCGAGGGACGCTCTCCGCGCGAGCAGGCGCAGATCGCGCTACGCGCTTCGATTGCCGCCGGCGTTATACTGATCGGCTTCGCCTTCGCTGGCGAGGCGCTACTCAGCGCCGTTGGCGTTGAGATCGGCGCCTTCAAGATCGCCGGCGGTTTGCTGCTGCTCAAGGTCGGTTTCGACATGGTCTACGCCGAGAAGACCGACACGCAAGCCGCGAACTCCGCGAAGCCCGTCGCCGATCCGTCGGTGTTTCCGCTGGGGATTCCGATCATTGTCGGGCCGGGCTCGATGGCCATCGCCGTCGCGCTCGTGAAGCCCGGTCCGGGGCATAATCTCCACAGCGGCGTCTTCGTGATCATCGCGCTCGTCGTCATAGGAACCACGTATCTGGCCATGCGCGGAGCGCAGAAGATCACGAGGTGGCTCGGCAAGACCGGCGTGGACGCCGTCGGCAGAATCTTTGGCATCATCATCGCCGCGATCGCGGTGCAGCTCATCGTCAACGGCGTCGCGGGGCTCACGAATCTGAAGATTTACTAGGAGACGCCCCTAGGAGCGCCTGGCCCGCGTTCGAATAGTCGCCGCGATGATCGTCCGAGCCGGTGTCCTATACGACGGCACGCTGGAGCCGCCCAAGCGCAACGTCGATCTGGTCGTCGAGGACGGCCGCGTCAAGGAAATTCGCGCAGCCGAAGGGCCGTGCGAGATCGAAGCTGCGTGCGTAACGCCGGGTCTGGTCAACGCGCACGCCCATCTCGAGGGCAGCGGAGAGCCGGACATGATGAGCATGATCCAGACGACGACGCCCAACCAGCGGCTGCTGCGCGCCGTCGAGAATGCGTGCAAGTCGATCAAGGCGGGCGTCACGACGATACGCGACGTGGGCAGCTCCAATCGCATCGCGCCCGACGTGCACGAAGCGATCGAGGAGGGGCGCATTCCGGGGCCGCGCATGCGCACGTCTGGAGCGGTGCTGTGCATGACCGGCGGCCACGGATGGCCGATCGGACGCGCCGTCGATTCGCCGTGGGACGCGCGCAAGGCGGTGCGCGAGCAGATGTGGGCCGGCGCAGACTGCATCAAGCTGATCGCGACCGGCGGCGTGCTGACCAAGGGCGCGGTTCCGGGAAACGCGCAGCTCGCCCCCGACGAGCTCTCGGCGGCGATCGAGGAGGCGCATCGCCATGGGCTGCGTGTCGCGGCCCACGCGATCGGCACGCAGGGCATCAAGAACGCGCTGCGCGCCGGCATCGACTCGATCGAGCACGGCACCGCAACATTCAAGACAACCCCGTCTGGACAAAGCGTGATTGCTACTAGC
>DATDGN010000052.1:0-5747 GCA_036522095.1 Candidatus Cybelea sp. | reverse complement strand
CCACGGTTGCAACGGCAAAAATCGCGTTGAAGCCAGAAGAAGTACGAACGCGAGAAGGACAACTCGGAGTCTCGCGTAAAGCCGGCTTCCAGCGCAGAAATGCGGCCTTCATTCGCCAGGGGGAATGGTTTTTCGTTCCTTCGGCACTGAAAGCCGATCCGTTGCTCGTTCTCAAGAACGAACCACTCTCGCGGGGCAATGGCGGCAAGCCACACTGGGCTGAAGAATGTTATCGGTCCGGCGGGGACACCGTCTACGTCTCGGCAAGATATCCGAATGGATTGACCGCCGAGGAATACAAAAAGCTGTCAGACGCGGCGCATCGCCGGCACACGTCGTTCGCCGCGGTCGACATCATCCCCGAGGTCCAGGCGGGCGACGACGCCGGCGTCGAGATCAAGCCCGACGACGTCCGCGTCGAGACGTTCAAATCCGGCGGAGCCGGCGGTCAGTACGTGAACAAGACCGAATCCGCCGTGCGCGTCGTTCATCAGCCCACGGGCATCGTCGTGACATCGCAGCAGGAGCGTTCCCAGGCGCAGAATCGCGACGTGGCGATGAGCGTCTTGCGGGCGAGGCTCGCGGCTCGCGCCGCCGAGGAGCGCGATCGCAAGCTCGCGGATCTACGCGGCGAGCGTCAGGCCAACGAGTGGGGGTCGCAGATACGCTCGTACGTGCTGCAGCCCTATCAGCTCGTAAAGGATCATCGCACGGACGTCGAGACGGGTAACGTTGCCGACGTGCTCGACGGCGGCATCGACACCTTCATCTGGCCGTACCTTCAGCAACGCCGCGCGCTGCTCTCGCAATAACGCGTGCGCGATCGATTTCTCTGGCTGGGATGCCTGCTCTACGCGGCACTGTTTACGGGCCTCGGATGGGCGAAGTATGCGGTGCATCGCAACCTGGTTGACTTCGGCATCTTCAGCCAGACGGCGGCGAGCTCATTCGGCTGCTTTTGCAATCCGATCGAGGGCAGCCACTGGGCCTTTCACTTCTCGCCGATACTCTATCCGGTCGGGGTCGCGCTCGCGCTGGCGCATTCGCCGCTCACCCTCATCGTGCTCGCGGCCGTCGCGGGGGCGCTGGTGGCGCCGCCCATATACGGGCTCGTGCTGCGCGAGCGCGGCGATATCGGCGCGGCGCGGCTCGCCGCCGTGGTGGCGTGGCTCTATCCGCCGCTGGCCGGCCTGATCTTCGGCGATTTTCACGAGAACAGCTTCGCGCCCGCCGCCGTCGCCTGGACGCTTTACGCGTTCGACGCCGGCCTGATGCGGTGCACGTTCGCCTTTGCGTTAGTGACGCTTGCGATAAAGGAAGATCAGGCGCTCTTTCTAGCGATCGGCGGTGCGCTCGGCACGTGGCATTACCGTGGCACCACGCGAGGGAAAGTCGCTGCGGCGATCGCTGCGATCAGCGTCGTCGTGCTCGTCGCGTTCTTCGCGTTCATCCAGCCGCATGCGTCGGCGCAGGCCGCGTTTCAGTGGCAACCGCAGCGCTTCTACGCGTGGGGGTGGCCGGGCGCGATTCTACCGGAGCTCGCGGTGCGGCTCGGTTTTCTGGCGCTGATTTTCGTGCCGCTGCTGTTTCTGCCGCTGCGAACGCGCATGTTCTGGTTGGTCGTTGCCCCGCTTGCGGAAGTCCTGCTCTCGCGCATGTCGGCGACTTTCACGCTCGGCACGCATTACGCGGGAGCCTGGGCCGGATACGTCCTGGTCGCGTTTGCGTTTGCGCTGCGACGCATCGAGTCGGGGCGAATTCGGCTCGCGTCGGCCGCGTGCGTCGCGCTCTGCCTGGTCGAGTTTGCCGTGGCCGACCCGCTGCATCCCGGGGTGAACCTGCGTGCGGTGCAGCCGCGCGACGTCGCACTCGACCAATTCCTCGAGACGCTGCCGAATGAGGTCAGTATCGCGACGCAGGAGGAGGCCTACACGCACCTCGCTCTGACGGATCCGTATGCGCGTCTGCTTCCCGAGGTTCCGCAGATCGAGACGAATGCATGTTTCGTGCTCATCGATCGCGACTTCCCGGAATCGGCGCGGCTGCAAGAGTATAATGGCGCGTTCACGCGGCTGCTCCTCGAGGCCCGCTACACCGAGGTCGCCGTCGTGGGCGGCATCGAGCTCTATCGCCGCACCGGACCGTGCGTATAGATCAGATAGAAAGTAGGTCCGCGAGCGCGTCCGTCGCGCGCGCCGGCCAGGCGGCGCCGGCGCCGACGATGCGGTGGCGCGCGGCCCACGGCGCCCAGCGAGCAACGTGCAGCGCGAAGTCACGGCCGCGAGGAAAGACGCCGACGACGGGCGTGCCCACGATCCCGGCGACGTGCATCGCGCCGGAGTCCGGCGCGACGAGCGCCGGCGCCGCGCCGATCGCGGCCTTCCACTCGACCAAATCGTCGAAGTAATCGATCGCCGCGCCCGTCGCCTGCGCGACACGCCGCGCGTACGGAGCCTCGGTTCGCGCCGACAGCAGCCGCAGCTCCGCGCTCGCGGCCAGCCGCCGGACGAGGTCGACGACCTGCTCCAGCGCGATGCCGAGCCGTTCCCACTTCTGCGTGATCTGTACGGCGACGCGGTCGTCGGGCCGCGGCTCGCGTTCGAGCACGAGCGTGCGCAGCTCCGCCGCGTCTTTGGTAGGCTGCTCTTCACCGATCAGTGGAGCGCCGAGGCCGGACAGCACTTCGCACTCGTGCCGCGCGCGCCGGTCGAGTCCCGCGCTACGATAGACGGCAGCGGTGAGGAAGCGCCGCACCCACAAGCTCTTGAACGGCTTGCCCCAGCCGTTCGTGAACCCGATACGCACGGGCGCCGCGACGGCGCCGGCGAGGCGATAGCCGCCCGGATCTTCGGTCGCCACGAGCACGTGCGAGTAGCCGTGCGCACGCAGCGACCGCCCCAGCTCCGCGATGCGCGCGACGTTCGCCCGGGAGCTCGATCGCAGGCCGAAATCGGCGGTGACGATGCGTGGCGCGGCGGCCGCAGCGAAGACAGCGGCATTAGAGCGCCGTAAAACGATATCAACCGGAATCGCCCGGCGGCGCAGCGCCGCAAGCAACGGCGCCAGTGCGAGCGCATCGCCGATTCCGTCCAGGCGGATGATCAGTACCGACGGTGAAACCTCCGGCATGCCCGTTATTTGCCACCGGCAATTCGAAGGCGCCTGCTTGGTGCCGTGATCGCGAACGACAACATCGTCACGTTCGACCGGCTCGACGGATATCGCACGACGCGGACGTTCGGCTACGTCTCGGGCGCGGCGACGCGTCCGCGCAACCGGCTGCGCTCGACGTTTCGCAGCCTCGGGATGCTGATCGGCCTCGCCAGCGCGGAGTTTCTCAGCGACGCGGAGCAGCTGCGCGCCGAGGCCTTGGAGGCGCTGCGCAAGCGCGCCGACGCGCTCGGCGCCAACGCGGTGATCGGGCTGCAGTTCTTCGTGTCGGAAGGCGAGGACGGCGCGTGCGAGGTCGTGACGTTCGGTCAAGCCGTCTACGTGACGGAGCAAAGTTAAGCGATGAGCGAGGCGTCGCGCGAGCAGCTGCTCGCGCAAGCCGCGATCGCCGCTGACGCGTGTAGACGGTGCGCGATCGGATACGAGCGCCGCAACAACGTCTACGGCGAGGGCGATCCGTTCGCGCGGCTCATGGTCGTCGGCGAAGGGCCGGGCGAGACGGAGGACGAGCTCGGACGCCCGTTCGTCGGGCGCGCGGGTCAGCTGCTGGACCGGATGCTGTTGGCGATCGGGTTGCCGCGCGAACAAGTCTACATCTGCAACACCGTCAAATGCCGCCCGACCCTGCCGGGCCCGAACGGGCCGCGCAATCGCGCGCCGGACGCCGGCGAGATGGACAACTGCCGTCCGTTCCTGGAAGAGCAGATCGCGATCGTCGCGCCCGAGGTGATCTTGGCGCTCGGATCGCCCGCGGCGAAGTGGTTCTTGGGAAGCGACTTCCAAATCACCCGCATGCGCGGCTGCTGGTACATCGGGCCGCGCGACACGCCGCTGATGGTCACGTTCCATCCGGCGTACATACTGCGCCAGACCGGCGGCCAGATCGAGGGCGTCAAGCGCCTCGTCTGGGACGATCTCAAGGCGGTGCGCGCGAAGCTCGATGAGCCGCCGGCGGTCGCTGTCGAGGCGGTGGAGATCCGGCAAGGGACGCTCTTCGAATGAATCGCGATCCGCAAGCGATCTGGCTGCGCGACGTCGTCGCGCGCGCCGGCTTTGCGAGCGTCGACGAGTTCGCGCGCAGATACGAGCTGAAGCCATATCGTCTCGCGCAGATCTATCGCGCCGCGACGAAGGAGCTGGTAGAAAACGTCGGCGACGTCACGACGCTGCCGAAGGAGCTGCGCGCCGCGTTCGCCGCGGGCGGCGTGACGTTCTCGTCGCTCGAGCCGGAGGTACTGCAAGGGTCCGCGGACGGTCGGACGACCAAGGGCCTCTTCCGACTGCGTGACGGCAAGGAGGTCGAGGCTGTGCTGATGGAGCACCGCGCCGAGCGCACGACGCTGTGCATCTCGTCGCAGGCGGGTTGCGCATTCGCGTGTGCGTTCTGCTCGACCGGGCAGGCCGGGTTTAGCCGCAATCTCACCGCCGGCGAGATCTTCGACCAGGCGCTGTTCCTGGCGCGCCGGCTTGCCGCGCGCGGCAAGCGCGTCACCAACGTCGTTTTCATGGGCATGGGCGAGCCGTTCCACAATTACGCCGCCGTCATGGACGCGGTCGCGCTGCTCAACGACCCGCACGGCTTCGGCCTGGGGCATCGCCACATCACGATCTCGACCGTCGGTATCGTCGACAAGATCGACGCTTTTGCCGACGAGCATCTGCAGGTCAACCTAGCGATATCGCTCCACGCGCCGACCGACGAGCTACGCTCGAAGCTAATGCCGATCAACCGTCGCTTCCCGCTCGCGGAGCTAATGGCCGCCTGCGAGCGCTACATCGCAAACACCAACCGCAAGATCTTCTTCGAGTACGTCATGCTCGACGGCGTCAACGACGACGCGGCATGCGCGCATGCTCTAGCGAAGCTGATGCGCGGCCACCTGTATCACGTAAACCTGATTCCCTACAACTCGACGCCAGACGCCGCATTCGCCGCAACGCCGGAAGCGAAGATCTGGAAGTTCGCGGCGATCCTGGACGAGGCGGGCGTGCCGGTGACGGTGCGTCAGAACATGGGCCGCGACATCGCCGCCGCCTGCGGCCAACTTAGGGCAGATAGTCAACCGAGGGTGAAGAAACCAGGAGCGGCTACCGCCTCAAGGTAGGTTTCTGAGCGTTTGATCAGAGAACGCGCAAAGTACTTGCCCTACGCGCTTGAGTATTAACGTAGGTTCCGCTAGCAATCGAGTAGTCAGCATCCTTGGGAAATTCGGGCAGGCGCCAGCGGACAACTGCGGCGGCGAATCACAGCCGAAACTCACAAACTTACAGCGGAATTGACGAAGCGCCGCATTACTGCGGCGCTTCGCATGTTTCGATGTGTCGACGGACTGATACGTGGCCGACGATATCACATGTGTGGCGACTTCGCAACGGTTTTGGCTCCGTTACGGCTGGAGCGCCCGGGAATCGAACCCGGAGCCGAGCGGTGTATCAGTCCGTCGGTCGACGCCATCGAAGCGCCCCAGCCTCTCCCCATCACTCGCTTATGCGCTCTCGAAAAGGCGCGCGAGCCTGCAAGGATAAAATCGACCGATATGAAGATTCCGGCGGTTCCTCACAGTAAGGATGCGTGG
>DATDGN010000051.1:0-5202 GCA_036522095.1 Candidatus Cybelea sp. | reverse complement strand
CGGTGACTGGAGCGGCGGCGGATTCGGCGGCGACGCGGGCGGCGGCGGCGGCGGAGACTTCGGCGGAGGCGACAGCGGCGGCGGCTGGTAGGCGCGCCACCTTGCGGTAACAAACAGCAGGCGTCTATGCGACGCCTGTTTTCTTTCGTGTTGGTTTGTACGCTCGCTATGCCGGCGACGGTTTCTGCCGCGGCCGCCGGCGACGGCGCCGCTGCGGCCTACTTCGGCATGCTGCGGTGGCGCTCGATCGGACCGTTTCGCGGCGGGCGCGCGCTGGCGGTCGCCGGCGTGCCGGGACAACCGGACCACTTCTACTTCGGCGCGGTCGACGGCGGCGTGTGGGAAAGCACCAACGCGGGGCGCACCTGGAACCCGATCTTCGATCGCGAGGACGTCGGCTCGATCGGCGCCATCGCCGTCGCGCCCAGCGATCCGCGCGTGATCTACGTTGGTACCGGCGAGGCCGACATGCGTTCCGACATCGCGTATGGAGACGGCGTCTATAAGTCCACCGACGGCGGCAAGAGCTGGGCCCATCTCGGGCTGAGCGACACGCGGCAGATCAGCGCGATCGTCATTGATCCGCGCAACGCCGCGGTCGCCTACGTCGCCGCGCTCGGTCACCCCTACGGTCCCAACGCGCAGCGCGGCGTCTTCAAGACGAGCGACGGCGGCGCGACGTGGAGCAAGGTGCTCTACAAGAACGCGGACACCGGAGCGATCTCGCTCGCGCTGCAGCCCGGCGATCCCGACGTGATCTACGCCGCACTGTGGCAGACACGGCGTCCGCCGTGGAACGTGTACCCGCCGTCGAACGGCCCCGGCAGCGGCTTGTACAAGTCGAACGACGGCGGCGCGACGTGGACGCAGCTCACGAACGGGCTACCCGCGCGTGTCGGCCACATCGGGCTCTCGATCTCGGCGGAGGCGCCGCGCCGCGTCTACGCCATGGTCGATAGCGCTCCCGGTCTGGGCGGCGTCTACCGCTCCGACGATGCCGGAGCGTCGTGGGCGCATCTCGACCGCGAGCAGCGCATCTGGCAGCGCGGCTGGTACTTCAGCGGCATCACCGCCGATCCGCGCGATCCCAACGTCATCTACGCGATGAACACGGCGACGTATCGCTCCCTCGACGGCGGCAAAACGTTCGACGCGCTGCTCGGCGATCCGACCGGCGACGACTATCACGCCATGTGGATCGATCCTAACGATTCGAACCGCATGATCCTGGGCAGCGATCAGGGCGTCATAATCAGCGTCGATCGCGGACGAACCTGGAGCTCCTGGTACAATCAGCCGACGGGACAGTTCTATCACGTCGTCACGGACAACGCGTTTCCGTATTGGGTCTACGGAGCGCAGCAAGATTCCGGCGCGGCGATGGCGCCGAGCGCAAGCCGGTACGGCGCGGTGTCGCAGCAGGATTTCCGGCCGCTCGACGTCGGCGGTGAGAACGGTGAGCTCGCGCCGGATCCGCGGCATCCCGGCGTCGTGTACGGAGACTCCAGCGGACAGGGCGGGCCGACGGTCACGCGCGAGATCTCGTCGACGGGATGGGAAGAGAACCTCGATCCGGTCCTCGACCATCCCGGAGTCGTGTGGCGCAGCACCTGGACGCTGCCGCTGACGTTCTCGCCCGCCGATCGAACGTCGCTGTACTTCGCGCATCAGAGCGTCTTCCGGTCGCGCGACGGCGGAAAGACGTGGGCGATCGTGAGCCCGGATCTCTCGCGCGTCAACGAGGGAACGCCGTCGAATCTCGACGCTCCGACGGCTGCCGAAACCAACGGCGTGCGCCGCCACGGCGTCGTCTACACGATCGCGCCGTCGCCGCTGCGCGCGGGGCTGGTCTGGGCGGGCACCGATGACGGCTCCGTCTGGGTGACGCGTCCTTCGACAGGCTCAGGATCGGGTCTTCACTGGCGAAACGTGACGCCGCCGGCGCTGACCGCGTGGAGCAAGGTCGCCACTCTCGATGCCTCGCACTTTAATCCTAACGTCGCGTACGCGGCGATCGACCGCCATCGGCTCGACGACTACGCGCCGTACATCTACCGCACGCGCGACGGCGGCGCGACCTGGAGCGCGATCGCGAGCGGCATCCCGAACGGCTCGTTCGTCAACGTCGTGCGCGAGGACCCGGTGCGGCGCGGACTGCTATACGCCGGAACCGAGAAGGGCGTCTACGTCTCGTTCGACGACGGCGCGGCGTGGCAATCGCTCCAGGGCAACCTCCCGGTCACGTCGATTCGCGACATCGCCGTGCACGGCGACGACCTCGTCGTCGCGACCCACGGGCGCTCGTTCTGGATCATGGACGACGTCACGCCGCTGCGGCAGATGAGCGAGGCCCTCGCGTCCGGCGACGCCTTTCTCTTCGCGCCCGCGCCGGCGTATCGCGAGCAGCCGGAGAGCGAAGAGGGCACGCCGCTGCCGCTCGACGAGCCCCAGTCGGACAACGCGCCGGTGGGCCTGTACGTCGACTACTATCTCGCGCGCGCGCCGCGGACGCCGGTCGTCATCGAGATCTTCGACGCGCGCGGCAGCCTCGTTCGGCGCTGGTCGAGCGCGGAGCCGCCGAAGCCGCGGGATCCGAAGTCGGTTCCGTACACGCCGCACTGGATCGCGCGCCACCCCGTGCCGCCGGCCTCGGCCGGCGCGCACCGCTTCATCTGGGACTTCCACCAGGGCGATCCGGACGGCCCGCTCGCGCCGCCCGGCGCGTACACGGTGCGGCTTAGCGTAAACGGCGGCGCGTACGCGCGCGGCGCCACGGTCTTGCGCGACCCGCGAATCCGGGCCAGCGCAGCCGATTTGCGCGCGCAATACGAGCTGGCCCGGCAGGTCGCGGCGCTGCGCGCGGAGGTCGCGGACGCACGCGCCCGCGCGCAAGAACGCGCGAAGCGCCTATCCGGCGCGAGCCTCGTCGCGTTTCGCCGCGACGTGATCGGCGAGCCCCCGCCCGATAATCCCGACGACTCGGTGGGCTCGTACTCGCACGACTTCACGAGCTTCCTCTACTTGGAAAACGAACTCGACTACCTCGGCAGTGCGGTCGAGAGCGCCGACGCGGCGCCGACGCCCGGCATGCGCACCGCCTACCAAAAGCTCGGGGGAATCTATCGCGCGACGCTAGCGCGTGTCGACGCTCTGGCTCGGTGAGTCTGCGTCGAAGCCGCGATAGAAGGCGGTCGGACTCATCGGTCGACCGAGAAAGTCGCGAACCTCCTGGTCGGCGCCGTACGTGTACGCCGGCTCGAGGATCGTCGTGCGATAGCGCATTCCTACGGCGGGGTTTTCCAGGCCGCCCTTTTGGAACGCGGTAAACATGTCCTGAGCGTATACGAGCGACCATAGATACACGTAGTAGCCCGCGTCGTAGCCGCCCATCAGATGCGTGAACGAAGCCACCGGGTGTGCCTCAGGCGGAGTCGGAACGGGCGTATCCCGGCGTGCGACCTCGTCCCAAACGGCAGACGGGTCGAAATCCGGCGAGCCTTCGTGGTATCGAAGGTCGGCGTCCGAAAGCAGGATCTGCCTCGTCGCCGCGTAGGCATTGCACAAGCGGTCGCTCGTACAGCGAGCGGCGATGAGTCGTTTCACGAGATCATCCGGGATCGGAGCGCCGGTCTCGACGTTGGAGCTCAGTACCTTGAGAATCGCGGGATTCCACGTGAAATTCTCGAGCATTTGCGACGGTGCCTCGACGAAGTCTTGACCAAACGACGCGATCGACTCGTAGGAAACCGTCGCGAGCAGAGCCGCCATACAGTGGCCGAATTCGTGAAAGAAAGTCGTCACGTCTTCGTGCGTCAAGAGGGCGGGCTTGCCGCCGAGCGGCGAGGGCCAGTCGCCGACGACCAGCGCGGAAAGCGGAGGACGCGGCGTGCCGTCCGCGTTGCGGCGCGCCGGAAGGATCGGAGCGTTATAGGCGCCGTCCGTCTTGCCCTCACGGGGGTAGAGATCCAGGAAGAAGCTGCCGATGAACCGGCCCGTCGCGGCGTCCGAGACGCCGTACTCGGCGACGTCGGGCGACCACGCGTTGGCTGGAACGATGGGCGTAAATTTCAGTCCAAGCAGCTGCTCGTAGATGTGGAGCACGGCGCTCACGACGTGCGGCGCCGGAAAGTATTGCCGAACCTCGTTTCGGTCGACGGCGTACTTCGTCTTCTGTAAGCGAGCCAGGTAATACGCCACGTCCCAAGCGTCGATGGCGGCTGTGCGAGCGCCGAGGTCCTGAGCCTTCAGCGCCGCGAGCGCGGCAATATCACGCGCGGCCTGACCGCGCAAGTGGCCGTCCAGATCTGCAAGGAAGGCGTCGATCCTCGCGGGATCGGTGACCGTGCGATTCGCCATCTGATATGCGGCCCAGCTCGGGAAGCCGAGCAAGTGCGCGAGGCGAAACCGTATCCGGATGGCTTTCTGCAAAAGCGCGATGTTCGACGGATACTGTATGTTGGCAAAAGCCATGTAGAAGCGGCGCCGCAGAGTTGCGCTCGTGGCATTCGGGAGGACGATTGAAGCCGTGCTCGCACTGACCGGTAGGAGCAGCGCCCCGTTTGCCGCCGTGTTGAGTGAGGAGACGAAGTCGGCAGGGATGCCATCGAGCTCCGCTTTCGAGACATCGATCGTCGTCGTATCGGCAGCGACGTTCTTGACGAAGTCATTTTGCAGCTCCGTCAACTCTTTGCTGAGGGCGACGAACTCGTTGCGCTGCGCGTCCGGAAGGCCCGCGCCGGACCTGCGATACCCGTCGAGCCACACCTTGAGCAGCGCGCGATCCGCATCGGAAGGCAGGCCTGCCGGTCGAATTCGTTTGAGCGCATCGTAGATCGAAGGGACGGCGGCGGCCTCCTCGCTGAAATCCGCGACCGCATTCGAGCAGGCCAGCGACGCTTCGCGTACTCCCTTATCGGGAGATACCTGCCAGAGAAACGTCTGGGCGGCGAGTTGGTCGCCAAGGTTCGCATTGAGATTCTCCAGCGGCAATAGGGTGTCCGTGAGACTCGGCGGCTTCCGCGACTTCGCGAGCGCGTCGAGGGCATTGCGCGCGCTGGCTATGGAAGCAGGGCACGAGGTTCGGATCTCCTGTGCCGAGAGATTCCACCTCACGACCGTGGGAGCCGGCGCGTCGTTGCCCGAGCCGGCAGCCGCAAGAGAGACGCCTAGAGCCAACACCACCGCCGCGAGCGTGATCATGGG
>DATDGN010000050.1:0-3590 GCA_036522095.1 Candidatus Cybelea sp. | reverse complement strand
GGGACCACCTACCGCCGCACGTGCACGTTTTGCGCGACGAAGCAGACCTGCGAGTCTATCTCTCAGGACACCGTCCAGCGGAACGGAAGTATGGGCGAATGAAAGCCGGCGACGAACTGCGAGCCCTCGCGTTGGTTCGCGAGCGCAGAGCGTTGTATCTCGCGAAATGGAAGGAGATCGATCACAGCCATGACTGCTGCACTTAAAGAACGACCCGGGATTATCGACGCACCATATGCGATTCGTGCCGCCAAGGCAGAAGTGGCACGAGCGCGGTTGCGTCTAACATTGAACGACGGCGTCGCGGTCGAAATCCCAATTAAAGCCTTGGGAGCGCCCTGGACGAAGGCGAGTGCAGCACAGATTTCGCGCGTCCGGCTACGCATGGGCGGAAGTTGGCTCTGGTGGGACGAGTTGGGCGAAGGCCTAGTGCTCGATGAACTTCTCGCAACGACTCTGAGACTCAATCCTGCAGTGTTGCTCGCGCGGCGATCGCGCGGTCGTCGCGCGTCGCCGGCGAAGCGCGCCGCGGCACGCAAGAACGGTCGTAAGGGTGGGCGGCCGCGTAAGGTAGCTAAGTGAGCCCGCCGCACTAGCTCACAACCTCGATCGCCGTCGTAGGGCCACACCGTTGCCCCCGCGTAAGTCCTTGGACCAATGGACCGGCGCGAAGTCCGACGGTTTTTCATCGGTGTAACCGACCAATCTTGGTACGACTTCCTGTCGGCCGAGCCAGGCGTAGACGAGGTTAACTTCTGGCGCCCCGGCGGCGGTCTGCTCAACGCAATGCAGGGCGCACCGTTCCTGTTCAAGCTCAAGGCGCCACTAAATGCGATCGCCGGGGTAGGTTTCTTCGAGCGCGCCGAACGGCTAACGATTGAAGATGCGTGGGAGTTCTACGGTCGCAAAAACGGCGCCGCAAGCCTCGCGGGGCTCTGCGCCGCAATCGGACGGAATCGGCATGAGTCGGTCGGGCGTACCGACGTGATCGGCTGCATCGTTCTCTCGCAGCCCACTTTCTTTTCGCGGTTTCTGTGGCTGAATCAGCCGCGCGATTGGAGCGCTAATACCGTCGTTGGGAAATCTTACGATATGGCCGAAGGAGAGGGAGCGCGCGTCTGGACGCAAGTGACGGAGCGCCTAGGAGCGGCTCTGCCGCCGCTAGCCCTTAGCGTGCTTGACAAGGAATTCGGCGGCCAAGGAAAACCCGCAATCTATCTGCCGCGGCAGGGACAGGGAACCTTCCGGCGGCTGGTTCTCTCCGCGTACGAAAATCGATGCGCTATCACCGGCGAGCGCGCGATCCCCGTTGTAGAAGCCGCTCACATCGTCGATTTCAGCGAACAGCAACGCCATGCCATCTCTAACGGCATCGCCCTGCGCGCGGACATTCACAAGCTGTTCGATAGCGGCTACGTTTCGATCCGACCGGACTATAAGTTTGTGGTCAGCCCCGCGCTCCGCGACGAATACAAGAATGGTCGGATCTATTACGATCTCGAGGCGCAGCTCGGGCCGCAAACAATACGGCTGCCCGCTGACGCGCAGTTACGACCCAAACGCGAGCATCTCGAACGGCATTACGATGAAAAATTCAAGCGTTGATTTATTGCCGCCCGCTCGGCTCGGCGCGGTGATTCGGAAACCGTTTTTCGTGGGCTATAACTTGGGGCGCCGCCGGACTGCGACTGGGTCGACGGACGCAATGGGGCCACACCGCTCTACCTGCAGCACAGCGATCGTAGATTATGGTTAGCGCCCGCCGGCAACGCGACCTTATACATTCGCTGCAGTATCGTGGGGGACTCGGACAACGAGACTAATGAACGGCGGTGGCCGACGCAAACCCGCCGGCGTACTGACCGGCTTTGAGTCGGAAGACCAATGGTTCGTCATTGGCGCTAGGATCGTGTAGTAAAGAGTCCGCTTCAGTAGCATCGGACGGACGACCGGGTTCGCGCCATCCCCACGACGAAGCGCCTTCCGATGCGTATCTGGGGATACATACTACTGGTCCTCGGCGTCGTCTTTCTGGCGCTCTTCGCGATGGCGGCGCTGGGTGGGGCTCACCTTGGCTTCCTGCCTTGGTTCGTGTCGCTCTTTCTCGTCTGCACCGGTTGGACGTTCGTCAAGTCCGCACGAGGCCTGGTACCGACGGCACCGGCGCAGGCGACTACTGCCGCAGTTGCGGCGGCAGGGGCATCTGCGACCGTCGAGATTCCGATGACTCCACCAGCTGCTGAGGCAATCGCGCGACAGGTCAACAGAAGCCGGCGAATTCCGGCTTACATCGCGGGCGGATTGCTACTGTTCTTCATCGGAATCGGCGGCTTGCTCGCCGCAGTCGACAACACCCCGGGCGAGGGAGTGCAATTCCTCGCCTGGTTCTCGGGAGTCGGGTTGGCAACGGGAGTGATGATCGTCGGCATCACCTGGCTGTCGACGCACGCGCTCGCCCGCGACAAACGAGCAACATTCATCCTGCGAACGACCGGCCCAATGCAGGTGGCGCCGATGCCGTTTGGCGGCGGCGCGGTGCTGCGATTGGCGGACCGCTCGTTTATGATGGGGGGTCCCTTAAAAGAGATTGGCGCCCTCAGCAACATCGATAGCGGGACGGTAGAGTATAGCCCGCGTGGACACGTGATCTTGGCGGCTTGGGATAGCCGAGGCGCCCTCGCGTATTCGGCTCCCGGCTACGCAACTGCGACTCCGTCGTCCTCTCAAGCAAGCTTATCTTGCTGACCGTGCGGTATACGGCGCGCCTTCAAACATAAGACCGAGGCACGAGGCATCGCGCTGGTCAAGGTATGCATTGCGACAGCTTCAGCGTGGCCGAAATCGCCCAGACGCAAAGGCGATGAAGGGCAACCTACGCGATGTCACAGAGATCTCCGTTAAAGACGATTCCGGCAACCGTACGTTTCGGACAACCTGCACGACCAGGTGGATGACGATGTCTACGTTCTGAACGCGTTTCAGAAAAGGTCTACTTCTGGCATAAGTACGCCGAAGCACGAGCTGGACTTGAACAACGTTTCAAGATAGCTCGAAAACATTGCGAGGAACGCCATGGCGAAAGGAAGCGCTGAACGCGTGACCTGGGGAAGCGGAAACGTTTTCGCCGATATCGGACTCGATCAACCCGAAGAAACCCTCGCGAAGGCGCGTATTGTAGAGACGATCCGAGAACTACTGGCACGACGTGAGGTCAGCCAACAGGAAGCTGGGCGGCTTGTCGGCTTAACCCAGCCACAAATATCGCGACTAATGCGCGGCGACACCAGGGAGTGTTCTCATATGAACGGCTCATGCGCATACTGACGGCTCTCGGACAAGATGTCGAGATCACCATTCGCCGAGCCGGAGCACATCGCAGGCGAGGACGCGTACTCGTGCATGGATGATTCCGAACAGCTGTCATACCCAGCGCCCTGATGATTCTCTGGTAGCGCCAACGGGAATCGAACCCGTTATCAGTCGATATAATCACCAGCTTGCCGTCGACTCGAGCAGTTCGAGCAGCATGCACCGCCGAGCACGCATGGCCGAAGTCTCTTGAGGAGGGCAAGGTTCTCCACAGCGGCTTT
>DATDGN010000049.1:0-9246 GCA_036522095.1 Candidatus Cybelea sp. | reverse complement strand
TGCTGCGGCAATCCTTGCGGGTTGTGGATCGCAAACGTTTCGAGCGGCGCCGGCTTTGTATTCTTCATCTTCATCTTTGACGCAGCCGCTCGGCACGTACAGCTCTCTGTACAGCTTCAAAGGCAGACCCGATGGTCAGCTGCCCACAGCGCGGCTTATCGGGTTTAACGGAATGCTCTACGGCACGACATCCGCCGGGGGCTCCCGGTGTCCGCTGAAGGGCCTGAAGGGCTGCGGCACGGTCTTCGCGATTTCGACGACGGGCAGAGAGAACGTACTTTACCGCTTCCGGTGGCTGCCCGACGGCGCCGAGCCTCTGGCCGAGTTAACAGCGATGAAATCCCTCTTGTATGGGACAACCAATTTGGGCGGCACCGCTTGCAAGAAGACGCCCAGCGGATGCGGCACGCTTTTTTCGATCACCCCGTCGGGGACCGAACGCGTTGTGTACCGGTTCGCTGGCATTCCGGACGGTGCTCATCCGCAAGGGTCTCTCATCAATGTCAACGGCACGCTTTACGGCACAACGTACTCTGGTGGAACGAATTGTGGTGGCGGCAGGGATGGTTGCGGGACGGTGTATTCCGTAGGTGCGTCCGGAAAAGAAAGAGTGCTGCACCGGTTCACGGGTAAGCCGGACGGGCTTAGCCCGACAGGCAATCTCGTGTTTCTCAACGGCAAACTTTACGGTACGACGCGGTATGGAGGAGAATGCAACTCGGGCACGGTCTTCGAGATCACCCTTTCCGGAACTGAGCGCGTTCTCTACAGTCCCAGCTGTACGGGGGTCGACATCGTGTATCCGTCTGGGCTCGTAACCGTGCACGGCGTCCTTTACGGAACGTCGCAGGAAGGCGGTACGCGACGGCATGGAGCGCTGTATTCGGTCACGATCCGCGGCGCGGAACACATCCTCCAAAGCTTTAACGGAGGGAACGGCAGCGACCCGCAAGGATCGTTGATCGCTGTCAACGGCGCACTCTACGGAACGACGGCCGGCGGCGGTTACGGCTACGGCAACGTCTACGCGTTCAGCACCTCTGGCCGGCTGCAGACCCTTTATCGCTTTAAAGGGGTCCCGGACGGATCGACGCCGCTTGCCGGCTTGGCTTACCTAAACGGCACATTCTATGGCACGACGAACATGGGCGGCTCGTGGTGCCGCTACCAATATTGCCAACAAGGTTACGGAACGGTGTTCCGCCTCTCGCCCTAAACGCGCCTACTTCTGCGCGGCGCTGAGCGTCGTACCGAAGAGTTCGGCGGTGAGGTGCGGCGCCTGGATGCTCTTCGAGACCGCACCCCCGCCGGGATACGGCCAGAGCCCGACTTTTTTGACGATCCTGCGTCCGCTTCCATATGGGATGAGGATCGTGCGGCCGGCGATCCAAAACTGCGCCACGAGGTCGCTGTGGTCGCCCTGGAACAGCGTCGTCTGGACGATGCGTCCGGTCGACCCGCTCACCTTGATACGATACAACGCGCGGGTCGAGCCCTGCAGCGCCACGTACTTCCCGTCCCACTGCACCGCCAAGGGATAGGGTCCGACCTTCTTATCGAGCGTGATGTTGGTAAACGACGTGCTGCCGCGCGGTAACTCGGCGAGCTGCGTTTGGGTCGTTCCGACGTTCGTGCCGTCCACGTACAGGTTGCCCTTCGCGTCGTAGCTGCAGAAGAAATATTCGCCGAAGCTGGAGTCCTGGTAGCTCGTCCCCATGCCCCTGCCGTTTTTGTATATGGTGACCGCACCGGGGCCGGCCTGCGGATTGCTGGCGAAGTCCGCAACGGCGAGATCTCCGGTGACCGGATCGACGGAACAGCCTTGGGGCCAGTATCCGTAGACGTGGAGCTTTTCGATCGGCCGCGTGCCGCCGTGGGCGTATTTGAATACGGCCACTGCGGGCGTGTCGATCACGTAGACGTCGCCGGCCGAATCGGAACACACGCCCTCCGGTCCCTTGAAGCCGTGCAGCGTCCCGACATGATTGCCGGCCGGATACGAGTACACGTAGACGCGGCCGCCGGTGTCCGACACGTAGAGCAGGTCTCCGCTTTGCGCGCCCGGCGCCATCCAGGAACCCCAGTCATACTGCGTTCCGCCGGGAACTTGTGAGCCGGCGCAGCCGGCAACCGCTGCGACGGCGGCAACGACGAGCGCGCGGCGAACGAAGCGTACGGTGTCCATCTAGTCCTCTTAAATAGCTTGCATCTTCGTCATCATGCCGCGATCTTCGTGATCGAGGATGTGACAGTGAAAGACGAAGGTCCCCTTGATGACCGGGTCGCGAAAATCCATCAACAGGGTGAGCGTTCCGGGCTTGCCGTTGCCGCGGTGCGGGATCAACGCAGTGTCGGCCCAGTAGGGATGCGCGAGCTTGACGCCATCGATCTCCTCGACGAGAAAGTGAATCTGGTGGATGTGAAAGTCGTGGACCTCCTCGGTGATGTTCACGATGTGCCACTCCTCGACGGTGCCGACGTGCACGGTGATCGCCGGCGGCTCTTGCATCTGAAATATCCTGCCGTCGATGAAGAAGTGGTTGTTCCCTTCGCTGAACGTGACGGTGCGCTTGGCCGCAATTGGCGGAAGCGGCGTCGTGTAAACGTTTTGCGGCAACGGTTCGGGCGCCGCGAGCGGTCCCGGTGCGAAGGAGGGCCCGTGGCGCGGCTGCTTCAGACGCGCGAGGACGAGCTCCGGATCGCGATCGCCGCCCGGGCCCGTGTCGTAGCACAAGGTGCGAAACTTCGCCAAGGGGTTTCGCGGACCGGTGACGACGAACTCGACGCGCGCCGCCGGAGGAACGATTGCGTAAGGCTCGGTGAACGGCTTCGTGCCCGGGTGCGTATCCAGCGCGAAGCCGTCGATCGCGTACACCTTGAGCTGAGATCCGTCGACCGCGAGCTTGAGCGTCTTGTGACCGGTCGCATTGATCACGCGCCAGAACTGCTTCTCGCCGGGAGCGATCGTGATGTACGGCTGGTAGACGCCGTTGATCGTCGTGATGAAGCCCATCTCGGGGCCGCATGGCTCGTTGTTGACGACGTTGGGCTGAAAACGCTGCATGCCCATGGCATCGAAGCCGCTTACCGTTCCGCCCGTGCCGGTGTCCCGGACGATGATCACGTGCTGGGTCATTTTCGCCAGGCGTGGAAAATGGCGCTCGAGCCCGTTCACGATGATCGCACCGGACATCCCGCCCTGGCCGACCTGATAGTTGACCACACCGTGCACGTGCGGATGATACCAATACAGCCCGGGCTCCTGGTTCTTGGGGATGTGCACGACATAGTGGAGGCTCTGGCCCGAGCGCCCGATCGTTCCGAGCACGTCGTCGCCGGGGGCGTGCGGCGTCGAGCCCATGCCGTGAAAGTGAATATTGATGGCGTACTTGTCGCCCGCGCTGGGCGGCAGATGGTCGGCCTCATTGATGACGATCGTGTCGCCCGGGTTCACGCGGATCGTCGGGGCCGTCTCGTTGAAGCCCTTGTCGGTAAACTGCGGAAACCCCGTGTGCCTGCTTAGGTTGACGACGAGCGAGACCTTCGCGACGCCATGGACCGAGTTGACGACCGGCGGCTCGGGCATCTCTTTGTTCGTGTTCGGCTGCATTGCCGGTGGGATGCCGCCCGGCGGCGCGCCCGGCACCATCTGACCCATCGGCGCGCTCGATTGGCCGCCGCATCCGGCAAGCCAAGCAACCGAAATCGCAAAAATCAGAACGCGCCGTAGCATGGGAAAGCTCCTCGTAGATCGCACTATTTCTTGGCTGCGTAAGATTCAAGGTCGAGAACGGCACGCCCTCGCCTTGTCGCGCTCACCGAAGGCCGCTAGCGCGTAGAATCGAACTCATTGTATATGACAACAGCGCTGCAGCCTACATTCCAAGCTCAAGTACACGGACTCATCCGGGACCGCCATCTGCTCGGCCATCCCTTCTACGTGGAGTGGTCGAAGGGTCTACTGTCACGCGACCAGCTCCGGCGGTACGCAGGTCAGTACCTGCACCATGTGCTGGCAGAGCCGACCTATCTCAGTGCCGTTCATTCGAATACACCGCACTTTTCCGGTGATGGAACGAGCGACCTAAGCGCGCGTCAGTCAATCCTGGAGAACCTCTTGGACGAGGAACTGGGCCCCGACAATCATCCAGAGCTCTGGATGCGGTTCTGTGCGGCGCTCGGGCTCACGAAGCGCGACCTCGCCGGGACTAGAGCGATGCCGGCGACCGAGCGACTCGTGCGGACGTTTACGGATCTCTGCCGCAATCGCCCCTATTACGCAGGTCTGGCCGCGCTGCATGCCTTTGAGTCACAGGTTCCAGCGATCGCGCGAGTGAAGATCGATGGGTTACGGCGCTTCTACGGCTTTACCAATCCAAGCGACTTCGAGTTTTTCGCCGTGCACGAGGACGCCGACGTCGCTCACTCGGCCGCAGAATGGCGCATCATCGAACGGGCCGCCGTAACGTCGGCCCAGCGTGGCGAGGTTTGCGATGCCACGACTACTGCGTGCGAATCCCTCTGGGCCTTCTTAGATGGGGTTTACGAAACGTAGCCCTATTTTTTCGCGAGGCTGACGGTGATGCCGACCAGCTCCGCGGCGTGCGCGACCCCGATGGATCTGCTCGGCGCGCCCCCGGCCGGATAGGGCCAACGACCGACCATGCGCACCAGGCGCGCTGCCGTCCCGTAGGGCATCACGATGGTTTGCCCCTGAACCCAAAACGCATGGAGCAGCGAGCTGCGGTCGACTTTGAAGTCAACGGTGCCGGCGGATCTTCCGCGCGAGCCGGCAATTTTGAAGCGGAAGAGTTTGCGGCTCATCGTGTCCTGAACCGCCATGTACGTGCCGTCCCACTGGACGCCGCCGGGATACCCGATCCTCTTGTCGAGCGTCACCGTCGTGACGGTCGTCGACCCTCTGCGCCACTTACCGAACAGCGTGTGATAGCTGCCTGAATCGGCGCCGTCGACCAGGACGTTGCCCTGACCGTCAAAGCTGCAGAAAACGTACGCGTTGAATGCCGGATTCGTGTAGTCGCTCGGGAAAAAGGCGCCGGGCCGGAAGATCGAGAGGCTGCCCGGGCCGCTCGGATTGGACGAGATGTTCGTTACGGCAACGTCGTGGCTGGCCGGATCGACCGCGCAGCCGAATGGGAAATAGCCGAACATAGTGAGCGTTTTGATCGGCTTGGTGCCGCCGTGTTTGTACTTGAGCACCGCCAAACCGGTCGTATCGACGACGTAAACGTCGCCCGTCGACGCATCGGAGCACACGCCTGCGGGCGACTTGAAGCCCTGCAGCACGCCGACTTGCCTTTCGCCGGGATAGGAGAAGACCCAGACCTTGCCGTGCGTATCCGAAACGTAGATCAGGTCTTGCGTGCTCGCCGCCGGCGCCATCCACGAACCCGTCGGGTCGAAGCGCGACGCGGGGCGAACGGGCGCCTGAGGCGCCTGCACCGGCGCCATGGGCCCGGCGCAGCCCGCCGCCAGCAGCGCGACGGCGGCAAGGCGCGCAACTCCCTTCAAGCTCATCGCACGCATATCAGATCGCCTGCATCTTCGCCATCATCCCCAGGTCTTCGTGATCGAGGATGTGACAGTGGAAAACGAACGTTCCCTTGATGACCGGATCGCGGAAATTCATGATCAACAGGAGCGTCCCGGGCGAGCCGTCCTTTTGGCGATGCGGGATCAACTCGCTATCGGCCCAATAGGGATGCAGCAGCTTGACGCCGTTGATCGCCTTGACCAAAAAGTGTATCTGGTGGATGTGGAAGTCGTGCACTTCTCGCGTCTTGTTGACGATGTGCCACTCCTCGACGGTCCCGGCGTGGACCACGAACAGCGGAGGCTCGCTCATCGAGAACATCCTGCCGTTGATGAAAAAGTGCGTCGGACCCTCGGTGAAGATGGCGGTGCGCTTGGCCGCAATCGGCGGAAGCGGCGTCGTGTAGACGTTTTGCGGCAGCGGTGCGCCCACCGCGAGTCTGCCGACGAACGCGGGCCGGTAATCCCTGCCCGGCCCCCGCAGGCGTGCCAGCGTGAGCTCCGGATCGTGATCTCCGGTCAGGCCCGAGTCGAAGCAGAGCGTCTCGAACGTCCCGAAACCGCTGCGCGGCCCCGTGACGACGAATTCCGCGCGCGCGGCCGGAGGCATGACGATCGTCCTCACCATCTTGGACGGCGGATTCCCGGGCCACGTGTCGAGCGCGAAGCCGTCGATCGCGATGAGTTCCATCTCGCCGCCGTAGTAGAGCTTGAGCGTCTTGTGCGCCGTAGCGTTGATCACGCGGAAGAACTGCTTTTCTCCCGGCGCGATGGTGATGACCGGGTGATAGGCTCCGTTCAGCTTCGTGATCAGGCCTAGGTCCGAGCCGCACGGCTCGCTATTGATCGCCTGGGGTTGTACGCGCTCCGCCCGCATGCCGCTCATGTCGCCGCCGTCCGCCATCGCCTCGTCCTCGCCGGCGCGGCGCACGGCGGTGCCGATGCCGATCGCACGCACGATGATGAGTCGCTCGCGCAGCTTGGCCAATCCGGGCAGGTGGTGCTCCAGGCCGTTGACGATGATCGCTCCCGACATTCCGCCCGATCCGACTTGGTAGGCCGTCTCACCGTGCACGTGCGGGTGATACCAGTAGAGTCCGGGGCCTTGATTCTTCGGTACGTGGACGACGTAGTGCAGCTTCTGCCCCGGCCGCGCGAGCGTTCCGAGCACGTCGTCACCCGGCGCATTCGGCGTTGAGCCCATTCCGTGAAAGTGAATGTTCACTACGAACTTGTCGCCCGGATAAGGCGGCAGTTCATTTTTGACGTCGAGGACGATCGTATCGCCGGGATTGACCCGGATCGTCGGCGCGACGCCGTTGCGGCCGTTGTACACGAACTGCGGAAAGTGGGTCGCGCCGCTGTAATTGGCGATGAGCGAGACCTTGGCTATTCCGTCGATCGATCGCACCACCGGAGGCTCCGGCAGCTCGTTTACGTTCTTGTCCGGAGTCATGCCCGTCCCGGATACGGGCGGAGTGACCGGTGCGCTCGACTGTCCCCCACATCCGATGAGCCAAGCCAACGCGATTCCGAAGGCGAGTAAGCGTCGTAGCATCGGAAGGCCCCCTTTCACTTCGATCCGGCGGCGAGGCTGATCGCGGACCCGTAGCCCCGCACCGCACCGATCCGCTTGACCGCCGATCCGCCGGCCGGGTAATTCCACACGCCGACGTCCGCGTCGAAGTCCGGCCCGACCAGCCGCGCGCCGTCGATCCAGAACTGGCGAATGCTCTTCGTCTGATCGAGCGACGTCGAGCCGATAGGCGTCGCCGTGCTGCCGGTCACCGAGAACTGGTAGATGACGGACGGCGTGACCCCCGTGTCGCCGACCGCGAGTGCCGAGCCGTCCCACTGCACCTGTCCCGGCCCGGCGATGCTTTGATTCACCGTTATATCCACCAAGGCCGTCGCGTGGTTCGGCAGCTCGGCCAAGCGGAACGTGCCGCCCTTGGTCTTATCGAGACCGTCGATGAAGAGATTGCCCTGCGCGTCGTAGCCGCAGTAGGCAACGCTGCGAATCGACGGGTCGGTGTACTCCTTCGGATCGAGCCAAACGCCGTGTTTGGTGCGATGGTAGACCGCGAGGATGACGCCGCCGACGCCGCCGGTCACGGCAAGATCGCCCGACTTCGGGTTGACGGAGCAGCCTTGCGGAGCGCCGGGCGTGCTCAGCGCCGTGATTGGTTTCGTGGCGCCGTGCGGGAACTCGATCACGTCATACCCCTGAACGTCCGCGATCCAGACGTCGCCTTTGCCATCCACGCACTCGCTGCGCGGCGCGCCGAAGCCGCTGAGCTTCCCGACCTGACGAAGCTGCGGATAGGAAAAGACGTCGACGTTGCCGGTCGCGACGTTGGAGAGGTAGAGCAGATCGCCGCTCTTGGCTTGAGGTGCCATCCAACCGTGCATCGCATGCCGCGCAACCGGCGAAAGCATTCCCGAGCCCGGCGGTAGCGTCGGCGAGCCGCAGCCGGCAGCGGTCAGCGCGGCGTAGAGTGCCAATGCACAGCGACGAAACCGCGCGATGGTCATGGGATCCTCCGAGTCGGGGTGGCGAGTGCTCGGTGTGTTTTTAGTCAGCGCTCACACGGCTCCTTCGCCCGAGCAAATGTTGCGTCCGCGCAAACGTCATGGGCGATGACGGGCTCGAACCGCCGACATCCTCCTTGTAAGGGAAGTCATGAGGGAGCTGCGTTTACAGCGTAAATTGCGAAAAACCTTAACAGAGTTAGCTTTTTCGCTTCGGTCATGTCAACCATAGGCGCCATATCCGCAGCAACTTTCGGTACGCAGCCCAACCAGATGCCCAACCAAAGCTAGAAGGCTACGGCGGAAGCTTCGCCGAGGCCATGCCACTGGAAAGGTAAGGGTTCTGATGACCACCCCATCATACGTCGGATACGCAAGAGTCTCGACTGGCGATCAAACCTTAGACGCCCAGAGAGACGCCCTGCAGGCCGCAGGACGCGACCGAATCTTCTCCGACGTTGCTTCGGGCGCAACTACGAGCCGAACGGGCCTAGATGACGCCATCGCGGCGCTACAGGCCGGTGATACACTCGTCGTCGCGGGACTCGACCGCCTGGGCCGTTCAATGCCGCACCTCGTCGCAACGATCGCCGAGCTCGCCGATCGCGACGTCGGCTTCCGCAGCCTAGCCGAGTCGATCGATACGACGTCCGCGGCGGGCCGGCTCGTACTGCACATCTTCGCCTCACTCGCCGACTTTTGAGCGCGAGCTCATCCGCGAGCGTACGCGCGAGGCGCTAGCGGCCAAGAAGCGCCGCGGCGAGCACGTCGGCCGCCGGCCTGCGCTCAACTCTTCCCGGCTTCAGGCGGCCCGGGAAATGCGCGCGAGCGGCCACGGAGCAAGCCACATCGCGCGCGTCCTCAAGATCGGGCGCTCCACGCTGTACCGCGCCCTCGCCTCAGCGTAGGTCCCAACGCCCTACTCGGTTGCCGCGTCGCGCGGCAGAAAGGCGACTCTTACAAATGACCGCAACGGTCGAACCGCAAACATCCGGCCGGCCTTCATGCGGCCCCGTATCAAGGCAATCCGTAATGGTCCTGGCCGCGCTCGCGCTCGGCCGCATCTGTGATGGAAAACGGGAAGAATTCGCGGAGTACAACATGAATAGCGCCGACCAAATGCTCTTTCACCTCATCAAAGACGGACGGAAAACGAGATCC
>DATDGN010000048.1:0-4982 GCA_036522095.1 Candidatus Cybelea sp. | reverse complement strand
GCTTTTCACAACGCAAGCCGGTGGTTGTACGTACAACGCCGCGGCGTCGTCCGTCCAACCAGACAAGCGGTGTCGCGCGGCCTGCGGCCCCGCTCAGGCCGCAAATGGGATTCGCAGCCGTCGGGGTCGCGGGACCTACGGCCCCGCTCAGCCCGACTCAGTTAGGCTCGTAAGATACGACTTGAAACGTCGCTCGATAACCGAAGTGTCATCCGTGTCGTAATGCACCTCGCGAGCAAGCTCGGTTAGAATGCCATGCCAGGCGGCCGGAAAGGCAAATGAGGAGATCGGCCAAGCGTGACCTGCCCGCTCGGCAAAGACGCGCTCGCAGGCGACCCGAACCGCGGCGTCGTCGGTCTCGACGAGTGGCCCGAGGAGAAGGACGTCAAGCACGTCGCGGGCGCGAGGGTTCGGACGGCCGCGAGGCTTGGGCTCCGTAAGCGCATGAATCTTCTGCGCGATCTGCGCGGGAATCGCCAGGCATGGCACCGAGCGGGCCGACGCTAGACCTATTTCTGCGAGTGCGATCGGGGGAACAGCATCCGTCTCCCAATCGAGCGTGGCTGATGCAAGGTCAACGTCGACTGTGGCCCACGGTCGACCGAGGTAGGCTACCGCGACCTCCAAGGCGAGCGTACCATTCTCCAGCGCACGTGCTTCGCCGCGACGTCGCAGGCCAAAGTCGCCGGATCCGACATCAAGGGCGGAATCGACGAGCGGCAAGAGCTTGTTTGGCGGCGCGCATAAACCGATATCGAGATCGCGCGTCGCGCGCGCAAGTAGGCCGAGCCGCAGCTCGACCGCGACGCCGCCTTTTACAAAGAAGACCGGGATGATGCCGCGCGCCACTGCTTCCGAGAGCGCTTCGCATACCACAGCGAATCCGACCAGGCGACGCAATCGGGCCGCGGTCGTACCACGTTCTTTGGCGGCGTTCGTGATTCGCCGCTCGAGCGCACGTCGCCGGTCGCTTTGGCTAGCCGGCAATGTATGGCTCCAATATGTCGTTCCCAAACTTGTGGACGAGCCGCTGTAGCTCGTCTTCACGGAGGAGTCGCTGTTCGCGAGCTTCGCTTACGGCGCGGTGAACGACATCGGCGCCACGCGCCGGCGCGACGTCTTCGATTGCTCGCGGCACACTAACGATTGGAATGCCTTGCTCCCAACCTCGGTCGTTCTCGGCAACATCTGCGAAGTGGAGCCGCAGCCACGTCGGCCTTGCCCGCGAGATGCGCGTTTTTGGGGGAAGCGTGACGTGGATAACGCCGGGGTTGAGCTGAGTCAGATTATATAGTTCAAGTGCGGAGTCGTGTGAGATCAGGGCGTATTCCAGGTCGCGGTGCGCCCGCGGCCACAGCACGGCCTCGTGGTACTGCTGGAGACGGGTCGTTGGCCAGCTCGGGAATCGGTACAGCCCCTGGCCGATCCGGTCCAGGCGGCCCCGGTGGGCGAGCTGAACGACCAGGGCACGGGGCACTCCCGCGTCCTCTGCCTCCGCTGCCGTAAGGAGACCTTCGTGCTCGGCGGCGAGATCCCGAAGAATGTCCTCGTTCCTTCGCATGCGGATAGTATAGCATATTACTATACTTTTCGCTCATTGGCCGTGATTTGTATTTCCGCTCTCAGCTACTTCCGCAACGCCCTCAGCGCCGGCCTTATTCGCTCGCGTGCGCAATCCACGCGCCGGTGCCCTTCTAGGCCTCGCTGGCCTCGGCACAGTATATTTTCCCACAGAGGCACCTTCCGGTGGCTCCATTGCTGATGGGGTTGGCATTTGGTCGTCGAGGACTACCTGGACCCCGAAGCCCGGGCGCGCATGGAGATCGATCGCCAACTGCGCGAGTGCGGGTGGATCGTTCAGGATTACAAGAAGCTGAATCTCGGCGCGGGCACCGGCGTCGCGGTTCGCGAGTTCAAGATGAACGGCGGCTACGATGCCGCCGACTATCTCCTTTTCGTTAACCGAAGAGCCGCCGGAGTGATCGAGGCTAAGAAAGCTGGCTCGACCCTCACCGGTGTGGAGTGGCAGTCCGCAAAGTACACGGCGGGCCTGCCCGAGGGAATCTCGGCGATCGTGAAGCCGTTGCCCTTCGCGTTTGAGTCGACCGGAGTCGAGACTCGTTTCACCAATGGCTTCGATGCAGATCCTGCGAGTCGCCAGGTGTTTACGTTCTATCGTCCGGAAACGATCGCGGAAATCGGCGCCGACCGCTGGACCTTGCGCGCTCGGCTTCGCGATCTGCCCAATCTCAACGAACAGGGGCTATGGCCCGCACAGGCTGAGGCGATCGTCAATTTAGAAGAGTCGCTCAAGCACGGTCGCCCGCGCGCGCTCATCCAGATGGCCACCGGTTCGGGCAAAACCTTTACCGCCGCGAACATCGCCTACCGTCTCATCAAGTATGCCGGAGCGCGGCGGATCCTCTTCCTCGTTGATCGCGCCAACCTCGGCCGGCAGACGCTGAAGGAATTTCATGCATTTTCAACGCCCGACGACGGCCGCAAGTTCACCGAGCTCTACAACGTCCAACGCCTCGGCTCGAATCATATCGATGGCGTTTCCCGCGTGGTCATCTCCACGATTCAGCGGCTCTACTCGATTCTGAAGGGCGAGCCCGACCTTCCGGAAGACCTCGACGAGGAATCGGCATATGAGTTGCAGCCCTCCAAGCCGATCGAAGTTGCTTACAACCCCGCGGTGCCCATCGAGACGTTCGACGTCATCATCGTCGACGAGTGTCACCGTTCTATCTATGGGCTGTGGCGGCAAGTGCTGGAGTACTTCGACGCGTTCATTATTGGCTTGACGGCGACCCCGGGCAAGCAGACCCTGGGGTTTTTCGATCAGAACCTGGTGATGGAGTACAACCATGAACGTGCCGTCGCCGACAACGTGAACGTTGATTTCGATGTATACCGTATCGCCACGGAGATCACAGCGCACGGCTCGAAAATCGACGCAGGTTTAGTCACGACATTTCGCGATCGGCAAACGCGCGAAAAACGTTTGGAGCAACTCGACGACGATATTACTTATGACGCCAAGCAGCTCGACCGCAAAGTTGTCGCCAAGGACCAGATTAGAACCATCGTGCGGGCTTTCCGCGACAGCCTTCCTCAGTTATTCCCAGGGCGTACGCACGTTCCCAAGACTTTGATCTTCGCCAAAGACGACAGCCATGCCGACGATATTGTGCAGATCGTGCGTGAGGAGTTTGGAAAGGGCAACGAGTTCGCGGCCAAGATCACCTACAAAGCAGGCTCGCAAGGTCAAAAACCCGAGCAATTACTCCAAGACTTTCGGAACAGCTACAATCCGCGTATTGCCGTGACCGTCGATATGATCGCGACCGGAACCGACGTAAAACCGATTGAGTGCGTGTTCTTCATGCGCATGGTTCGCTCGCGGCAATTCTTCGAGCAGATGAAAGGCCGCGGCGTGCGGGTTATTAACTCGACCGACCTGCAAGGCGTGACGCCCGACGCGACGGTCAAGGATCGTTTCGTGATCGTCGACGCTGTAGGCGTGACCGAGGCGGACCTGCACGACACGACGCCGATGGATCGCAACCCTAACTTAGGCTTGGACAGGCTCTTACACAATCTAGCGCTGGGCTCGCGCGACCGTAACTTGGTGTCCTCCATTGCGTCGCGCCTCACGCGTCTCAACTTGCGCTTGTCGAAACAAGATCGCGAGGAGCTGGAAGCCGTCGCTGGCGTGCCACTTAAAGAGTTGGCGGATACGATTGTGGACGCGCTCGACCCAGATAAACAGTACGAAGCCGCGCGGCAAGAGACGGGCATGGATCAGCCTAGCCCGGAAGCGAACGACGCTGTAGCGTCGCGATTGATCGACGGCGCGGTCCGTCCTCTTGCAGACAATCCCGCCTTTCGAGAGAAATTGGTCGAGCTGCGGCGTAGTTACGATCAGGTAATCGACGAAGCCTCGGCCGACAAGCTCCTCCGAGCGGATTATTCCGTTGACGCCGCCGATCGGGCCCGCAAGACTGTCGAATCGTTCCGCGCCTATATCGACGAGCACAGGGGCGAGATCACCGCCCTTCAAATTCTCTACAGCCGCCCGTATCGGCAACGGCTGACGTGGAAAGAAGTGAAGGAGTTGGCTAACGCGATTGGCCGCACGCCGTACCATTGGACGCCGGAAAACCTGTGGGCAGCATACGAAGCGCTCGACAAGTCGAAGGTTCGAGGTTCCGGGCCACGCGTACTCGCCGACATCGTGCAGATCGTGCGCTTCACGCTTAAACAGGACGACGAGTTGGTTCCGTTCCCTGACCGCGTCAACGAAAGCTTCGCCGGATGGATGCTCCAGCAGAAACAGGCTGGCCGCACGTTTACCCCCGACCAGACGCGGTGGCTCGAGCGAATCCGCGACCACATAGCCGCCAGCCTCGCCGTTACGGCGGATGACTTCCAGTATACGCCTTTCTCTCAACTCGGTGGACTCGGCAAAGCATACGAGATTTTCGGAGATCAACTGAATCCGCTCATTGACGAACTGAACGAGGCCCTCGCCGCATGACGATCTGCGCGAAGGGTTGGACCGACACGACAATTGGAGAAGTAGCCGATCTGATCCGGGGGGTTACCTACCAAAAGGAACAAGCGTCGAGCCACCCCGCGGAAGGGGTTGTGCCACTGCTTCGGGCCACCAACATTGCCGCGAATTTGATTCTCGATGCAGACTTATTATATGTGCCACAGTCTGTCGTCGCCGAAAAGCAGATGTTGCGAACCGGCGACATAGTCATCGCTGCGTCCAGCGGAAGCCAAGCGGTCGTAGGAAAGTCGGCGTTCCTGGCCACAGCGTGGAGAGGAACGTTCGGCGCCTTTTGCGCAGTACTCCGCGCACACGCTGTGGATCCGCGGTTTCTGGCGTACCGCGTTGCCTCACCTGATATCCGACAGCTCTGGTCCGATGCGGCGTCTGGAACAAACATCAATAACCTTAAGCGCGACCA
>DATDGN010000047.1:0-7771 GCA_036522095.1 Candidatus Cybelea sp. | reverse complement strand
TAATGGCCATCGCTTCACGGCGCCAGATTGAGGAAGGCGACAGCTCATTTATTCCGCTCACTTTCAGTCGGCAGATGGCGTTGCACGATCCAACGCTAGCGCCGGCGGGAAGGCACGCACTTAGCAAGACTGTGCGATGGGCCGCGGTCCCCGAAAGGCTCGGAAGAGCATACCGTAAGCGACTCGAGAAGAGGGCAGTCTCTATTGCGTTGCTGCCTCCCGTCCCGGAAGGCCAAACTTGCGTAGTGCAGCTCCCCGGGCAATGGCGTTCGTTCCTGGCGCCCAGTCTCAGAAAAGGACGCACTGTCCCGCTCGCCCGCTGCCGCGAAGACCGCGATCTAATTGCACGAGCTGGCCGGCTCGGGCAAACGTTGTTCCTTGAGGTAGATATGGCGGATGTGGCTGCATCGGGTATTGCATGATCATGGGGCGCGATTAGGGACGCAGTACATCGCTACATGCCACGAACCTTCGAGAATGGATGTTATCGCTAACGAAACCCTTGATCGCGACCCTGCACCGATCCGGCTGACGGCACAGCAAAATCGCGACAGTTGCTAAGGCTCCACAGCTCGAGCTCGCAGGAGCCGCGGCGCCGCGAAGGGGTGGGAGATCGCGACGAAACTCCCGCGAATATTCTAGAGATTGATTCTTGGTCGTTGATCCTTGCCTGTGCTGGCTACCATGCTGAGAAAACCGCTAGGAAGGCGAAGACGCTTTTCGAAGTCGCGAACGCTAACGCCGCGAGATTCGACGACTTCAAGAGCGCGGCGCCATAGCATTGGCTCCTCCTCGCCGCGCAGCGGGAACGGCTCGTTGCGCCGTAGCCCTTGAGAGCTGAGGCTCATCATGGCCCTTCTGTAGGTCGCATCGCTCATCTGTCCGAGATCGCGTGCCCGATAGAGCAACGCCTGAATAGAGACACCCCAGACACCCTTGAGCTGTCCGTATTCCCGAAGGTGGAAACCGGACGGCAGAAGCGCCCGGATCTCGCGTCGGGGCATTAGCAGGGCTGCGGCGAATCGGTGAGCCTGCTGTTCGAGCACGCGGTTTGCCGGCTCGATGTCGCTGTGCAAGACGAGGTGGCCGAGTTCATGCGCGGCGTCGAAGCGCAAGCGCGGGAGATCGTCCTTTTCGGCTCGCAATACGACAAGCGGCCTTTCGTCGAACCATTTGGAGAAAGAGTCTACTTCGGCACACGCGGAGCCACTCTTCGTGACCGCAACGCCGTGGGATTCAAGCAGTCTCACGACGTTGGCGATCGGTCCGTTCGGAATGTTCCAGATGCTTCTCAGCTTTTCTGCTGCCAGCTCGACTGCTTCGAATGAAGCATCCTCCGGCAGAAACAGACTCGACGGCAGATCGCACGGTGGGAGCTTCACGAACGCTTCGAGGCCGCGCAGCACCTCGTTGGATAGGATCGCCTGTGCTTCCGCTTGGTCGCGATCGATTTGCCGCGTCGATCGGAGGCTCCGAAAGAACGAACGCCCGGATTCAGTGACGACCGGTGCTCTGTGTCCGTCGGCGATGAAGTGTTCGATCGGAAAGCCGAGCGCGAGGGCGAGGCTCATCAGCGTCGCCGTCTTCGGCTTCACCGTGCCGGTCTCGATCTGAGTCAACGCCGAGGGCGTGAGGCCGACGACTCGCGCGAGGTCGATCTTTCGAATCGCGGCATACTGTCGCGCTATGCGGAGTCGGTCTTTGTCGAACATCTGCGCGTAAACGCGCGCGTTCGCCTTAGACTTAACGTTAGACTTGGCGGCCGTGCGGCGGGCTTTCGAACGCGGCGGCTGGCCTGAATCCGACACGACTACTCGTTGTCGTCAATCGCGCCGTGCACGTCGGCACGGCTTGGTCGTTCTTCCTCGCGCGGTTCGACGTCGACCTCCGGCGTAGCGCGTTCGCTAAAGGGCTGGATGGGCAGCACGGGTCCGTGACTCGTGCCGGCACCGCTCTCGTCGATATCGTCACCCAAGTCGGAAGGATTGCGCTTGTAGATCGTTTCGCAGAAGAACCACCCGCTGGCATCCTCCGTCGAGTTAGGATCGATGCTGAGCGGAGCCCCCGCATACATCGCCTGCAAGCCTTGATACATGTCGGCATCATAGAGAAAGACGAGGTCGCGGATTGCTGGGAAGTCTGCAGGCGTGAAAGAGGATGCGTATTCGAAGAACGAGATGGAGTTTCGCGAGCTCAGCATCGCTTTGGTTTTCGAATCCGCTCGAAACGTCGGTTGACCGTCCCCGTGCGTGCTGTAGGGCCGGACACGCATCCCATTCGCGAGAGTGAGCATAATGTGATTATTCGGTCGAGTGACGCTCAAGCCCGGGACGACGCTGGGCAATTCCGCCTCGTAGGCCGCGAGGAGGTTTCGCCAATTCATGGATCCGATGACGAAGGCGTCGTCTCCCAGTCGCGGCTCGAATCGCCGGACGTTGATCGCGCAGACCCTTCGCGTTATGCGAACCAGTGCGTCGAGAAGGGGGAGGCTATCGCCAAGGCAGCGCCGCAAGTTATCCACGCTGAAGATTGTAGTCCGGACGCGCAGCTGCTGTCAATAAATTAAGCGGACGAAATCGGGGTGCACGCCGGCTTCGCTTGGATGGCAGGACCACGGACGGGTTACCATGCCCCCGGGCCGATGTAACCGCGTACCCGTGGGGGATCGGTCATGTCTCGGAGCGCTCCGCGCTGGATGTCGCTGGCCAGCGGCATTGAGAGTAAGGATTATCGCTAGGATTCTATGCTGTGAGCCTTTCGGGAATTCTGGCGGGGAACACAGATGCGGTTTCGGGATCGGCGTCACCGTTTGGCAAGCGGCCCGGCTGCCGCGACCGTGGAGCCCGAAGCCGGTCTGGAGAGAGGCTTGTCCGACCTAGGGTCGTGGTGCTTGGGCGAGGTTGCCATTGATATCGGAGAAGTTGAGTTATCGCTAGCAACAGGCTGGATACGCGATTTGCCGTCGACGGGCTCAATGGCGCGGTTTTTCATGATGGGGTACACTTATGCAAAATGCGGTTCCAGGCACGACCTATCGAGCAACCTGAGGGTGTGCTTGCGCGCCTTCTCGGCGAGGCGATCCCGCCGCGGCTGATCAGCCGCGCCGCCACCGTCGGCCCGACCGGCGATCTGGACGCTCCCCCTGCTTTGCGGCGCCGCAACGGCGCTAACTACCTTCATGCGCTTGCCGATGGACGGATCGTCAGGCCCCCGGCCGATGCCGCGTGGTGGGCCGGCTCGGCTGCCGCCGCAGTGACCCGGCAGCGTTGGTGCAACTCGACGTTGTTGCTCTTCGCCGCCGGGCACTACGTCGAGTTTGCCGCAGTCATCCTGGGTGCCGACGACCGGCTGCCGCCCAAGCGCCGGCTCGATCTCGTCCTCAACATCGCATCAGCCCTCGAACCGGATCCGCAGGTGCTCACCCGTGTGGAACTCGTGCGGCGTCACCTTGCAGCTGGGCATGACGAACTGTCCGCGCGGCGCGCAGCCGAGTGGGATGTGACGATGGAGCCGACGCCGAGATCCGATCGCGCGGTCTGGTCTATCGACGGGTCGGATGCCGAAACGCTGCGCGCGGCTTGGACCGCTCTCGGCCAAAAAGGCCCCGACCTAGGAAATCCGACGATCGCGACGTGCTACCTGGCTGCCGAAGGCCGCGTCGACAAAGGCGGGCCGGACCTGTCGTTGGCTCTGCGCTCGCGCATTGCCGCCGATGCGATCGCGGCGTCGTTACGATGACGTTCCGAATCAACGCGTTATCCACATATTCGCAGGCGGCGATCCCCAAGGATGCCACCGGTGCATAACGGTACCGCCGAATCCGCGTTTCGCCGGGCTTCGGCGACGTGCGGCCGCTCCGTTCCCGACTTCGCTCTTGCAACCGACGGACAAATCGTGCGCCGCCGACCGCAACGTTCCCAAGGAGATCAGAACGATGGCTAAGGCGACTCGCGTGTTCGAGAAGGGGCTGCGTCCGACCCCGGTGTTCGATCAGTATTGGAAGTTCGCGCTCGAACGGATGCGCGCGTTCGTGCGCCGCAAGCGCGGCGACCTCGTGCTCACCGACGATCCCATCATCGCGCAATTCCGCTTCACCAATGCCTACCGCGTGATCGACCGCGTCACCCAATACTTGATCTCTCACGTGCAAAGGAGCCGCTCAGACGCGCGCGACGTATTCTTCGGGACACTCTTGTTCAAGATATTCAACAAGATCGAGACGTGGGAACTCCTCGAGTCGGAAGTCGGCCCGCTCTCGGTCGACGCGTTTCCTTGGGAACGGGCCGAGGCGACGCTCGCGCGCGCGATCGAAGCGGGTCGTCGGATATACTCTGCTGCATACATCATGCCGTCGCCCAACTTCGGGCGCCGCTACAAGCACGAAAACCATCTCGCGCTTCTGCGCTCGCTGGTCGAGAGCGACGTCGCTTCGCATTGGGCCGACGCCAAGAGCCTGCGGGAACTGTATCTGATACTGCGCGACGTGCAGTCGTTCGGGCGCTTCTTGGCGTTCCAATACGCGATCGATCTCAACTACTCGGAATGCGTGGCGTTCGAAGAGGATTCGTTCGTCGTCGCCGGTCCCGGCGCCGTCGATGGGATATCGAAGTGCTTCGAAAACGGTGCGCAAGCGGAACCGGAAACGGTGATCGCTGCGGTGACGGAAAGCCAGGAGGCGGAATTCGAACGCCTCGACCTCGATTTTCCTGGACTCTACGGCCGCCCGCTCAAGCAGATCGACTGTCAGAATCTCTTCTGCGAGATTTCGAAGTATTCGCGGGTGTCGCATCCGCACGTGCAAGGTTCGGCGAACCGCACGATAATCAAGCAGTCGTACCGGCGCAACGGAGCGCCGATCGAAGACCTGTCGTTTCCGAGATCGTGGTTGCTCGAGCCGCGCAAGTCGTTTGAAGACGCCGTGCCGGCTGTGTTCGCCATATAGCGACGCGCCCTCGGGCTGAGCTAGCGCCCGGCGCGAGCGGTCGGTTTGCGGTAGTGCATCGTCCGTTTGTTCAGGTTGATCGTGACGTGGCCGCCGTGATTCGCCTTGAGGAGCCTGAAGATGCGGAAGCCTTCGAGAATCGCACGTTCCCATTGCCACGGCGGGATAACGTCGACCTCGTAACCGCGCACGAACTCGGCGATGCTCTTGAGCAGATCGTAATCCAGCTGAGTCGCGTCCCTGAAATAGTGCTTCTTCTTCGCCCGCGCGAACACGATGGCCGAGATCGCCTCTTCGATGATGCCCGCGCGCGCGCCGTCCTCGTTTTCGTCAAGCTGACGGCTGCGTTTTCGCTTGCAGCGCAGCAGTGCGCGGATCACGGGCGACCAGCCCAAGAAAACGGCGTACGAAAGGTGGAAGATGTCGTGGTACCGGTAGTGGTCGTTGTCCGTTATGTTGTCGGTGAGCCTCGACCCGACGTTGATGCCGTTGATGCGAAGGATGACGTGATCCTTCGATCGTTCGATAAATTCAATATCCAACTCGCGCGGAAATTGTTCGACGAGCATTTCGTCGGAATCGAAGAGCGCGAAGTAATTGGACGGACGCGGCCAATCCGCGCGCGAGCGTTCGAGAGGCCAGCGCCCTTGCGTCTTGGCGAGGTTGAAATCGGACGCTGCGCGCAGCGACATCCCCGATGCCCGCGCCACCCGCTGCAACGCGTGCCACGCGTCGGTCAGCGCCTGCGTAGGCGACGAAGCCGTTTGGATGGCGGCGACGATGCGTCCGACCGCTGAGCCCAGTTGCAGCGCGGCACGCAGCGCCTGCGGGCGTGACCGCGCAACGCGCTCTCGAGCGAACGCGCGAAGCAACGGGCCGTCGATCTCGTCGCAAAGCCGCACGAAGTACCACAGGCAATCGCCGAGTTCTTCGTCGAGTGCGCCGAGATGTTCCGGATAGACGTCTTCTTCCCGGCGGCGCTTCTTGACTTCCGCCAGGATGCTGCCGGCTTCGCCGAACAGACCGGCGGCGAGCAGGCGTACGTGATCGGGACTTTCGCGGAACCGATCGGTGGCACGTGCCCGACGCGCGTAATCCGGCAGCCATCGATTCGTCATGCGGAGATCGTGGCCTCACGAAACAGCGCAGGCCGGCCTCGGAATCCCCAGACGCCCAACGAGCGCAGCCATACGACGACGCGCTCGACATAGGCGTTGGTGAAGTTGGAGCGATGGCCTTGGCCCTTTTTGCGCAGCCGGTTGGCGCCGCGGAAACGCGGAGGAAGCGCGATTGCCGATCCTCCGAAATACACGAAGTCGTCGGAGATCAGGACGCGATCGGTCTGCGTGTCGTGATCCTTGTTGATGCCGAACGCGGTGCCATCGCCGCGGCTATGGTGCGAATCTTCCTGCACCCAATGTCCGGTGGCGGGATTGCGATGGTAGACGTTGTCGCCGAAGAGACGCTTGCGGCTGCCGCGACGGTCGACGCGCTTGGCGAGGAACCGCGGATCGTTCCAGTATTGTTCGAACGTGAGCGCTTCCGTCACCCGCATCGCGTAGACCAGATGGTCTTGAAACCCGTTGGCTTTCCTGCCGGTGCCCACGATCCAATCGCCGATCGCGGCCGCGCTTCGCACGTCCGGCTTGCACGTCGCGAGCGTGCAATACCCGGAGAACGGATTCGGAGCGAAGCCATAGTCCCGCGTGACGACGTAGGAGAATAGCTTCAAACGCTAGGGGCGCGCGCAGTTGTGGCGCGGTATGTCCGAAGGATCGCGCAGCGAGCCGTCCGACCTGCAGAAGATGTTTTCGCCCTGGATGGCCGCGACGATCTTCTCGCCGTCCCAGTTGACGATGGCATCCGCGTAATCTTTGAGCGCTTCGGGAAGGTCCGCGTCGCTTTCGCCGCGATCGAGCACGCCGACGATCCGGGTGTCGTGACGCTCGGCATACTCGATCTCGCGGTTCACCCAGTCGCTTTCGTGGGTCTCGCCGGAGACGAGCACGACAAGCACGCCGGCCCAATCGATGCGGGGGGCGAGGGTCTGGTACATGATGTAGTCCTCGTTTTGTGCCTCGTTAGGTTTGAGCGAGTTGATGGAGGCGTCGCGCACCTCGAGCCCGTGCTTGGCGGCGATATCCTTGAGCGGCTGCAGGCGGTGATCATCTTCGTGGATGTGGCTGATGAAGACGTTTTTGAGATTTTTCACGTGCGTCGCTTCCTCCCGGGGATGAGCGAAGGTCCGCTTCCTTCTACGCTCCATAGCACGGTTCGACGTCGGAAGGATGCGCCCCGATAGCAGAAAACTGCGATCATAGCAGGTCGACCCTTTCCGGGAATCGGCGCATTCGACGCGAATTGCCCTTCCGAAAGGGGCCCCGACGTCCGATATGCCGCTCGATCCCGTCGACACCCGCCCGCTCTGCGCAATCTATGTCGCGTGGCACCCGTCGTTCGCGGAGGGAGAGCGGACGGCCGCCAGGCTGTATCAGCATTTCAGGCGCGACCTGTTCACCAATGTCGCCGGGGGTGTCGGGTTGAGCGTACTGTACCGAAGCGCAAGCGTTGCGGCGACCGGCGCGCCGTCTCCGGTGCCTCTCGACGACTCGCACGTCGCCGTCGTCTTTCTGCTCGTAAGCGCCGCGGTGGGGACCAATCCGGGGTGGCGCGCCTACGTCACGGACATGATCGCCGGCGCGGAAGCGCGCGGCCTGACCGCGCGCGTCATCCCGGTGTTCATGGACGGCCACGCGCGCGACGTCGTCGGCAACGTCAACGCCGTGCGGTTCTACGAATGGTCGGAGTCGGCCGAACTGAAGGAAGTCC
>DATDGN010000046.1:0-6099 GCA_036522095.1 Candidatus Cybelea sp. | reverse complement strand
GCGACCGGGGTGCCCGTTGCCGTGTAACACGCGTTCGCCGTCATGCCGTTCGAGGTACTGCCGCCGCACGTCGTGTTCAGCGCGCTCGGGTGTGTTGCGCAGAACTTCGTGTAGGCGTTGTACTGCGCGATCGAGTTGTTGATCGGCGCGAGAACGGTCGATCCGGAAGCGCCGGCGGCGATCGGTCCGTAGTGGACGTACGAGTTCGTGTAGGCGAACGAGAGCAAGCCCGAGATGCCGTCGCGCGAGAAGTCGCCCTTCTGCACCTGGAACTCGAGCCCTTCGCTGCGCTGGCTGCCGACGTTGAGGCCGGAGACGAAACCGTTCTGCGGGATCAGGAAGAACTGCTGGATCTGATCCTGCGTCTGCCGCAAGAACGGCGTCAGCTTGAACGACCAGTCGGTGCCCTTGAGCCGGTGCTCCCAGGAGATGTCGTAATTGATCGAGGTCGGCGGCTGGATCGGATATCCCGGACTGTTGCGGCCGAACTGCAGGAAATGCGACCCGATGTAATCCGCCAGATCCTCCTGGCGCGTGTTGTACTGTTCGAACGCGGTGTTCGGCGCCTCGGTATAGCGTCCGTACGAGAATCGGAGCACGTCGTCCGGACTGGCCGTGTACGTTCCCGCGATGCGCGGCTGCCAGATGTTGAACGTGAAGTTGGCGGGAACGTTCTGCACGTTGGCGATGTGGGAACCCGTCGGGCACGCCTTCCCTGGAGCCGGATTCGCAAACGGCGCCCCCGTGATGGTGTTGACGCAATTGTCGAGGTTGTACGCGTTGAACCAGAACGCGCGCGCCTGCCCGCTGCCGCCGAGGGGCGGAACCAGCGTGTTTTGACCGACGAAGCCGAAGCTGTCGAGCCGGACGCCCACGTTCAAGAGCCACCTATCGGTCGGACGGTACTGGTCGGTGATGGAGGCTCCGTAGAAGTTTGGGACCGTGCCGCTATACGTTCCGTTGAGGCCATTCTCCGAGACCATGTACGTGCAGGCGCTGCCGTCGTGAGGTTTGCCCGGAATGGGGCAGGTCGCACCTAGTGAAGGTAAGCCGGGGTTGTTGTATGTCGGCGTCAATGGAATCTTATTTCCATTACAATTGACGACGACCGTCGGCGTTGTACTGGTGGGGTTGTAGCAATAGCCGCTATACGGAGCGGCCGCGTTGACGACGTTGACGAAGTTGCCCTCGCCGCCGAGGTTGTAGAACCCGTTGTTATCGCGAATGATCCGCGCGGTCGTGTACGATCCCGCGATGCTGAGCAGATTCTGTTCGTTGAGCTGATCCTGGAACTCCAGGCTGAGTCCGCGCGTGTGCGTGCTCAGCTCGTAATCGGGTGCGAGGTTGCAGAAGAAATAGCAGAAGCTAATGTTGTACGGGGCGTTGAGGAACCAGTCGCTGTAGAACGTGAAGCCGTACAGCCGCAGGAAGGCCGACGATCCGAAGTTCTTTGTGTATTGGACCTTCGTGATGGCCGTGTCGTTATACGAAGTGTCGGGCGCACCCGGCGGTATCACCGCTGGATTCGTCGGCGAGCCTACGTCGACGCCGTTGGGGAAGCCGTAAGTCCTGACGCATCCGGCGAGACCGTTGAGAGCGGTGGAGTTAAACGTCTTGCCAACGGTCGGTGCGCAACCCCACGTGTAGGTGTTCGTGAACGTTACCGGAACCGACGTGCCATATGGGACGCCGCCGCCGGTCAACGTGGAGAGCGTCTCGCCGTTGACGAGGTACATGCAGGCCGCACCCGATTGCGCGGCCGCTCCCGTGCAGAACGGCGAGGCGAAGGTGCCGGCGTTGTAGTACTCCTGGTTCTTCAGAGATTCGTCGTCGTAGAGCAGCTGGATATCGTCGCGGCCCGCGTCGTTATGATGCGGGATTCCGATGTGGAAGTTGACGACGGTGTTGCGGCCGTAGATCGTTCCCAATCCAACCTGGGCATCGTTGTTCACCCAGTTTATCGGTCCGAGCGGATAGTATGCGTCGCCGTTGCCTCCGAAAAACAGCGACCAGCCGGGAGCGAACGGCTTCCCGAAGGGCCCGGTTACGATGCCCACCGCGGGGCCGAGCCAGTTATCGTACTCCGAGCCGTTGTTGCTGTTGATGTAGTTGAACGACTGATTCAAACCCGCGACGCCGAAGTAGTACGAGAACATGCGATCCGGCGTCGCCCCGCCGACCTCCACGGCCGCGCGGTGGTAGAACGCCGGCGTTCCGATGCCGAGCGACCCGGTCGCGTAACCCGGGAAAGTCCCGCTCTTGATGACCTGGTTGATGAAGCCCGACAGGCCTTGGCCTTCGGACGTCGCCGGGTTCGCGCCGGTGTAGACTTGGACTTCCGCGTTGCCTAGCGACGACGCCGAGCTCGACGCATAGTTGTCGAACGACCGGTTTACCGGAACGCCGTCGAACTCGTAGCCAACCTGATCGTAATCGCCGCCGCGGATGTTGACCGTGGCGTAGTAACCCGTCTGGTTGGGAATCACGTACGCGCCGGGAACCGTCGAGATCGCCGAGTACGCCTGATTGATCAGACCGCCGCCGCCGAGCGCGGCCGAGCCCGCCTGCGCCGCGGCGTTGATCGAATAGACGTCTGCGGTCGTGCCCGACTTGACGAGCGCGCCCGCCGCCTGGGCGGAAACGCGCGCGATCGTCTTGAGCGCCTTCGGCATCCGGACCGCAACGGTCTGCACGGTATCGGCGAAGACGATCTGACCGGGCACGCTGGTGTTTTGGTAACCGGACTTCGACACGGTGACGGTGTACGTGTCCGGCCCGAGGGTCAGAAACGAAAAGTGCCCCGCCGCATCGGTGTTTACGGTGACCGACTGTGAGGGGCTACTTGCGGTGACTTGCGCTCCCGCGATGGGAGCAGCGGTATCGGCATCCACGACGGTACCGGTGAGACCGCCCGTCACGCTGGCCAGTGTCCACGTTGCCTGGCCGAAAAACATGGCGAGCAGTAGCAGCGCGGTGCCGAGATGCCGAAGCGATCTCCGGATCATGTCGGGACCTCCTGAAAAGTACAAGTTCTAAGCAGGCTAGTTCGTAGTTCCTTAAGGGCCTCCTTGAACTATCATTGACAAATATTCAACGCGCTCGCGCAGCTCGAGTGACAGCGCATTCGGATCGGCGGCCGCTTCCGCGGCTTGCGGCGCGTCGCTCGTCGCCGCGATCGAAGCGATCGAGCGCGTCAGGGCGTCGAGGTCGTATCCTCCCTCCAGCACGTACGCGACCGAGCCGCCGCAGTATTCGTCCGCCGCGCGGCGGATCGCCGCCGCGACCGGCGCCGCCGCCTCGACGCCAACGCCGAGGTCGCCGACCATGTCACCGGCCACGTAGTCGAAGCCTGCGCTCACGACGATCGCGCCGGGACGAACGGCTCGCGCCGCGAGCGGCAGCAGCTGCTCCCACAGCGCGACGAAGGCCTCCGTCGAGACGCCGCCGGGCTGCAGCGGCACGTTGAGCACGACGTCATCTCCGCGCCGATAGCTGTGCGCCCCGGTGCCGGGATAGGCCGGATACGCGTGGGTGGAGACGTACGAAAGACCGTCGCCCGCGACGGCCTCGGTGCCGTTCCCATGGTGGTAGTCGAAATCGACGATCAGCACCGGCCGCGCATCGCCGGCGGCGGCCTGGTAGGCTCGCGCCGCGATCGCGACATTGTTGAACAGGCAGAAACCCATGCCGCGCTCGGGTTCCGCGTGATGCCCCGGCGGACGAACGAGCGCGAAGACGCCCTCGCGCCGCCCGGCCGCGGCCTCGACCGCGGCGATCGCGCCGCCGGCGGCGCGGCGCGCCGCGCGATACGACGTCGCGTCGACGACCGTGTCGCCGGTCGAGAGGTAGCGTGCGCCGTCTGCCGATGCGACCTCACCCTCCACGAGCTCGACGTAGCCTCGAGCGTGCACGCGCTCGATCTCCGCCTCGGTCGCGTCGCGCGCCGGCACGCGATCCACGAGAACGCCGCTCGCCGCGAGCCGTGCTCCGACCGCCTCGACGCGATCCGGCCGCTCGGGATGGCCTACGCCGCGAAGGTGCTGCGCGTAGAGTGGGTCGGTTACGAACCTCAGCCGGAGGTTCCCTGGTGTTTACTCGAAGCGTGGCAGCCGTTGGATGCGCCGTCGCGGACGGTATTGTAGTCCTTCGTGCCCTTCTTCATCATCGGCAGCAGCCGCTTGTACGCCGCGGTCGCCTTGGCGCACTGGTTCGATCCCGCGTACGACTTGGCGGCGATGTAGAGCAGCGGCGGGTTCTGGTCGAGGAAGTTGTGGGCGGCCTTGTCCAGGGCGTCGAAGATCTGCGCAGCTTCTTTATAATTACGCAGCTCGAAGTCGGCGCCGGCGACGCATCCCAGCGTCTCGGGGTTGCGCTGAATCTCGAAGCTCTTGCCGCACGCGTCGCGCGCGCCCGAGTAGTCGTGCACGCGCGAATAGGCCTGCCCGAGGAGCGCGAAGCCCTGAGCGTCCGGCGACACCTGCGTGTAGTGTTTGAGATAGCTCACGCTGTCGTTGAGGCGACCGGCCTGCATCGCCATCTCTCCCATGCCGAGCAGCGCTCCCGCACTGTTGGGATCGAGCGCCAGCGCAGCTTGCCACTGCGTGACCGCCTGCGCGTACTGGCGCTGCGATGCGAGGTAGTTGCCGTAGGCGACGAAGCCCGCGGGCACCTTGGGGAACTGCGTCACCATCTGCTGGAAGATCGCAACTCCCTGCGCGTCCTTCTTCTCCTGCACGAAGTACCCGGCCTTACGCACCATGATCGCGACCTTCTCGTCGTCCGTGGCAGCCGCGACCACGGCGTCGTCGTACGCCTCGGTGGCGTGCGCGTCGTCGTGCTGCTTCGCGTATAGGTCGGCCTTGAACACGAGCGCCTGAATGTTGCGGGGATCTATGGCCAAGGCGCGCGCGATCGCCTGCAGCGCCAACGGAACGTTGTCCTGTTGCGCGTACGTCGTCGCGATCTGGAACAGCGCCGTCGTGTCTTTTTTGTTCATGTCGTAGGCGATCTCGAACTGCGCGCGCGCGTCGTCAAAATGCTGTTCGGCCGCGTAGACGCTGCCCAGCGTCATGTACGCCTGCGGTTCCGTCTTGTTGAACGTCACCGCGCGCTTCGCCACGCGCTCCGCGTCGCTGGGGCGATTCGTGCGAATGTACACGTCGGCGAGCTGAGCCAGCACGCCGAAATTGGTAGGATCGAGATTGGACGCCTGTTCGAGGTCGTACGTCGCGGCCACCGCGTTGCCGAGCTGCTCCTCGGCGAAGCCGTCGTAGTAGTAGACCTGTGCCGTCTTGTCGCCCATCTGCAACAGGTGCTGCGTGTACTGCAGGGTGATGTCGGGCCGATTCACTTGGAGGTATTCCGAGGCGAGCTGCGCCATCGCGAGCTGATCGGTTGGGTTGGCCTTGAGCTTCGCCACCAGGCGCGGGATCGCGATGCTGGGCGGCTCGGGGCTGGCCGTCGGCAAGGCCGAGGGCGACGGCGAGGGGCTCGGCGTCGCTTTCTTTCCGCCGCCGAACAGGCCGGCTTGCGCGCTGGGCGTGGTCGCGGCGACGCCGACCGCGCACGTGATGGCAATCAGTGCGATGAGTCCAAATTGTTTCAAGAGACGTGTCCTTTAGCAGTTTCTATCATTTTCGTCAGTTCGGGGACGATGCGAAACGCGTCGCCCACCACGAGCAAGTCCGAGAACTCAGCGATCGGCGCGGCCCCGTCTTTGTTGATCGCGACGATCGTGCCGGACGCGCGCATGCCGACCTTGTGCTGAATCGCACCGGAGATGCCGACGGCGACGTACAGATTCGGAGTAACCGTCTTCCCGGTCTGCCCGATTTGCAGATTGTACGGCACCCAACCCGCGTCGGCCGCCGCGCGCGAAGCGCCGACCGCTCCACCCAGCGCCCGGGCTAGTGGCTTCAACAGCGTGTCGAACGGTTCCGGGCCACCGAGCCCACGCCCGCCCGCCACGACGACCGGCGCCTCCTCCAGCGCCAGCTCACCGGCGCCCTCCTCGACATCCCTCTCGACGGCCGCCGCGTAGCTGCCGGCCGGCTTCTCGAGCCGCTCGACCTTCACGCCGCTGCCGCCGGGGGCGGCCGC
>DATDGN010000045.1:0-7035 GCA_036522095.1 Candidatus Cybelea sp. | reverse complement strand
GTTCACGCCCTTGGCGAAGTCGATGCGCACCGTGCGCAGGCCGAGCTGCGGCACGTCGAAGCGGACGCCGACGCCCGCATCGCCGTAGAGCGCCCAATCCGCCGGATATCCGGTGATGCGGTTGGTGTACGGATTGAGCAGCGGGTACGCGCCGCGTATGTGGTAGTCAAGCTCGTCCACGAAGAGCGCGAGCGTTATCCTCCGATCCAGCGCGAGCGGCTGGCGCAGCTCGATCTGCCCGAGGTACGCGTTGGTCGCATAGAATACGGTGTTATATCCGCGCATCTGCTGATCGGAGAACGTGAAGAGCGAGCTCGGCGGGATGACGCCGGTCGAATTGTACGCCGCGCCGTGCACGCCGAGCGTCGCGTCCCTGAGCACCGGGAAGAACTTCGCGAGGTCCAGCGTGCTCTGCGTGAACGAGAAGTTCGAGCCGATGGCCGGTTCGGAGATCGACGCGCTCAGCAGCCCCTTGATGCCGTTGCGCGGATTGAACGGGTCGTCCAGCGTGATCGTCTGTAAGTTGAGGCCGGCGGTTACCAGGTTGTACGGGCTGCCGGTGTTGACGTTGGCGATGGACGACGCGGCAATGCCGAACGAGCCGCCGTAGTTCTGCGGGTTGGAGCTGATCGGCCCCGGCGTCGGACCCACGAAGATGTTCGGCTGATTGCCTTGGAAGTAGTACGGCGACGGGACCGTCGTGTTGTAGCGGATCTTCTGCCCGCTGAGGGACACCGACAGGATCGTGTAATCGCTGAAGCGGCGCCCGACGTTGCCCGAGGCGCCGATCGCGCTCGAATAGTTGGTGGCGACGACGTTGGAAACTTGCTGCGAGTTGGAGCTCGGGTACAGCGTGACGGGAATCGGAACCGTCCCCTTTTGTGCGACCGACTGGCCGGTGCCCAGGATGCTGTAGATCGGATAATAGTACGTCGTGCGGTTCGCGAAGATCGACGCTCCGGCCGTGTACCTCTGGCCCTTCGGCGTGTTGCTCAGATACGGCACCGAGGCCGAGATCTGAGCCACGCTCGTGCGGGCGCCCGCCTCGAACTGGATGCCGCCCGAGTTGCCCGTCCCGTGCAGGTTGTTGTCCGAGAAGCCGAGCGTCCCGTACAGCCCGAGGCCGGTGAGGCCGCCCGAATAGCCGAAGCCCAGCGACGCCTGCGCGGTGCGCTGCTCGGTGACGTGCCACACGAGCGTAACGTCCTGCGGCTTTTTGGGATCGGGCCCCGGCTTGACGTCGGGCTCGACCTTGGAGAAGAAATTCAGCGCGTTGAGGCGCTGGTAGTCGCGCTTGATCGCGTCCGTGTTGAGCACCATGCCGGGCCGCTCGCGCAGCTCGCGGCGGACCACGTTGTCCTTGGTCCGCGTGTTGCCCGTGACTTCCACGACGGCGATGCGCGCGACGTAGATGTTGTAGCGCACCTCCGCGGTGCCCGCCTGCAGGTTGATCGACGACGGCACGATGCCGCCCTCGAAGTTTCCGACCTCGAGATGGAGCTTGTCCTCGTAGAACTTCTGCAGCGCCTTGTAGTCGGCGTCGCGCACGGCGTCGGAATAGACGCTGCCGGGCTTGAGCGTGAGCTGCGGAAGGATCGCCGGCGGCGGGAGCAGCGGATCGCCGCCGATGAGGATGCGCGTGACGACGAGCCCCTCCTGGATCGTCAGCGTCAAGGCGCCGCTCTGCGGGTTGATGTTGACGTCCTTCACGTGGGTCGGAACCTGACCGCCGTATCCGATGCGCTCGTAGTAGTTGTTGATCTTGAGGACGTCTTGGCGGAACGTGTTCGTGTTGAACACCTGGCCGACCGAGAGATCCATCAGCGCCAGCAGCGTGTCGCTCGGGACCTTCGCGTTGCCGGCGAACAGGATCTTCGTCAGAACGGGGTTTTCGACGACGCGATAGGTGATCGCGATGCCGCGCGGGCGCGCCCGCACCAGCGGGGGCGCGATGTCGGCGAAGTAGCCGAGCGCGTTGATGCGCGCCAGGTCCTCCTGCACGACCTTCGGATTGTACGGTTGTCCGGGGCGGGCAGCGATGACCGACAGGATCGTCGCGGTGGGGACGTGGAGGTTGCCGGTGACGTCGACCGAGACGATCTTCGGCGCCGTCGCGGAGGATGCCGGAGCGATGCTCAGTCCGGTCGCCGCGATCAGCGGGAGCACGACGCCGATCCACCATTTCAACGCGCCCAAACGCCGCCCGGGGTCAAAGGTCATTCGAAAAAGCCGTCCTCGATCTTCCAAGTGGGTTCGCTAGGGCAAGAAGCCACGGGCCGGCGCGCGCAAGCGTATCGCGTGCGACCCGGCACGCCCTGTTCCGCCCCCCTGCGCCGGGGTCCTTGCTCGGGGCGCAAGCCTGAACGTGCGCTTAATCCGATACCCATTTACCAGAAATAGTGTTGAACGGTGAGGCTGAAGCCGCTGTTCCCAATCAATGGCTGGGCCACCGTGTAGCCCGCATTATACCCCACCGGCGAGCTCGGCAGCTGCAAGAGCTTCGTGGGTCCACTCTGATAGAAGAAGTTCAGCGTGGCGCTTGTGACCGGGTTGGGTTGGACCATGAGACCGAACGATTGAACCTGAGGTACGCCGAAAGTCACGGCGTAGACCGCGCTGACCGCCTTGCCGAGTAGGCGTGTGGCAGTGAATCCGACGTTGCCGTAGTAGCCGAGCGTGAGGTTGACGCTCGTCAATCCGAGTCCCTGGCCGATCGTAGTTTCCACCGGCCCCAGCAGGCTCGCCGCGAACTGTGCGTTCAGTATATTGAAGGCCTCTTGCCCCACGGTGATCGTGCTGCGTTGGGCCAGATCGACGTTCGGGATCGGCGAGAGCGCCCCGAGCGGCGTGATGCCGCTCGGCTGGCGGGGAGCCAGCATCGACTGCCGGCTGAACGCGATCCCGTTGACGAAGCCGCCGAACGGCGCGATCAACCCGAGGATCTCGTCCTGGCTGTAGCCGGGCGGATTCGAGGTCAGCCCGATCTTCAGCCCCTGGATCGGGCCGTCGACGCTGATCCTTACGTCGGCGCTGCCGTAGGGATTGCGCGCGCGGTCGGGGTCGGGGTTGACGACCGTGCTGCTGCCGACCGCGTGCAGCGCCGGCAGGACGCCGTCGGCGGGGGTGAATTGCACGTTGCCCTCCTGCACGCGGAACGCGCGGTCGAAGTACGTCAGGGTCCCGCCGGTCGAGGCGACGGTTCCCTCGAGCGTGGGCGACGCCAGAGTGCCCCCGAGCCGCACCGAGCCGCTCGCCCCGATGTCGAGGCCGGCGCCGTAGCCGCTGCCGCGCACGCGCACGTTCTTGCCGGCCGTGGCTTTGAGGTCGAATGCGAGCGGCAACGGCGCGAGGCTCGGTGAGGCCGCGCCTTGCGCGGCTTTGATGAAGGTCGCGAACGGCAGCGTCGCGTTGCTGAGCGTGACGTCGCCGGAGAGCAGCGCCGCCGTGCCGGCCTTCTTGTCGAGCGCGAGCTTCGCGTCGAGCGTGCCGTTGCCGTAGGCTGGGAGGTCGAGCTGCGCGCCACGCGCGACGCCGGCGAAGTGCAGCGTCGACGTGCCGCCGGTGAAGCCGTTCGGGAAGGCGACGCGCCCGGAGAGCTGCGCCGTCCCGGTGCCGAGCCGTCCGCTCACGCGGCCGACGGACGCGGAGACCTGATCGAACGCGATCGCCGCGGCGAGCTGCGTGATCGGGACGCGTTCCAGCGCGCTCGAGTACGAGCCGCGCGCCAGCGAGAGCCGGCCGACGATGGACGGCTTTTGGACCGTTCCCGAAAGGCCGATGTGGCCGTCGATCAGGCCGCCCATCTTCGTGTCGTTGCCGAGCGTCGCATCGAAGAGCGCCGGGTCGAGACCGACGACGTCGAGATCGAAACTCATCGGTTTATCGGGAGGCAGGCGCAACGGCGCGAGCGAGAGCGGCAGCGAACCGGCCAGCGTCACCTCGCCGCTGCCCAGCGTTGCGCCCGCGTTCGAGAGCTCGAGGGCCCGTCGCTGAAGACGAAATTCACCGAAGAGCGACGCTATCGGAATTCCGTACGCGCGCACGCCGGTCGCGTCGAAGCCCGCGAGGAACGTCGGCGTCCCAAACGTGCCCGCGATGTTCAGCGTCGACTCGAACGAACCACTGATCGGGAGGCGAATGCGCGACACGTCGTACACCAGCTTGGCGAAACGATCCGTTGAAGCGTGCACTCGAAGGTCGAGCGGATCGCTGCGGCCTACGCCGAAGCTGCCGGCGGCGGAAGCGGTGATCTCGGGCGTCGTCAGCTGCGCGCTATCCACGACGATGCGGCGCCCCGCGGCGTGGAGCGCGACCTTCGCGCTGTCCAGCGTGAGCGGCCCGAGCGTTCCATTTTGAACCTGCGCGTTCGCGCGGACGTCGAGCAACGGAAAGCGTCCGCGGATGGTTGCGTCGCCGGAGGCTCGTCCGGTGAGGGGCACGCTCTGCATCCCGAGCGCCGGCATCCAGAAGGCCAGGTCGAGATCGCCGACGTCGCCGCGCACGTCATAGCGCGAGCGCAGCAGCGTCGATTGCCAGTCCGCCTGTGGGCTCAGCGCGATGGAGCCGCGCGCGTGCAGCATGCCCTCGCGACCGCCGACCGCCAGCGCGCCGCTGACCGCGTTGCGCGCGCTCGACCAAACGGCTTTCGTGTCGCCGATCGGGAGATTGCGGTAACGAAAACCGCGCACGTCGACGTCGCCGCTGGAAGTAATGCGCCCGCCGCGCGAGGCGGCCGCCAACTCAACGCTTCCGCGGCCCGCCAGCGTGTCGCCGGTGTCGAAGAAATTGTTGAAGTCGGAGAGCGTCGCGTGCGGCGCGCGCAGATCGATCGCGCTCTGGCTGGGACGGGCGACCGCCGCGAAGCCGGCCGCGGTCGTGCCGACTAGGACGGAGCCGCTGCGCACGCTCACGCCGCTGGGGTCGGCCGCGAGCAGCACGCTGCCGTCGATGAACGGCAGGCCGTTGACCTCGCCGGCCGGGACGCCAACGTGCCCGGTGATGTGCGGCCGCAGGCTCGCGCCCGCGATATGCAGCTGCGCGTTGAACGTTCCGTCGGTCATGTAGTTTGGAAGGCCGAAGTCGTGGAGCGCCGGCGCCACCCGCGCCGCCGGCACGTTCGCATCGAGATCGTAAGCGGGCAATCCCGACGTTAGCGACCCGATGCTGCCGTCGATTCGGGCGCTCGAGCCGCCGAACGCGCCGACGACGTGCCGCAGCGACACCGCGTCGCCCGACAGATGCACGCTGCCGTTGCCGGCGATCGAGAAGTTCGCCACGCGCCCGCCGCTGATCGTCACGCCGCCGTCGAAGCGCGGCAGCGACGCGCCGGCCGCGAGGTTGCCGGTGGCCGAGAGCGTTCCCGCGCCCAACGGCAATCCGATCCCGTGCAGCTGCGCCGCGCTCAACCTATTCGCGACGAGCGACAGCGCACCGGCTCTTTGCGCGGCCGCGAGCGAGAACTCACCGGCCGCAACGACGTCGCCGCCCGCGGCCCCGGCGTCGGCAGAAAAGATCCGCAGGCGATTGCCCTCGACCGCGAGCGTGAGGTTGGCGCGCGAGAGAGGTATGCCGCGCAGCGTCGCGTGCTGCATGGACAAGTTCGTGCCCTGCACGACGATGCGTTGCGGCTCGATCGCGACGGCGACCGTGCCGTGCAGCCGGCCGTGCGCCGGCATCGCGCTGCCCAAAAAGGGCTGCAGCCCCTCGAACGTGCCGCGATACGCGCCGTACGCCACGAAGCGCTGCGTAGAGAACAGGCCGTCGCCGGAGAAATCGCCCCACGGACCCGACGCGCTCAGCGAGTTGATCGCCGTGCTCTGCATCGTGCCGCCGAATGCCGCGGCCAGGCGATCGAAGCGAACGCCCGAGATCGTCGTATCGCTTCCGGCGACCCTGCCGGCCAGCGTGATGTTGCTTCCCGAGCCGCCGCCCGCGAGCGTCATCCCGACCGAGCGTCCGTCGATCGGCGGCATGACGGGCAGCGACAGGCCGGGGAACGCGACGTAGCGCGGCACGCGCATGCGCAGCCCGTTCGACGCCAACCAGAAGGCGCTCGTGTCGTGCGGGCGATCGAGCGCGTACGCGCCATCGAAGTCGCCGCGCTCCGTGTGCAGCCAGAACGGTTGCACCGTTGCCGTGCCGTTCGGGTTCATCGTGAACAGCGCCGCGACGCGCTGCACGCCGCGCGCCGACGCGGCGCTTCCGGCGACTTGGAAGAGCAGGTCCCGACCGACGGCCGAGGCGTCGATGGCGATCGGCTCGTCGCCGAGCATCTCGTCGAGATACGGCAGGCGGCTGGCCGAGCCGGCCACGTGGACGGCGAACCGCGACAGGACGTGATCGCCGAGCTGCATCGTGCCGCGAACGCCGAGCTCGATGCCGCCGTAGTTGGCGCGCAGCGGTGCGAGCGCGATGGCGTTCGAGTGATACACGACGCCCGCGTCGAGCGCGTCGAACGGCATCGTGCGATACAACGCGTGCTGGGCGGTCACGCGCGCCACGATCACCGGATCGTCGATCCGGCCGTGCACGAGCACGCCCAAATGCGCGTTCCCCGAGATGTCTTGATCTTTCGCGAACGCAAAGGCCCGGCGCAGCGCCGAAAGGTTGCCGGCGCCGTCGATGCCGAGGCGCAGCTGCGCGGCTCCGGTCAGCGCGCCGGTGAAGTCGTACGCGCCGCCGACGATGCGCAGCGGGATGCCGGCCAGCAGCGCGTCCGCCCGGTCCACGTAGAAGGCGTTGTCGACGAGCTCCACGTGCGCGCGAAATCGCTCGAGCGGCGCGGACAGCACCGCCAGCGCGAGGCGTCCGTCGCGCACGTCGACGCTGAGGCTGACGTGATAGGACGGCGATGCGTCCGGCGTAACGCCGAGCGCGTACATTCGGGCATCGAAGTTCTGCGCCGTCGCCTGCAGGATGCGCACCTGCGGCGTTTCCGCGAAGTAATTGGCCAGGCCGCGCAGCGGGAACCGTGCCGCGTGCGCGTGATGGATCGCGTAGCCTCGTAGCGCGTCCACCTTTCCGGCGATCTCAAAC
>DATDGN010000044.1:0-12635 GCA_036522095.1 Candidatus Cybelea sp. | reverse complement strand
ATCGAGGGGACGTTGCGCACTTGACAAAGAGAGCGCTCGACAACCTCGATCTGATATCACCCCGGCGTGCGGCTGCGTAGGTCGCTTTGCATTTGGGCAGCCGCCGCGGCGAGCGATTGGATTTGCGGGAGTGTGGCGGCTTCGAGGCGCTTGATAAGATCGTCGTTGAAAACGGCTAGTGCATCACTAAAACGCCCAAGCCTGAAGAGCGCCAGACCTCTATTGAACTCCGCGGCCGGCGCGAGGTCGCGCACTTGCGGGCCTGCAGCCGCTCCGAGGCGCTCCACCAGAGCGTCGTTGAAGAGCGCGAGTGCGTCGTCAAAGCGCCCGAGATTGAGCAGCGCCACGCCTCGGTTGAAGCGGGCGGCCGGAGCGAGTTCCCGGACTTCTCGGCGAGTGGCCCCTTCGAGGTTCTCGATCAGACCCTCATCGAGGGCGGCAAGAGCCTCCTCAAAACGACCCAGATAGAGTAGCGCGACGCCCCGACTGTAGATCGCGGCGGGAACCAGCTCGCGCACCTGCGGGAGCGTGGACGCTTCGAGGCGCTTGATCACATCGTCATCGAAAGCAACGAGCGCCTCGTCAAAGCGTGCAAGATTGAGCAGTGCGACGCCTCTGTTGTACTGCGCGGCCGGAACGAGCGCACTCACTTGCGGGAGGTTGGATGCCTCCAGACGCTTGACCAGATTATCGTCGAACATCGCGAGCGCGTCGTCGAAGCGCCCAAGGTCGAGCAGCGCCAGGCCCCTGTTGTACTCCGCAGCCGAAGCGAGCCCGCGCACCTGCGGGTTCGTGGCAGATTCTAGGCGCTTGATCAGACCGTCGGCGAGGATGGTCAGAGCCTCGTCAAAACGTCCCAGAGACAATAACGCCGTGCCTTTGAAGTACAGCGCGGCGGGAGCGTACTCGCGCACCTGCGGGTTCGAATCCCCCTCGAGACGCTTGATCAGGTCATCGTTGATCGTGGAGAGTGCTTCTTCAACGCGCCCGAGGATCATGAGCGCTAGGCCCTTGTTGTAAACCGCTAGCGCTACCCACTGAAGCACTTCGGGATCGCTGGAGGCTCCGAATCTACCGAGCATTTCATCCGACGCCGCCAGTGCCTCTACCGGCTTGCCTAGCTGATGCAACACGCCGCTCTCGTTCAGCAAGGCCTGAGCCACCTGCTTTTGCGTCGCTTCCGGATCGCGAACGACTGCCGCAAAACAGTCGGCTGCCAGTTTTAGGTCCTGACTCGCGTACGCGGCCAGGCCGCGATCGAGCCAATCCTTGGCGGTATACGTGCTCTTGGGTTTACTTTCCAGGTGCTTTTCGAATGCCTGGACGGCACGCGCCTGTTCCTCCGACAGGTCCGCCGGTTTGCCTTTGTCTAGCGCGTCCTGCGCCGACGCGATTCCCTTTTGCCATGCATCACTCGCGTGACCCAGTTGAATGTCCGCGCGAGCGAACAGGCCCGAAAGATACAGCCGAGTTATGATGAAACCGCTCGTGAATCCCAAGATCGGAAAATATATCGTGACCGCGAGCGCCGCGGCGGCACCCGAGGAATGATAGGCGGAGCTGGTCGCCGCCACGAACTTCGATATCTCCGGAGGGATGTTATAAAGTTCAACCAGGCCGAGGCCGACGATGATTTTCGTGAGCCAGTCGGAGATCTGTTCGAGGTTCGTGTTGACCGCGAGTATCGGATGTTGCTGCGCATTGCCGGAGCCGGAAGCCGCGGCGGAGGCCACCTTCGGAATCCCGAAGAGAAATCCCACGAGCAGGCCCGCGAGAAAAAGACCGCTGGCGATGAACGCCGGGAGCTGCCAATATCCCCACCCCTGGCTTAGCGCCAGTAGCAGCATTCCCACCACAAGAGCGATCAAAATGCCCTTAGCGATGGTTTGAGTCGCTCGAGCGAGCGCAGCCACCTCGCGCTCCTGCGCCAGGCGCTGCTCCTCCGATAGCGTCGGCGTGGGAGGCCCGTCACTCATCGCCGGGCCTCTTTCTAGGCAGGGGCTAGTGCCACATGCCCTTGAGGTCCGAAGCCGTGCAGGCCTTTGCCGTGCAGGCTACGCCCGTGATCGTCTCGATCGTGCGCAGAACCGAGTAGTGGTCGATTTTCTGAGCGTACGACCCCGGTTTGACGGTCGGCCCGATCAGCAGCGTCGCGATCTGGTTCTTTCCGTTGTTGTCGGGAGAGGCTTCGTCCCAGGTGATTATCAACAGCCCGTCGTGAGCGTTGTTGTACTTGAGGATCGGCGGCACGTTCTTTGCGAGCCACGTGTCGCCGGTTTTCGTGCTGCAGTCGTGCATGTCATGGCAGAGATTCGGCACGACGATCGCCAGGGTCGGCGGCGATACGGGAAAGCGGTGATACACGAGGTTCGACGTCGCCGGCACGTTGGTGAAGTTCACCCACGGATTGTGCTTGCGGGCGTACAATCCCGAATAGCAGCCGGTGTAGCCGTCGTGGGGCATCGACTCCGAATAGCCGTCGAACCCCTTCCCGGCGTTCAGCAACTCCGCGCCGACGTTCTCCGTCGAGAACGTGTGCGGACAGGAATCGTCGGTGACTCCTTGTGTCGAACCGGAGAAGAGCCCGAGGTAGTTCGGTTGACTGGGATGGCCGATGGCGTGGCTGTTCGTCATGAGCGCCGCTTCCGGCACCAGGGTCTTGTTGATGTACGGAGCCTGCGAGCTGCCGATGACGAGATCGTAGTCGCGATTTTCCATAATGATGACGACGACGTTGCTCGCATGTGGACCGACGGTTGTATGTGCTGCAGCGACGTTAGCCGGAACGCTCGCCACGCTCGGCGCGCCGATGCTCACACCGGCACAACCGGCGAGCAGCGCGACCGTCGCGCCTTGCAGCTTTCGAAAGTGCGTTGCCAGTTGACTCATGTGCGGACTCCCTCTCTTTCGTGAGAAGGGGCTTCGGAGTTTGCGGTGCGAGGCCTTGGTTAAGAAGTGTTAGCTCGCGATAAGGGAGAAGGCGCCCGCGTGATTCATCTCGCTACGGGGCTCGCGGTTCGTGACGGGCGTGTGCTGCTCGTGGCGTCGCGCTATCCCAACCATCCGCAGCCGCTGTGGAATCTCCCCGGCGGACGGCAGCAGCCCCGCGAGCTGCTCGAGGAGACCGTCGTGCGCGAGGTCTTCGAAGAGACGGGCCTGCGCGTCGAGGTTGGGGAGCTCGCGTATGTTAGCGAGAGCTACGATGGCGTCACGCAGTTTATGAATGCGACGTTTTGCGTGGTCCCTACGCCGCCCTTCGACGGAGCCCGTGAGGGGAGCGATCACGTCGTCGCGGTGGAGTGGGTGCCGATCGATCAGTTAGCCGAGCGGATCGTCGTCAGCGTCGTACGCGAGCCGTTGCTGGCATATCTGCGCGGGGCGTTACCGCGGCGTTACGCGGGTTACCACGACGCCGGCGTTACGATCGAGTGGCCTCCCGATTCGCGATAGCGGTGGCGTGCCACCGGGAGCGGTCGAGCGAGTGCAGGACCACGTCGACGGGTTTTCCCGCGACGGTCGCGCCGCGCGGAAGCATGCCTTCGTCTTCGAAGCCGTTGCGGCGCAGCACCGCGCGCGACGGTAGGTTTTCCGGAAGGCAGTAGGCCCGGATGCGCTGCACGCGCGTGCGGCGGAAGCCCTCGTCTACGAGCGCCGCGACGGCCTCGGTCGCGAAGCCGCGGCCGCGGTGCGCGCGCACGACGCTGTAGCCGATCTCCGCCGTCGAGCGGCTCGACTCCGAGATGCGCAGCGAAATCCATCCCAACGTGTCGGTCCCGTCGCCCGAGTGCACGAGCCATTCGAAGCGCCCGGTCGCGCCCGGCCCGAAGCGCGTTGGGCGGCTTCCCACGGTGCGTAGGAACTGCGCGCGGTTGACGTCGGGGAGATCCTGATAGTCGCGCAGGTCCGGCTCCTGGAGCACGTCCCACAGCGTTCCGGCGTTCGCCGCGGTGACCGGCTCTAGGCGCAGGCGCGCCGTCCGGATCGTTCTCACGAGCACCGCTCCATCACTTGCCGTTCTACCCACCCCGCGTGATCGGAGCACGAATGAATTTGGCTGCAGCTTACGCCGGAAGTGCGCCGGCCTGGGTCGACTTCACCGCGACGGTCGCGTCGCGGCCGCGCTTCTTCTACGGTTCGCGCACGCATTGCACGCACGAGGCCTTCGACGTGCAGAGCAGCGCCGGCAGACTCGAGGTGGTCGACAACGTGAGCATCGCGCCGCGCTGCCCCGTGCGCGCCGGCGATACGATCGAGATCTGCGGCGAGATGGTTCACGATCCGGGGCGACTGCCGGTCGTCCATTGGACCCATCACGATCCCGGCAACCGCCATCCAAACGGATTCATTCGCCTGCGCGGGCGGCTCTACGCATAGGCGAGCGCGACGCACGGGCTAGATGACCCAGACGGCTCCCTTTTGGTATACCACGCAACTCGGAACCCCCGTGCACGTTACGGTAATGGCCTGGGAATAGTGCCCCTTCGGCGTTGATTTCGTTGCCGTCACCGTCTCGACAGTTGGATTTCCCGGGTTGGGCTGGAACGCGCCCGTCAAGCCGGCATGGCTCATCTTGGTCGACCAGTGGACTTTGCCGCACGGAACCCTCCCCCCATTGTGGTTGCGGCACGTGAGCTTGAGGCCGAGCTTCCCGCTGCCGCCCGGCTTCACGCACACTTTGAATATTTTTGGATTCGTGCACACGTCGGGGACGAAGCCCTCGAGCGCCATGCCGCTCACGCCGTAGCTCGGTCCGGTGCCCGGTAAGGACCGGCCGCTCGAGCACCCGGCAACGAACAAGACGCCCCCGGCTACACCCGCGAGAAACGGGCGCGCGCCGTCGAAGAGTAGCTTCACGGCCGCTACTTGCGCGATATCAACTGCGCAACCTGCCCGCCGCGATGGACTGAATCCATCCGCAACAGCTCCGGTATCGTGACGAAGCGATAGCCGCGGCGTTTGAGAGTGTCGACGATGAGACGCGTAGCTTCGACGTCCGCGCTTCGATCGCACAGGCGCGGCGTGCGCATGCGCGCGCAGACGATGCCGCGGTTGCCGTCGTGCAGCGTGATGATCGCGCCGTCTCCCGCGTAGCGCAGCACGCGCGCCGCGATCACGCGCGGCGGCGGATCCTCCCAGTCGTTTGCGAGCGGAACCGACCACATCACGGGCGTGTAGCCCAGCTTGCGCACTTCGTCGAGGACCAGCCAGTCGCGCGAACCGAAGGGCGGCCGCATGATCCGCGTGTGATGCCCGGTCGCGGCGAAGATCGCCGCATCGGTGCGCTGTAGGGTGCGACGCAGGCCGGTCTCGTCGTAGAGCACGAGGTGACCGTGACTCCACGTGTGATTGCCGACGGCGTTCCCCGCTTCGGCTTCGCGGCGCACGAGCACCGGATAGGCCTGCACGGCGCGCCCCACGACGAAGAACGTCGCGTGCACGTGCTCGGTGCGCAGCACGTCGAGGATCTCGGCGGTGTACGGCGGATTCGGGCCGTCGTCGAATGTGAGCGCGACGACGCGCTCGTCCTTCGGCCCGCTCACCAGGGTCTTGCCGAACAGCTGGCTGCCCGGGCTTTCGGCCGCCTCGTAACCGACGAAGAGCAGCGCCACGACCAGCGCGACGCACACCGAAGCTCGGACGGCGAATCTCCGCACGCTCTAGCCGTGCAGCCCGCGGATCCGGGCCTGCGCCGCCGCCACGTTGCGGCGAAACTCGTCCGGTCCGAAGTCGCGGAAGTCTTTGACGATCTGCGCGTAGCGGGCGTCGGCGACCTGCGAGCTCTCCAGGCGCAACAGATCCTTGGGAACGCCCTTCGAGAGGTCGATGTTGAATTGCCGGCCGGCCTTGGTCGCCCAGTACTGCGGATTCGTGAAGGTCACGGTGCGCTCGCCCTGCTTATAGTCCGCGAGCTGCTTCACGTAGACGGTGTAGTTCGCGTCGGGTTCGCGGAGCGGGGGCTTGTCGACCAGCTGCCAGATCCCGTCCTGCCCCAGCAGCCCGAAAAAGAAGCTCACGTCGTACACCCGCGCCGCCGGCGCCTTGACCGTGATCAGGTGACCGTTGTAGCCGCGGATCTCGTACTCGAAGCGCGACACGCCCTCGACGTCGGACATGCGGTACGCCTCCTGATAGATCGGAGGCTTGGGGTACTTGATCGTCATCCATGCATACAGCTCGCTCGGCGCGTGCTGCGCGTGAATCGCAGGCGCGAAGCGGCCCATCTCGCCCGGGCCGTAGATGCGCCAGCCCAGCACGAGCATCACCGCCGATACGGCGATGATGAACAATCCGATGGGGAACCGGCGCATGACCGCGGCCCTACTTTACCGGTGCGTTCGCTTCCTGGTCGAGCACTCGGTTGACCAGGCGGTCGGCCATGACGTTCTGCTCGCGCCGCACGTGTCCGACGTCCACGCTCTCGAACGCGCGTAGGAGCCGCATGGCCTGCCGATGCAGCGGCTGTAGCGCCGCGTGCTTGACGCGGTACTCGCCGCGCAGCTGTTTCACCACGAGCTCGGAATCCAGCCGCACGCGCAGCCGACGGATCCCGCGCTTGCTCGCGGCCTCTAAACCGAGCAAGAGCGCGGTCCATTCCGCGACGTTGTTGGTCGCGACGCCCAGGTAGGCGCCGACCTCCTCGAGCAGCTCGCCGCCGGGCGCGATCAGGACGGCGGCGCTCGCCGCGGGACCCGGGTTACCGCGCGATCCGCCGTCGGCATAGAGCGTCGCTTCCACGCCGCCGCCCTTCGGCGGCGGCAAGGCATAGACCGCCCGCCCGCGGGGTACACGGCATAGCATGATGCATACGTCCATTCTCCGCGCCGCCGCGCTGGCGGCGGCACTCGCCCCGGTCCTCGCGGCCCCGCAGGGCGTCGCGGCGGCCCAGAACTCGACGTTCTACGGCATTACGGTTCACGTTTCGTCCACCAATATTAAGGTGCAGGATCCGAAGACGAAGCAGGTATTGAGCTTCACGATCGTGCCGAAGTTCGACCAGGTCTTCTCGGCCAACGGCAAGACGACGTACCAAATGAGCGCGATCAAGGCCGGCCAATACGTCGGCATTATCTACGATCAGCGGGCGCTCGGGGTCCGTCACGCCGACAAGATCTATTTGTTGACCAATGCTAATCAAAGGATCGGAACGCAGTAACGAGAAGTCCGGCCGCCTCCCGAAATCGAAAGAGGCGGCTATGCGTTCTCGGACCATCGCGTTTTTGATGCTCGCCGGGGCGGCGTTCGCCGCGTGCGGCGGCGGCTCGAGCTCAGTCCCCGCTACACAGCAGGGGGCCAGCCGCCATACGGCCCGCCACGCGAGCTCGCCGAGCTCGCCGATCCAGCACGTCGTGATCGTCGTTCAGGAAAACCGCACCTTCAACGACTTCTTCGCCACGTATCCGGGCGGCGATGGGGCGACGTACGGCAAGGTCGAGGCGAATCCCAACTGCAGCCCGCCGATCCAAGCGGGAACGATCCCCCTCCAAAAGGTGCCGCTCAACATCCCGAGAGACCTCACTCACAAGTACTCCGCATATCAGGCGGCGCGTGATAACGGCAACATGGACGGCTTCGACATGGTGCCCTTCGCCAGCAAAATTCCCGAGTGCACGTTTCCATATCAATACACCGACCCGTCGACGATCGTGCCGTACTGGGACATGGCCGAACAATATGCCTTGGCCGAGCACATGTACACGACCCAGGGCAGCGACAGCTTCACCGCCCACCAGGACCTGATTCGCGGCGGCACCGAGGTGGAGAACGGCAAGGCGCTGGTGGATCTTCCGACCTGCGGCATCTGCTGGTGGGGCTGCGACGCTCGTCCGTCCACGTACACGCATCTCGTGACCAGGCAGAACGCCTACCTACAGCGGCCAGGGCCGTTTCCGTGCTCGAAGAGATTCAAAGTGAAGTATCCGACGCTGCGCGATCTGATGGACGCCAAGGGCGTTACGTGGAAATACTATCTGCCGGTGAAGACGGCGTCCTACGGCCAACTGATGAGCGCCTTCGACGTTATTTGGCCCGTGCGCAACGGGCCGGAATGGACGAATAACGTCATCACTCCGCAGACGGCGATCTTCAGCGATATTTCGAACGGAACGCTGCCGCAGGTGTCGTGGGTCATCCCAGACCAGAACGAGTCGGACCATCCCGGCACGTCCTCGGACACCGGGCCTTCGTGGGTCGCGAGCATCGTCAACGCGATCGGCCAGAGCAACTACTGGCAGCATACGGCCATCGTCGTCGTCTGGGACGACTGGGGCGGACTCTACGACAATATGCCGCCCCAGCAACTGGACTACGGCGGCCTGGGTTTCCGCGTGCCGGCGATAATCGTTTCGGCCTACGCTAAGGCGGGATACATTTCCACGACGAACTACGAGTTCGGGAGCATCTTGCGGTACATCGAGGACAACTGGAATCTCGGTCAGCTAGGCACGAGCGATTCGCGCGCCGCCAGCATCATCGACAGTTTTAACTACTCGCAACCACCGATCACGTTCGTCAAGATTCCGTCGCAGTACTCGAAAGAGCACTTCATCCACGCTAAGTATTCCGGGCCGCCCGACACGGACATGTAGCGACGCCGAATGCATCGGCGGTCGTCATTTCACCGCGATGTGGCCTCGGAGGTCAACCTTATCACCCTTTATCACTTGAACGGGTTTGACGTTGCCCTGGCTCCCCGGAGCATACACCGTGATATAGCCCTTGCCGCCGATCCTGTTGCCCGCATAGACGTAGCCGGCACCGTCGACTGCCACGGCGTCGAGCGAGCTCAAGAGGGTATCGGATCCCGCGAGGAGCGCGGCAGGCTTGACACTGCCGGACTGCGAGAGTCTGTATGCGGTTATTGCGTTGCGGCCGCTATTAGCGACATAGAGTAACCCCGCATTATTGTCCACGGCGAGCGCCGATGGCGAACGCAAGCCGGTGAGCCCGCCGAAAATCCTTCGCAAGGGATTGGCGTTCCCGTTAGCGTCTCGCGCATACACCGTTATTGAGTCGCCGCTATAATTCGCGACGTAGATCGCCCCGCCGGAATCAAAAGCGACATCGTATGGCTCGTGAAGCTTCGTAGCTTTTCCTGAAATCGTCCTCGTCGGCTTGACCTCGCCGCTTGCGCGCGGCCCCCACACGAGGACCGCCGAGCGAGCATAGTTGGTATCAGCGGTGGCTACGATGCCCGCGTGCATCGCCACGCTTCTGCACACTCTCAACGGACCACCGATGTCACGAATCGGCGGTACGTCGCCGTGCGCGCCCGCGGAAAACCCCAGGATCCGACCGAACAGGTTACAAGTGAAGATCGCGCCGGTTGGGGTCACGTACGCCGGAAAAGGCACGTCGAGCTTCGTGTTTGATCCGGCGATCACCGTCTTGGGCGCCACATCGCCGTCCGCGGTCGCGGGATACGAGCGTATTTGGCTGTTGCCTTTTGTTCCCCAAGCAAAATAAATGTGTTTTGCTCGGTTTGAAAGCTCGCGCGCGGCCGGCAGAGACTGCATAGGCGCACGACTCAAACTAATCGAGCATGCGCTGCAGCAAAGCAGCAACGTAACTGCCCCGATGTGGCCGATCGTCCTAAAATCGGACGTCCTCATCTGCAATAGCTCCTTTCGCAGACGAAACTCGCGCAAAGCTCTTCCGCTCGCGCGGACAAGTTATCCCTTAACGCGACGGCGCAAGCGATACGGTCGCGCTATTGACGTAATCTCGCGGACCTCGGCTCAGGCTGGTAATGATCTTGTAAGCCTCTCCGCCGCCCGGGTAGTGCCACAAGCCGAGGTATATAGGATCATGGTCAAGGTGTGAAAGATGAGGGCCGATGACGGTATCACCTTCAATCCAAAAGACGCCGCCGCCCCAGGCTCTGAGCAGCGTCGTTTGACCTACGACCGTCGCGGTCAATCCTGAAACTTGCAAACGATAGATCGAGGGTCCGCTTGCAACCGTGAGGTACTTGCCATCCCACTGTATTGCGCCGGCATTACTGATCGTTCCAACGACGCTGAGGTTCACAAACGCCTTGCCGCCTTTGGGCAGCTCCGCCAGCAAAAAGTTACTTTTGGCACCGATGCCGTCGACGAACAAATTACCCTTACCGTCGTAACCAACGAATTCAACGTAGCTACTGTGTGGGACCACATACCTAGTCCCCTTCGATTTCGGAGTTCGGCATACGGAAACGGAGGCGCCGCGGCCGCCTTCATTTTCGCTTATCGCTATAAATCCACTTGTAGGATCAAAGGCGCTGTCGTAGACGATTGCGCCCCCATCCGCCCCGAATCTACGGAGGGGCTTCTTGCCGCCGTACGCGTAGAGATTAATGGGCCACTCTATCCCTCCAATCATCACGTCGCCGTTGTTGGGGTCGCTCGTTGAGAGTCCCCAATACGGGATGTGCTTGACCTCTCTGAATCCGGGGTAGGTCAGCACGTGAGTGTAGGTTTCGCTCATCACGACGTAGAGCAGCGCGCCGCTGGACGGCTTATCCGGCGCGGAAATCGACGGCGACGCGCCGATCGGCGTTTGCCCTGCGCCGCACGCTGCGAGCACAGTCGCTGCCACACTTAGCGCAAGACAACTCAATGAAGCCTTCATTTCAATTACCAGCTGATGACCACGAGGCCGTTGGTCGTTGCATTCTTCCAGCCTTGCCAGCTCTCGAAGCGCGTCGCGCTTGGCTCGATGTAGGACGAGCCTCCGCCACCGCCCCCTCCGCCCCAGGGGTAGGCATTGAAAAAATTGCCGGTACCGCCGCCGCCGCCACCGCCGCCGTAGTAGCCACCGCCACCGCCGCCGCCACTACCACCGAAATTCTCGCATGAACGATATTGCTGACAACCAGAGCCGCCGTGACCACCGCTGCCGAATGATCCGTTAGCCCCCGGCCTTGCCGAAGAGGATGCGCCCGGCCGGCCACCGAGTCCGCCGGTGTCCTGTGTGCCGCCCGTGCCTCCATCCCCGCCCAAGCCGGAGCTAGCTCCGCCGGAAACGCCGGTGCCGCCTGTGCTGCCGCCTCCCTTTCCGCCGACGCCGTAAGGGGCGCCATAGCCATAACCGCCTTTGCCACCTCCACCACCGGCGACGACAATGCGATCGATCAAGCGATCGCCGCCCTCTCGAATATCGGACGCGCCCCCACCACCGAATCCGTCGTGCACTTCGTGACGGTTCATGCCGGCACTCGCGCCGCCGTTAAATCCGCCGGTGGCTCTGGAGGGTTGCCCACCGACGAAGATCGCCAGCGTTTCGTTGGGCCTAACCGGGATTATCGCGAACACGCGGCCACCGCGACCGCCGAGGCCGACGCCGCCGCCTCCTGCGGCGCCGCGAACCACGACTGCGATATGCGTGACGTTAACCGGTACTCTAAAGTCCTCTTCTTTGCCGGAATAGTTGAACGTGCGGTTGCGAGGATATGTGGCCGGGCCGATCGCACGGCTTTGCATCGGGCCCTGTCCAGCGATCGGCGGTTGTAGTCCGCCGCACGCTGCGAGCAATGCAGCTGCGGCGCCGATTGTAAGCGCGTTGCGACCCAATGTTCTCATGAGCGATGCCTCCCGAAGCTATCGGTTTGTGGCGTAGCTAATAACCATCGCGACGGGGGTCGTGAAGTTGCTTAGCGTCCTTCGAGCGTTCCCGCCCGCCGGATAATTGTAGATTTTGACAAATCCCCCACCGAATTGCGGACCGCTGGGCACGATTACGCTATGGCCCGCGATAAGGAAGTCTCCAGCTGTGTTCGATCCGTTCACCGGCGTCGATCCGACCTCGGTGCCCGACCTTCCCGTTATGTGGAATTGGTAGATGACGTCCTGATAGGCGTCACCGACCGCCATATTGCCGTGCCACTGAACTCCTGCACCCGACACGAACGTTTGGTCGAGTGCGATATTTCGGAATCGACTGCTGCCTCTTGGCAATTCTGCGAACTGTAGTTTACCGCTCACAACGGCCCCGTCCATGAAGAAGTTTCCATGAAGATCGTAAGTGCATGAACGCACGCCAAAGTTGGTGTCGGGATAAATCCGCGGTTTGCCTCGAGCCTTCTCAAAAATTGCTACGAAGTCGCCTTGACGCGCGCCAAAGGCAATTACTGCTAGATTGCCGGTAGCAGGATCAACAGCGCAGTCGACCGGATAGCCCCCTGCTCCGAGGATTCGGATCGGAGTCGTCCCACCGTGGGCATACTCAAAAACCGCCTGCGAACCTGCGAATGAGCCGTTGGTAACGTACACGTTTTGCCTGCTATCGACGCACATGCCCGCGGGCTGGGCGAGCCCCAACAAGAAACCTATGAACCTGTACCGAGGCGGTGTATAGCTGTAGACGAGCACGCCGCCTGTTGCCGGATCCGATATGTACATGAGATTCTCGCTCTTCGCTTCCGATAGCATCCGCGAATCACCGCGATCAGCATCTGTTGACACCGCGCGGCTCGAAGGCACAGCGCCGGGTGCGCCGCTTACGGGCTGCGACCCGCCGCAGCCTGCAAGCAATGGAACAGCAACGCCGATACTAACAGCGTAGCGAGCCAGGGTTCCCATCGCGATGCCTCCAGAAGCTAAACGGATCAGTTCGTAGCAACGTTCGGCGGCGGCGCCGTCAGTTCCAGCGTCTTAGGG
>DATDGN010000043.1:0-8508 GCA_036522095.1 Candidatus Cybelea sp. | reverse complement strand
GGCGGTTCCTCACAGTAAGGATGCGTGGGACGCCAAAGAATTCAACCTCGCGGCAGTGGCGGCAGTGTGGACTTTCGCGCAATGGCTGGGCAGCCGATGAGCGGAGCCCCTTGCCGGATGTCAAAGGAACGCGCGTGATGGCTACTTGGCGCGACGCTCGGCGAATTGCACTTGCTCTGCCGGGCGTGAGCGAAGAGGGGACGTCGAGTGGTAACGCCGCCTGGATCGTCAACAAGAAGTTCTTCACCTGGGAGCGGCCCCTGAGGAAGTCGGACCTCGCGGCGCTGGGGGACAAGGCGCCGACTGGACCGATCTTGGGCGTGCGCACCGCCGATCTCGAGATGAAGGACGTCTTGCTCGCGAGCAATCCCGGCGTCTTCTTTACCACACCGCACTTCGACGGCTACCCCGCGGTACTGATCCGGCTGAGCAAAATCACGTCGAAAGAACTCAAGGACGTGATTGTCGAGGCTTGGCTGGCGCGCGCGGGAAAGCGCGCCGTGGCTGCATTCCTCAAAGACGGCGAGAAGAAGAAGTGAAGCTCGCCGGGAGGGTTGCGATCGTCACCGGCGCGTCGGGCGACATCGGGTCCGCGACGGTTCGCGCGCTGGCCGCGGAGGGGGCGCATGTCGTGCTGGCCGCTCCGGCCGGCGAGATCAACGTTCTCGGACGGCTGGTCGGCGAGGTCGAACGGCTCGGCGTCCGCGCGCTGGCCGTCGCGACGGACGTCACGGTTCGCAGCGACATCGACCGCCTCGTCAAAACCACGCTGGACACGTTCGGAACGATCGACGTGCTGGCCAACGTCGCGGGTCTCGGCTCGAGCCCGGCGCTGTGCGACGACACGGACGAGGAACTGCAGCGGGTCGTCGAGGTGAATTTGCTCGGCTCCGCCCGCATGATCCACGCGGTGCTGCCGGTGATGATGGCGCGCGGCCGCGGCGCAATCGTGAACGTCGGCTCGATCGCGGGCGAGGCGGGCGTGATGGGCATCTACTCGGCGTCCAAGTTTGGCCTGCGCGGGCTGACCGATACGGTGCGGCGCGAGGCGCGCAGCTCGAACGTCGGCGTGACGCTGATCGAGCCCGGATTCGTTCGCAGCCGGATGAACGTGGCGATGGGCGACGGGCTCCCGAGCCCCGACATCGTGGCTCGCGCCGTGGTTAGCGCGGTGCTCCGCCCGCGGCGGTGCGTGATCGTGCCGCGTTATTACGCCGTTCCGATCGCGATCGCCAAGCTCTTCCCGGGGCTCGTCGACCGAGTTTTCGGCAACGCGCGAATTCAGCGGCGCCTCAATCGCGACGCGCGCGCGGAGCGAGCCGAGCGGGCCGAACGAGCTCCGTTGTGAACCCTCTGCGGGGCGTCGTCGTCAGCGGCGCCTCGTCGGGAATCGGCGCGGCCACCGCGCTTCTTCTCGCACGCTCGGGGTACGTCGCCTTCGCCGGCGTGCGGAGCGAGGCCGACGCCGCGCGGCTGCGCGCCGAACACGATAACCTCCGGCCGGCTTTTCTCGAAGTCACCGACGAGGCGTCGATAGCGAAAGCGATCCGCGAGATTACCTCGAGCGGCGTGGATTTGATCGGCGTGGTCAGCAATGCCGGCATCGCAGAGGGCGGAGCGCTGGAGCACATTCCGGTCCCGGCGCTGCGCAAGCTGTTCGACACCAACGTCGTCGGCGCGCTGGCGCTCGTGCAGGCCGCGCTGCCGCACCTGCCGTCACCGGGCGGCCGCGTCGTCTTCGTCGGGTCGATCGCCGGCCGCCTGGCAATGCCCTACAACGCCGCTTACAGCGCGTCGAAATTCGCGCTTCGCGCCATCGCCGACGGGCTGCGGCTCGAGCTCGCGCCGGCCGGCATCGCGGTCTCGCTCATCGAGGCTCCCTCGGTCGACACGCCGATCTGGCGCAAGGGCGCCGAATCGCGCGAGCGCGTGGTCGCCGCGCTGGGCAACGCCGCGCGCCCGCACTACCGTCCCGCGCTCGAGAACCTCGTGCGCTTCGTCCAATCGCAACAGGGAGCGGGCATGCCGGCCGAGCGTGTGGCGCAAGCGATCCTGCACGCGCTCAGCGCGCCTCATCCGAAGGCGCGCTACGTGCTGGGATCGGCCCACGGCCTAAACGTCCTCGCGCTGCTGCCGCTGCGCCTGCGCGACCGTATCGTCCGCACAATGCAGCGGCTTTAGGTTAGAGCACTTATGCCGTTGGTGTTGATGCAACGCTCGTGGGCCGACGACCCCAAATACAAAGACACGGAATTTTCGGTCTATCACTATCCTCGCCAATATTTTGCGCTGATCAACGGCGGCGAAAAGTTCGTCTATTATCGACCCGCGCGGGGCGCCCCAGCCGGCCAGGCCAGCACGTATTTCGGCTGCGGAGAGCTCGGCGATTGGTTTCCCGACGCGAACGACCTCAACCATCGCTTCGTCGACGTGCGCAGGCCGATTCCGTTTAGCATGGCGGTCGACTATCGTGATAGCGAAGGCCGGATGTTCGAATCGATATTCCACGACCGCAACTCTTTCCAGGGGCGGTCGGTACGCCCGATTGCCGAGCTTGACTATTACCGCATCCTCACAGCTGCGGGACTGACCGGAATGGTTTGGCAGCAGGCTCCTTCGGTTGATGACGTACTCAGCGGCTTCGTGATCCCCTCGGCCGCTCTCGAAGTTCCTCGCGACGCTTTTCGACGCCTGGACGTGGTCCCCGAAGGAACCGGATACCGGCCGACGGGACGCACGATCGATGTGTTCGAAGCGGCGTCCCTGCAGGAACGGGCCCGCGCGGACCATCAGGACACGCTGAAGCTCGTCAAGGCGATGGTAGAGCGCAAGGGCGGCTCCTGCCTGTACAACAATAACGTGGATTTGCTCGCTACGCTCGACGACCGCCGCCTGCTCGTGGAAGCGAAGAGCCTGAACCTGAAAACGGCAGCAGTAGACCGGATGCGTTACGGCATGGGGCAGCTCTTCGATTACGGCGTTCGCTATCGCGCCGAAACAGGCAAGGCTCAGCCGGTTTTGGCATTCGGCAGCCTACCATCTCAGGAGGTTGCGTGGATCTCCACGATTCTCGAAGAAAACGGCGTGGCGTTCATTGCACGTCAGCGAGACTCGTTGCTGCCGATCAACCAATCGGCGCGCGACCTGCCCATATTTTAATGACAAGAATGGAACCGCTTCTCGTCGTCATTCTGCTCGGCGCGAACGTCGTGTTCGCGATTCGCTCGCTCGACGTCATCCGGCGTTCGCGGGTGCAGATCGAACCCCGCGAGCCCGATCCTATGCTGCCGGCCCTGTCGATAATAGTTCCCGCGCGCAACGAGGCGGATCGCATCGAGCGCTGCGTTCGTTCGCTGCTCGCCGCGGACTATCCGGATTTCGAGCTCGTCGCCGTAGACGATTGCTCGGAAGATGCGACGTGCAGCGTCCTCGACGGCATCGCGGCGGAGGATTCGCGGCTGCGCGTCGTCGCCGGGGCGCCGCTTCCCGCCGGCTGGGTCGGCAAGCCGTGGGCGCTCGCGCAGGGCGCCCGTGCGGCGCGCGGTGAGTGGCTGCTCTTCACCGACGCCGACACCGAGCACGAACCGCTGGGCGCATCTTCGGCTCTCCGCTACGCGCTCGACAACGGATGCGACGCCGTGAGCCTGCTCTGCGATCAGGAAACGGTCGGCCGCGCTGAAATCATCCTCTTGCCGACGATCCTGTTCGTCATCTTACTCGGGATCGGGCCGCTCGACGACATCAACGATCCGCGTAAGCGCGACATCGCGATCTTCAACGGGCAGTACGTGCTGGTGTCCCGGCGAGCCTACGATGCGATCGGCGGCCACGCCGCGGTCCGCGACGAGATCGCGGAAGACTTGGAGCTCGCGCGGCGATTCAAGCGCGACGGCCGGTTCCGGATAGCGCTGGTCGGCGCAAACGGACTCGTACGCACGCGCATGTATCGCTCGTTCGCGGAGATCTGGCGCGGCTTCGTCAAGAACTTCGCGATCGGCGCGCGCGGGCAGCCGATTCGCGCCGCCGCCGGCGTCGCGCTGCTGGCGTGCGTGTCGCTCACGCCGCTCGCGGCGATATGGCTCCTGGCACGGCACTCCTGGCTCGCCGGCCTCGCCCTGGCGTTGGCCGCCGCGGCGATCGCCGCGATCGCAGAAGCCGGGATGCGCCTTGCGCGCTTCCGCGCAGGCGCCGGTCTGGGCGTGCATCTCGGTCTCGCCGCTACGCTCGCGATCTTTGTGACGTCGCTCTTCTGCACGTACGTCGGACGCGGCGTGGAATGGCGTGGGCGCCGCTACGGCGGGGGTTTCCCCCAGCGCGGACAAATCTAAGGGCTCGATGGAAACCGCGGAGACGCCTGCGCGCGTCACGATGGAAGAGATCACCGCGCTCGCGAAGCGGCGCGGCTTCATCTTTCAGTCGAGCGAGATCTACGGCGGCATCAACGGATTTTGGGACTATGGCCCGCTGGGCGCGGTCCTGAAGGGCAACGTCAAGCGGGCCTGGTGGCGGGATACCGTAGAGCTGCGCAGCGACGTCGTCGCCTTCGACTCCGCGATCGTGATGCATCCGCTCGTGTGGAAGGCGTCCGGGCACGTCGACGCGTTTCACGACGTGATGATCGACTGCAAGGTCTGCAAGCATCGCTTTCGATACGATCAGGTCCCCGATAAATCGCAGTGTCCCGACTGTGGCAGCAAAGGCTCCTTTACGGAGCCGCGCAACTTCAATTTGATGATGCGCACGTGGGTCGGACCGATGGAGGATACGTCCTCGGTCGCGTACCTGCGCCCCGAGACGGCCCAAGGCATCTTCGTCAATTTCAAAAACATCTACCAGAGCGCGCGTAAACGCCCGCCCTTCGGCGTGGCGCAGATCGGCAAATCGTTTCGGAATGAGATCACGCCCGGGAACTTCACGTTCCGGCTGCGCGAGTTCGAGCAGGCCGAGCTCGAGTATTTCGTTCCCGACGACGGCAAGGACATGGACGCGTTCGCGGAATGGGTCGAACGACGCAGGGCCTGGTACGCAAGCTACGGCATCGCAGCGGAGCGGCTCCGCTTCTACGAGCTCGGCGCGGCGGAGCGCCCGCATTACGCCAAGGCCGGAGTCGACGTGGAGTACCTCTTTCCGTGGGGCTGGGGCGAGCTCGAATCGATCGCGCACCGCGGTACGTACGACCTGGACGCACACATGAAACTCTCGGGCAAGGACCTGCGCTTCTTCGACGAGGCTACGAAGACGCACTATACACCCCTGCTGATCGAGAGTTCGGCCGGCGTCGATCGCACGGTCCTCACGTTCCTGATCGACGCGTACGAGCGCGAGCGCAGCGTCGACCCCAACGGCAAGGAGACGGAGCGCACCGTGCTGCGGTTTCACCCACAGCTCGCGCCGGTTCAAGTCGCCGTCTTCTCACTGGCGCGCAACAAACCGGAGCTGGTGGAGCGCGCAGTCAACATCGAGGCCGCGCTGCGACCGTCGCATCGAACGCAGTACGACGAGGGGAACATCGGTCAGCTCTATCGCCGTCAGGACGAGATCGGCACTCCGTTCTGCGTCACCGTCGACTACGAGACCCTCGCTGATGGAAGCGTGACCGTTCGAGCCCGCGACTCGATGCAGCAGGACCGCGTCGCGGGCGATGCGCTGCACTCGTATCTCGGCGAAAAACTGTGAAGTACGTCTACTTCTTCGATGAAGGAGGAACGCTACCGGCGGGCGCGTCGATCCGCAACCTGCTCGGCGGCAAGGGCGCGGGCCTCGCCGAGATGAGCGCCGCGAACTTGCCCGTACCCTCCGGCTTCACGATCACGACCGATGCGTGTCTGCGCTTCTACGAGGCCGGCGGCGCCTTCCCCGACGGCCTGGAGGAGCAGGTGGATGCGGCGCTGGCCGAGCTCGAAAAACGCACGAGCAAGCGTTTCGGCTCGGCCGATAATCCGCTGCTCGTCTCCGTACGCAGCGGCGCGCGCGTCTCCATGCCCGGCATGATGGACACGATCCTCAACCTCGGCCTCAACGACGAGACCGTCGCCGGGCTCGCGAAGCTCACCCAAAACGAACGCTTCGCGTGGGACGCCTACCGCCGCTTCATCATGATGTTCGCTAACGTCGTGCTCGGCATCAACAAGCACGAGTTCGAAGAGCTGATCGACGACGCGCGCAAGGCGCGCGGCGCGAAAAACGACGCGGAGCTGGACGCCGCGACCTGGAAGGCGCTGGTGGAGCGCTTCAAGGCGATCGTCCACGAACACAGCGGAAAGGATTTTCCGCAGGACGTTCGCGAGCAGTTGCGCTGCGCGATCGTGGCGGTCTTCGACTCGTGGAACTCCAAGCGCGCCGTGGATTACCGGCGCTTCAACCGCATCCCCGACGACTGGGGCACCGCCGTGACCGTGATGGAGATGGTCTTCGGGAACATGGGCGACGATTCGGGAACCGGCGTCGCGTTCACACGCAATCCCAACACCGGCGAGCACGCGCTTTTCGGCGAATACCTCAACAACGCGCAGGGCGAAGACGTCGTCGCAGGCATCCGCACGCCTGAGAAGATCGCCGACCTCGCGCGCCGGCAGCCGCAGGTATACGCGCAGTTCGAACAAATCGCGCAGCGGCTCGAGCGCCACTATCGCGACGTGCAGGACCTCGAGTTTACCGTCGAGCGCGGCAAGCTCTTCATGCTGCAGACGCGCAGCGCGAAGCGCACCGCGGAGGCCGCGGTGAAGATCGCGCTCGATCTCGTGGCGGAAGGCCTGATCGATCGGCGCCGCGCCGTCGGAATGGTCAACGCCCAAGCGCTCGACCAGCTCTTTCACGCGCGCATCGATCCGGACGAGAAGGCTGGGGTCGCATGCAAGGGCCTCAACGCGTCGCCCGGCGCAGCCGCCGGCCAGGTCGTCTTCACGGCGGAGGACGCCGTTGCGTGGAAGGAGCGCGGGCTCAAGACGATTCTGGTGCGCAACGAGACCACGCCCGACGACGTGCACGGCATGATCGCCGCGGAAGGCATCCTCACCGCGAAGGGCGGCGCTACGTCGCACGCCGCCGTCGTCGCGCGCGGGATGGGCAAGCCGTGCGTGGCCGGGTGCGACGCGCTGCGCATCGACGGCCGCACTAAGAGCGCGAGCCTGGGCGGCAACGGGCTGAAGGAAGGCGACTGGATCACGATCGACGGCACGACGGGCAACGTCGCGCTCGGCGAGCTGAAACTGATTCGGCCGCCCAGCCGGCTTCCCGACTGGCTCGCGACGTTCTTATCGTGGGCCGACGAGCTGCGCCGCATGCAGGTATGGGCCAATGCCGACACTCCCGAAGACGCGGCGCGCGCCCGCGACTTAGGCGCGCAGGGCATCGGGCTATGCCGCACCGAGCACATGTTCATGCAGCCCGAGCGGTTGCCGATCGTCCATCAGATGATCATGGCGGCGGACTCGGCGGCGCGGCAGGAGGCGCTCGAGAAATTGCTGCCCTTCCAGCGCGACGACTTCGCCGGCATCTTGAAGGCGATGGACGGACTACCCGTCACGATCCGCCTGCTCGACCCGCCGCTGCACGAGTTTCTTCCATCACAGGAGCAGCTGCTCGTCGAGACGACGGAGCTGCGCCTCACGAAGGGCGCCGACTCGCCCGAGTACCGCGCCAAGGAAGCGATCCTGCGGCGCGTGCAGCAGCTGCACGAGCAGAATCCCATGCTGGGGCTGCGCGTCTGCCGCCTCGGCATCGTCTTTCCGGAGATCTATGAGATGCAGGTGCGCGCAATCTTCGAGGCGGCGTGCGAGCTGAAGACTCGCGGCGCCGATCCGCGTCCCGACGTGATGATTCCCGGCGTCGGCACCAAGGAGGAAATGCAGATCACGCGCGACGGGGCCAAGCGCGTGGCAGACGCGGTGCTCGCGGTGCGCGGCGTGACGCTGCCGTACCGCATCGGGACGATGGTCGAGCTTCCCCGCGCCTGCACCGTCGCAGACGAGCTCGCCGAGTGCGCCGAGTTCTTCTCGTTCGGGACCAACGATCTCACGCAGACGACGTACGGCTACAGCCGCGACGACGCCGAGGCGTCGTTCATTCCCGTCTATTTGGAGAAGCGGATTCTCAAGGAAGATCCGTTTCAGGTGCTTGACCGGCGCGGCGTCGGCGCGCTGATGCGTCAGGCCGTCGAGCTCGGCCGCGGCGCGCGCGACGGGATCAAGATCGGCATTTGCGGCGAGCACGGCGGCGAGCCGAGCAGTGTGGCGTTTTGCGACGGCTTGGGGCTCGACTACGTCTCGTGTTCGCCCTATCGCGTTCCGATCGCGCGCTTAGCCGCGGCGCAGGCAGCGATTGGCGCCCTAAGCTGAGGCGATGACCTCCGCGCAGATGCGGCGCGCCTCGGCGCGCGCGTCGGGCGCGGCGTCCGCGCGCACGAACAGCTTGCGCCAGTAGGCCTTGCCGCTCAGCTTGGCGATGAGATCCGATGCCTCGCGCGCGTCCACGGCGCCGCCGGGGCGGTCGACCCAGACGGTCTGCTCC
>DATDGN010000042.1:0-6170 GCA_036522095.1 Candidatus Cybelea sp. | reverse complement strand
GATGCCTACGAGGCTCGCGCCGGCCCCTACGGCGCGCCGCAGCTCGTTCTCGTCGTGGACCTCGGCCAGCACGTCGAGGCCGTAACGGCTCGCCTCGTCCATGCACTCGCGTAAGCTCGCGTCGTCCATTCCGCCCGCGATCAGCAGCACGCAATCCGCGCCGTAGGCGGCCGACTGCGCGATTTGATAGCGAGTCCACATGAAGTCCTTGCGCAGCAGCGGACACGCGCTGACGGCGCGAACCGCGTCCAGGTACGACAGCTCCCCTAGAAAATGGTCGCGCTCGGTCAACACGCTGATCGCGTCGCTACCGGCCGCGTCGTAGGCGCGCGCGATGGCGACGACGTCGAAACTGCGCGCGATGAGGCCGGCCGACGGCGAGGCGCGCTTGATCTCCGCGACGATCGCGTTCCCCGAGGTACGCCGCAGCGCCGCGAGAAAGCCGCGCCGCTCGTGTGCGCGCTCGAGCGCGCGGCTGCGCAGCGCATCGTACGGCTCTCGCTGCTGCTCCTGCTCGAGCGTTGCCGCCCTGGCGGCGTAGATCTTCTGCAGCGTGTCGGACATCGTTACGTCGGCGTGGACGTCGGATTCGGCGATCCCGACGGAGTCGTGGACGGCGTGGGCGTCGGCGCGGGAGCGGGGCCGACGGTGACGGTCGAGCCGACCGCCGAGTGCAGAATCGTGACGTTCCTGCCGCTGGCGCCCGATCCGAACGTGATCTGATGCCCGTACTTTCCGTTGCGGTTGGCGCGCTGCTGGTTGGGGTTCCACGTATCGTCGAGGGCGCTCACGGTCTCGTTGCGGCGCGTGACGAAGATCTCCGTCGTTCGAGCCCCGATGAAATCGTTGCCGCCGGTCGATCCCGCGACGCCGCCGCCGAAGTCGATCCCCCCGCGGATCGTGCTGGGAACGACGGGAGCAAATGTGTCGGCGTACGCATATCCCTGGCGCGCGAACGTCTCGCCCGACACGTTGACGTTGGCGCTGCCGTCGCTCAGGATGTTGACCTGGCCCGCGCTGATCGTGCTATCGCCGCGGCCGCTGTGGGTCAGCGTGATCGAGGGAATTCCTGAAGACGGCGACGCCGTCGGAAGCGGCACCGTCAGCGCCCCGATCGCGAATCCGTTCCCGCGGATCTGACAGGAGTCGCAGGAGAGCGTTCCGCTCGCGACGAGCATGCCGTTGAGGTTGTTGGCTCTCGACACGATCCCCGCGCCGAAGCTCGCCGTGGACCCGTTGAGCATTCCGATGACGTCGACCGACGCGTACAGCGCGCGCGAGTTCGGCAATTTGACCTTCGCGGCGCCGACGTACGCGTCTCCGAGGTTGACGCTCGCCGGGGGGAGGACCTCGAGCGTCGTGTAGACGCTGTGTCTCGCCGTATGAACGATCTGCTCGAAAATCGTATCCTCGCCGAACCCGTCGATGAAGGAGCCGCCCTTAACGCCCGCGCCGTAGTTCTGTCCGCTGATGGAAACGCTCCTCGGCACGACGATGGGGAACTTCTCGCCGTTGGCTGCATCGTAATCGCCGCTTGCCAGGCTGATCGTTACGCCGTTCGGCGAGACGGACTTAGCGGCGACCAGCACGGCCACGGCCTTGGTCAGCGTCTTATACGGATTGCTCATGCTGCCGTTGCCGCTCGCGTCGCTTCCCGTGCTCGCGCTGACGAAGATCGACGTGAGCGGCGCCAGCGTCGGCGTGATCGGGCCCGGCTGGCCCCAGCGAGTGCAGGCGGTACCCCCGACGATTCCGGCCAGGGCGCTTGCAGCGATCGCCGCGAGAAACAGCCGCGAGAACCAGACTCGATACATCGCAGGGGCCCTTTGCCGTGCCGTCCCGCAGAACCTCGGGGAGTCGTTCCACGCCCTCCTGAAGAGATGAAGCGATGGTTAAGACGCCGGTGCGTTCCATCGTCGCGGCGATCTCCGCCGCCGCCGCTCGCTGGAAGGATGCCGGCTTCGCTCCGCGCGTCCGCGCGCTGGATGACGTCAGCGCGCGCACGGGATTCGGGCCAGCGATGGTCGAGTATGCGTTCGATCGGCTTTTCGGATCGCTCGAGCGCGACAGGATCGAGGCCGTCATCGCGGACGAGCTCGGCTGCATGGATGTGCTCGATCGCTTCGTCGAGCGCGCCGGCCGGCCGCGCGCGCGCGCCCTGCCGATCGGCCGGGTCTGCGTGCTGTCCAGCCGCACGACGATCGGCGTCGCGATCGTTCCGGCAATCTTGGCGCTGTGCGCCAAGTGCGACGTGCTCGTCAAGGATCGCGAGGATCGCCTCGTCTCGGCATTCTTCGCGACGCTGATCGAAGAGCTGCCGGAGCTGCGCGCCTCGCTGACGGCCGAGCACTGGGAAGGCGCGAGCGGCGCCCGCACCATCCGCGGCTTCGACGCGGTCGTCGCCTTCGGCAGCGATGCGAGCTTGAGCGCGATCGCGGCACGGTTGCCGCATTCGGCGCGCCTCATTCCCTACGGATCGAAGGCGAGCGCGGGCTACGTGACGCGCGAAGCGTTGCGAGACTCGGCCGCGGCGCGCGCAATCGCGCGGCGCGCCGCGCTGGACCTGCTCCTGTACGAGACGGAGGGCTGCCTCTCGTTACACGCCCTCTTCGTCGAGCGTGGCGGCGCCGTCTCGCCGGAGCAGTTCGGTCAAATGCTCGCTGACACGCTTCGCACCGCCGCGCTCGACCTTCCGGTAGGACCGCCCGACGCACGGCGCGTCGCGCGTCTCGCGATGGCGCGCGATATGGCGGCGTTTCGCGGCGCCGGCGACGCGGCGCTCGTTTCCGATGCGGCAGCGACCTATCTGCTGCAGACGGATCCGTCGTGGGATGAGCCGCCGCCGTTCGTTTCACGAATGCTCCCCATCCGCTCCGTGGACGATCCCGCTCAAGTCGAAGGCTACTTCGCTCGGCACGCCGTCACGATTGAGGCGCTGGCGATCGCCGGCGGCCGAACGGACCTCATCGAAGCGGCGGTGCGCATGGGCGCGGCGCGCGTGGCGGCGCTCGGCGCGCTGCAATCGCCGGAGATCGGCGGCTTTCACGGCGGCCGTCCCCGCATCGCGGAATTCGTTCGCTGGATCAGCGACGAGACGTGAGCGACATACCCGGCGCGCGCAGCAAGGCGCTCGCGAGCCTGCTGCGCCGATACGAGTCCCGCAACGTCACGTTTCTCGCCGACGATTTTCCGGTCTTTTGGGAAACGGCGAGCGGCGTCACCGTGACCGACGCCGACGGCAACGAATACGTCGACTGCACCGCGGCGTTCGGCGTGGCCAACGCCGGCCATTGCAATCCGCGCGTCGCCGAGGCGGTCGCGCGACAGGCGCGCCGGCTGATGCACGGCATGGGCGACGTCCATCCCACGGAGGTGCGCGTGCGGCTCTTCGAGCGTCTCGCCGGCATCCTGCCCGCGCAACTCGAGAAGACCTTCCTCGCAACGACCGGATCGGAAGCGATCGAAACGGCGCTCAAGACCGCGATCCTGGCGAGCGGCAAGTCGCGGTTTGCCGCGTATCGCGGCGCATACCACGGCCTCTCGTTCGGCGCGCTGGCCGTCGGCGGTATCGACCGCTTTCGGCGGCCGTTCGCGCGCGCGCTGGGCCACGAGCCGCTGCTCCTCGACTATCCGCGCGACGGCGCGATATCGGCCGGCGAAGCCGCCAAGAACGCACGCGAGCTGCTCGCGCGCCGTGGCGACGTCGCCGCGCTGGTGATCGAGCCGATCCAGGGGCGCGCCGGCTGCGTCGTCCCTCCGGCGGGTTATCTCGCGGCGCTGCGCGCCGTGTGCGACGAGCTGCGCATCGTTATGATCGTCGACGAGATCTTCACCGGCTTTGGCCGGACCGGCGAATGGTTCGCGATCGAGCGCGAGCGAGTCGTTCCCGACCTCGTCTGCATCGGCAAGGCGATGGCGTCGGGGCTGCCGATCAGCGCCGCCGTTGGACGCGCCGCCGTCATGGACGCGTGGCCGTCTTCCGCCGGCGAGGCGCTGCACGCGTCGACGTATCTCGGCAACCCGCTGGCTTGCGCGGCCGCGCTGGCCACGATCGACGAGCTCGAGCACAACGCGTTGCCCGAACGCGCGCAGAAGCTGGGCACGCGGCTCGCGGAGCGGCTCGCGCAGCTCACGTCCCACGCCGATGTCGTGGACGTCCGCGGCCGCGGGCTCCTGTGGGGCGTGCAATTATCCGACGCGGCGAGCGCCAAAGCGGTCGTGACGCGATCGCTGGCGCGCGGCGTTATCTTCCTGCAATCGGGAACGGACGGCGACACGATCTCGATCTCGCCGCCGCTCGTCATCGGCGAGGACCAGCTGCTGCGCGCGATCGACGTGCTCGAAGAAGCTATCGTCGCGAATCGTTGAGGTGGCGCCACAGGATCCCGAGCGCCGCCGTGGTCCCGCGCCGCTGTATCGCCTCGCGATCGCCGCGAAGCTGCAGGCGATGCGCGCGCGCCTCCCCATCGTCGAGCGCGATCCAGACCAGGCCGACCGGCTTCTCCGGCGTCGCGCCGTCCGGGCCGGCGATGCCGGTCGTCGCTAGACCGGCGTCCGCGCCGAGGCGCTCGCGCGCGCCGCGCGCCATCTCGCGCGCGGCCTCCTCGCTTACCGCGCCCGCCGCCGCCAGAGTTTGCGCGGCGACGCCGAGCTGCGAGATCTTCACGGCGTTGTCGTAGGCGACGACCCCGCCCCTGAAACTCAGCGAGGCCCCCGGCACGCTCGTCAGCGCCGCCGACACCAGGCCGCCGGTGAACGATTCCGCGACGGCGAGCGTCCGGCCGCGATCGCGCAGCTGCGCGAGAATCGCGCTCGCCGGGGTCGCGTCGTCGCGACCGAAGACGTGGCCCAGCAGACGCCGTTCGATGTCGTCCTGGAGCGGCGCGATCATCGCCTCGGCATCCGCCTCCGACGCCGCCTTCGCCGTGATCTTCACGTCGGCGCGAAAGTCGTGCGCCAGCACGGCGACCTTCGGGTTCTCGGAGCGACGGAACAGATCGTCGATGCGATGATCGATCTCCGACTCGCCGATGCCGATCGTGTGCAGCACGCGCGTGTAGATCCGTTCGCGCGCGTCGAATCTCTCGCGCAGGAAGGGCACGACCTGGCCCTCCAGCATCGGCTTCATCTCGCGCGGCACTCCCGGCATGCACGCGACGAACTGGCCGGCCGTGAACGCGATGAAGCCGGGCGCCGTTCCGTTGGGATTGTCGAGCGCCCGGCTCCCCTCCGGAAGCTCCGCCTGTTTGCGATTGTTCGGGCGCATCGGTCGGCCGTGGGCGGCGAACACCGCCTCCATGTGCGCCAGCGCCGGCTCGTGGAGCTCCGCGCCGAGGCCCAACGCGTCGCACACCGCCTCCTTGGTGAGATCGTCGATCGTCGGCCCGAGACCGCCCGTCGTTACGACGCCCTCTGCCCGGCTCAGCGCCGAGCGGATGGCGGCGGCGATCCGGTCGCGATTGTCGCCGACGGCCTGCGTCGCGTGGACGTCGATGCCGGCCGCGGCGAGGCGCGCAGCGATGAACGCCGTGTTCGTATCGACGAGCTGCCCGAGCAAGATCTCCGTGCCCACGGCGATGAGCTCAACGCTCGGCATCGCCCTCCTCGAACCACGCCGGATACTCGAGCCGCACGTCCGCCTCGAATCCGCGCGCGGCCTCGATCATCGCACTTCGCCGGACGCCCGAATCCTCGGGACGCGGATGCGCCGCGTGAGTCGCGCCGCGCAGCTCGGCCAGCCGCGCCACGAACCGCGCGAAGCGCGCGTCCATCGCGCGCTGCAACGCGTTCTTGAGGACCTTGCCGACGCGCGGCGCGAGGCCGGCGGTGGAGATTGCCACGCGCACCGGGCCCGCCTTCGCGATCGCCGCCATCGCGACGAAGCCGTAGCGCGGCTGATCGATGCAGCACAGCAGGAAGCGATCGCGGTCGGCGAGCGCTCGCAGGCGCGCCGAGAGCGCCGCATCTTGCGGCGTCGATATCACGAAGAAGACGCCGGCGAGGTCGTCGTCACGCAGCTCGCGCGCATCGTAGACGCGCACGACGTCCGCGCCCGCCTCGCGCAGTGCCGCCTCTTTTTCGACGGCCTCGCGGTCGTCCGTGCCGCCGATCACCATACAGCGGCGCCCATCCAAGTTGAGGCCGACGGGAAAGAAAGGCTTTCGCATGGC
>DATDGN010000041.1:0-2845 GCA_036522095.1 Candidatus Cybelea sp. | reverse complement strand
CCGTGGATCTCGTTGGGGATCACGATCTGCTCGAACGGCACGCGTGCCTTTTGCAGCCGCTCCACGAGATCCACCATCTGGTGGAACTCCACGTTGCGGTCGTCGTCGCCCTGGATCAACAGCACGGGCGACTTCCACGTCGCGATCGAGGAGTCGGGCGAGGATTGCCAGGCCAGCTTCATCAACGCGCGCGCGTCGTACTGTTCGTAGCGCTTGAGCTGCGTGAATCCCCAAACCGGATTGTCGATGTCCAGCGACCAGTCGTGCACGCCGTGGAAGTCCACGCCGGCCTTGAAGATGTCGGAATTGCGCGCCAATGCCAGCGCCGTAAGGTATCCGCCGTACGAGCCGCCCCAGATTCCGATGCGCTTCGGATCGACGCTGGGCTGGCGCTGCAGGAAGCGCGCGCCGGCGACGACGTCCTGGTATTCCGACGCGCCGGTCGGGCCCCAGCGTGCCGGGAAGTTGAAGTCGTGGCCGTAGCCGATGCCCAGGCGATAGTTCACCGACAGCACGACGAACCCGCGATTCGCCAGATACTGGTTGGCGGCGTACGCGTTGGAGTAATAGTCCATGTAGTGCCATGTCAGCAGCATCTGGCGCGGCGGCCCGCCGTGCACGAAGATGATGCCCGGATGCTTTCCGCCGCCGCGGGGCAAAAAGAGCTGACCGTACGCGCGCCCGCCGTCGGCCGCGCGGAACGACACCTCACGCGGCGTCACGAGCTGCGATGAGGGGAAGTCACTTGGCAAGAGATCGGCGTCGAGCGCTCTTTGCGCGCCGCCCGACTGCAGCGTCACCAGCGGCGGCTGTTGCGCCGTAGCATGAGCGAACGCGACGGCGCCACCGGCTAGCGCGACGGGTTGCCACTCGCTGCTCGGGCCACTCGTGAGCTGGCCGACGACTTCACTTGCAACGTCCAAGCGAAACAGGTGGCGGCGATCGTCGTCGCCTTGCAGCGTGCCGGCGTTGCCCGCAAAGACCACGGAATTGCGATCCGGCGATACGTCGACATTCTCGACCATGTACTTACCGGCTGTGACCAGGCGCGCCGTTCCGCCATCGGCGGAAACCGAATATAGATGCGGCCAGTTGTCTTGTTCGCTGTTGAAGACGAGCCGGTCGCCGGCGACCCATTCCAGGAACGGACCGAGTCCGGTCTGCGGCAGCGAGCCGCGCGGCGTGTTCGGGCTGGACCAAACGAGGCGTCCGCTTCCCGAGCGCGCATCCGCGACCCAAATCTGCCACGGGACCGGATTCCAGTCGAGCGGATTCTGGGGCGGCCCGCCGTCGCCGTGGAGACGGATAAAAGCGACGCTCGCGCCGTCGGGAGACCAGCGCGGCATGGAATCCTGCGACGTCGTCGGCGCGAGATACTGTGTCGGCGTCGCGTCATTGCGATAGATCCCGATGAAGCTGTGGTCGGTGCGCGTCGAGACGAACGCGAGCCCGGTTCCATCCGGCGACCAGTGCAGATCGGAGTCTTGGCCGCGATCGAAGAACAGCCGCTTCGCGGGCGCAGTCCCGTCGATCGGCGCAATCATCACCGCGCCGCCGCTCGTGAAAACGACACGCGTGCCGTCGGGCGAGATCGCCGGCGCGTCGCCCGCGCCGAGCAATTTTGGTGAGCCGCCTCCGGTCGAAACCGACCAGACTTGCATGTCGGGCTGCGTGGTCGACGCGGCCGGATTCGGCTGCAGCGGGTCGGGCCAGTTTGCGTCGTGAGCGCCGCCCCGAACGTAGACGACGTGCGCGTCATCGTTCGCGATGACGAGGTTGGTCAGCTCTTGGCCGTCGTCGCTCTCCGACGAGAACAGCTGCTTCGGCGCGAAGTCCGGTGCGCGCGCGAACCACAGCGTGCGTACGCCGCGCGTGTCCAGCGCGTAGGCGACCGCCGTGCCGTGCACGTCGCGAACCAGCGCGGCCGGAAACGGGTAGCCGAGAATCTGAGCCAACGTAAAAGCAGCCAGCAGCATGCCGCTTGTTACGCCGTTGCGGCCACTCGTTCCCCGACCGTAAGGGTCAGCTCGCCGCGGGCGTCGTCGAAACCTACGTTCACGGTGTCGCCCTCGTTGATCTCCCCCGCGAGAATCTTGCGCCCGAGCGGCGTCTCCACTTCCTTTTGTATGGTGCGCTTGAGCGGACGCGCGCCGTAGACAGGGTCGTAGCCGACCTTGACGATGTGGCGCTTGGCCGCGTCGGACAGCTCGAGCGCGATGCGCCGCTCGGCCAGGCGCCGCCGCAGATGCCCGAGCTGGATGTCGACGATCTTCATCAGATCCTCTTCGCTCAGGCCGTGGAAGACGATGATCTCGTCGACCCGATTGAGGAACTCGGGCCGGAAGTGCTGGCGCAGCTCGTCGAGCACGGTCGCCCGCATGATCGCGTAGTCCGCGCCCTCGAACGAGCCCTTATAGTCGAGGATGCGGTGGCTGCCGATGTTCGAGGTCATGATCACGATCGTGTTCTTGAAGTCGACCGTGTGGCCCTGACCGTCGGTCAGGCGTCCGTCGTCGAGGATCTGCAGGAAGACGTTGAACACGTCGGGGTGCGCCTTCTCGATCTCGTCGAACAGGATGACGGAGTAGGGCCGCCGCCGCACCGCCTCGGTGAGCTGACCGCCCTCCTCGAAGCCGATGTATCCGGGTGGCGCGCCGAGCAGCCGCGCGACGGTGTGGCGCTCCTGATACTCCGACATGTCGATGCGGATCAATGCGTGCTCGTCGTCGAACAGATACTCCGCGAGCGCGCGCGCCAGCTCCGTCTTGCCGACGCCTGTAGGTCCGAGGAAAAGGAACGAACCAATCGGGCGATTCGGGTCGCTCAGGCCCGAGCGGCTGCGGCG
>DATDGN010000040.1:0-10051 GCA_036522095.1 Candidatus Cybelea sp. | reverse complement strand
CCTCGATCGCGTCGGTGGAGGTCGATCAGGCGTCGCAGCGGGTGGTGATCGTCGGCCGGGCGCCCGGCGTGACGACCATCCACGTCAGCGACGCGCGCAACATCAGCAGCGACGTGCCGGTGCGCGTCGCGTTCTACGCCGGGTCGATCCCCGGGCGCATCACGCTGCAGCTAACCGGCAATCCGGCCTCCGCGCAGTACGTCCGCGAGGAGGCTGCGGGCGCGGTTCGGGACGCCGCGCAGCGCCGACCCGACGCGCAGGTCATCGTGGCTTCGGACGACGTGCCGTTCCGTGGAAATCTCGAGCAGGACGACGTTGCGGCGTTCGACGTTCCCGTGCTGATCCAGGGCAACAACGACATCGAGGTCGACGGCTCGACGCACGTCGACGTGCAGAACGTCGCGGTCCCGCGCATCTCGCCCAACTCGCTGATGGTCAGCGATTATCCGGAACGCCTGACGGAGAACGGCACGCTCTTCACCGCCGACCTGCAATCCGAGCAGCCGTCGCGCTTCCTCTACTTTCACTACAATCCGCGTGGGCAGCCCGACCGCCGCATCGTGCTGCGCGCGGAGAACCTCTCGCGCGAGCCCTCGATCGTGCAGTTCATCAGCGGCCGTGGCGGCCCGTCGCCGAACGAGATGGACGTCGGCCACCAGGCGACGCGACGCTTTCTCGTCAACGTCGTGCAGAATCAGGGCCGCCTGCTGACGATCGGCGGCAACATGTCGATCAATATCGTCTCGCAGGATCTGCCCGCGGGCGACATCGTGTGCAACCTGCTGCAGCTGCGCGTTCTCTCCGGCGGCAGCGTGCACCTGACGCTGTTCTCGCAGGACGAAAGCGGCAGTCCGGACGCCCTGATCGCGAGTACCGAGATGCTCCAGTACGGCCACCCCCACGCTCGCGGCATCTATCCGATCGCGGAGTTCCACTTCGCGACGCAGTGGAGGGTCAACGAGGACTATCTCGAGCTGCCGATTGGGCAGCTGCCTTTGCCGAACCACATGCAGGGGCAGGCGCTCTCGGGCGACTACGGCGTGCTGCAATCGTTTGTCGTGAACATCGAGAACCCGCTCGCGACGCCGCAGTCGGTGGCGATCTACGAGAATCCACGCGGCGGCCGGTCCACCGGAACGTACCTCATCGACGGCGTGCTCGTGCAGTCGCATCAGGTTCCGCCGTACTCGCGCTACAAGGTGCGCCAGTACGTCGTGCCCGCGCACGGCTTCGTGCGAGTCGCGATCGTCACGATGCCCGAAGCCGGCTCGAGCCTGCCACTGAAGCTGATCTTCGCACCGGACGACGGCAGCGTCGCGCCCGGCGCGCCGGGGTCACCGATTTACTAGTGCGCGTCGGCATGATCGTGCTGTTCGTTGTCCTCGTCACCGTGCTGATCATCGGCTTCGCCGTCACGCTCGTGCTCTCGATCTTCAAGCTCATGGACCGGACCGCCGCCCACGTCTGCGGCTTGGCGCTCGTCCGACGCAGCCCAGCGGCGATCAGGCTCCTGGGTTCGCCGATCGAGCAGCACGGCTTCACGGGCGGACGTACTAGGAACACGAACGGCGAGGGCTTCGAGCACATCACTTTCTGGGTCCGCGGTCCGCTGGGCGACGCCTTCGTCGTTTCGGAAGGCGACCGTTCGCCGCTGGGCTCGCACTTGGACGTGCGCATCGGCCGCAACGGTACAGGGGAAACGATCTACTCCGGGCCGTTCGATTGCCCGGAGTTACACCGGTAATGATTTACGACGCTGCGCTACCGACTAGTGAGTGACGGCGATTCCGTTTGAGAAATTGCTGACCTGCTCATATTCGGTCGCTTTCGTACTCGCCGTGAGCGGATAGGGCATCGAGAGCACCGTTCCGTTTTCCGTAGAAACCCACAGGGTCGTCTCGCTGTTCTGCATCGCCAGCTCCGCGAGATTTGCCTCCTCGGGGAACTGTATCGTTACCGACGGCGTCGTCGCTCCCGGCGGAAACACCTTGATGTCAAGGGAGGCCGACTCGACGACCACGATGTTCCCGGCACTATCGACGACTAACCCTTGAGGCCCATTGATCGTCATGCCCAGAAGCCGCTCATTCGTAAGGCCCGGTCCGAACTCTGCGATAGAGCTATGAACACTGGTCCGTCGGTACGCCACGTAGAGATTCCCATGGCTGTCGAACGTCATCCCGTCTTCTTCTGACCCCAATCGCACCCTCTTGATCGGAACGTTGGTGCCGGCGTTGTACTCGACGACAAACCCCTTATTGTGGCCGGCCGGTTCGCGATCGCCTACGAGGACGTGCCCTGCCGAATCGGCCACTGCGCATAACGGTTGGTGCAGACCCCTCGAGTACCTCATCGACGGGTTCGAGGAGCCCAATGGGTAGACAGTGACGCTGCTGGTGTCGTTAGCGACGTAGAGCGTGTTGTTGGCGTCGAGGCTCAGTCCCCACGGGCTGGGGACACCGTTGGTGATCGAGCCGATCTTTTTCTGATTCGGCCCCGTGAGCGGATAGATGTCGACGGCATTGCCGTCACCGACATACAACAGGGGCTGGCTTGTGGCGAAGTGCGGAAGCGGCCTCGACGCACGGTGCGACATCGCGCCGCTCGGCAAGGGCGTTGAAGCCGGGTCCTCTTGCAGCTGCGGGAACGCGGTTTGCCCGGTCTGCTGCGGACCTCCGCAACCGGCGTACGCTATCCCAATCGCAATGGTAAATACGACGCTCAGGCGCTTAGAGATTCTAGTCATCGTCGCTCCCCGAGCCGAGCTTCTGTGCGGCTGCCTCGCGCCCTTCCCGAGGCGGGCGGGATCGCCTATTTACTGGTGTGGTATTGGGCCGGTTGCGTACTCGGCGTGAGCGGATAGGGCATCAAGTAGACGGCGCGCGGCGCCTACTTTACGAATGGAACGTTGTTCGGCGTGATGATCTTTGCGATGTCGCGAAATATAGCGTTTGCCACGCCGGGAAAGGGCTTCTCACGTTGGCTGTTCACAAACGCGATGATGGTTGCTCCAGTTGCGGGCATGTAGTACGCCGCCGTGTTGTAGCCCGTGATGCCACCTGTGTAACCGTACCATCCGGCCGAACAACCGATGCCGAGACCAAAGGCAAGGTTCCCTTCGCCGGTCGGTATGCAGGTTAGTCGCGCTTTTTGCGACGAGGCACCGTTCGTCGTGCCGGTGACGTAGGCTTTGACCCACCGCTTCATATCGGCCATGTCGGAAATCATCACTCCGGCCGCCCAAGAAACCGACGGGGCGAGAACCACCGACGCGTCGCTCCACTGACCCTTGTCGTTCAAGGAGTATCCGCGCGCGTAGGGTGCGGGCATCCCCCAGTCCGTCGTCGGGAACGAGGTCTGCGTAAGGGCCATGGGCGCGAGAATGCGATTATGGATTTCGTTTTGAATCGTGTCGTGAGTTACTTTCTCGATGATAAGCCCGAGCAAAAACCAGTTGGTGTTGCTGTAATTGTACTTCGCACCAGGGGGAAACAGCGGCGGCTGCGTTGCGGCGACCGCGACCCACTGCCGCGGCGTCTGGTGCGACCACCATGCCGAACCCTTTTGCTGAACGCCGGGAACCTGATACGCGTCGATGATCCCACTGCGCATTTCCGCTAGCTGACGCAGCGTGACTCGCCGTTCGTTAGGCACGGCAAGGCCGAGCTTAAACTTGCTGATCGTATCGTCGAGACTCAACTTCTTCTCGTCGACGAGCCGCAGCAGCACGGTTGCGACGAACGTTTTCGTATTGCTTCCGATGCGGAAATGATCGTCGAGCGCCATTGGTGAGCGCGTCGCGAGGTCCGAATACCCGAATCCTTTCGTGAACTCTCCCTTCCCGGGTGACCACACCCCGACGACCACCCCGGGTACGGGTTGCGCGCCGCCGTAAGCCGCAAGCTCTTTGCTGACGGCAGTCGCGATCGCTCTTTGAACGCTAGGATCGAGCTGGGTGGGCGCTGCGGTACCGACGGCCCCGGCGGACAAAAAGGTCAGCACAAGGAACACAAGCTTGGGTCGTTTCATGGAGCGCCGCTTCGCGCTTGAGGAATGGAATCCGCCCCGAGCGCGGAATGAACGTGCTCGTGCTGGAGGCCTCGAGTCGGTTAGGAATACCGACTAGTGAGTGACGGCGATTCCGTTTGAGAAAACCTTACCCTGCTCATATTCGGCCGCTTTCGTACTCGCCGTGAGCGGATAGGGCATGGATAGCACCTCTCCCCCTTCCGTCGAAACCCATAGGGTCGTCTCGCTATTCTGCATCGCCAACTGCGCGAGACTACGACGGTACGCGGTGGAGAGATTTAGCGTGACCGACGGAGTCGTCGTTCCCGGCGGAAACACTTTGATATCGTCCGATGCAGATTCGACTACAACGATGTTTCCGGAACTATCGACAACTAACCCTTGGGGCTGGTTGATCGTCATACCCAGAAGCCGCTTGTTAGTAAGACCCGGTCCGAACTTCGCGATCGAGCTATTATATGCGGTCTTTCGGTATGCCACGTAGAGGTTGCCGTTCGCATCAAAGGCCATTCCGTCTTCTTCTGAGCCTAAGCGCACCTTCTTGATCGGAAAATTTGCGCCGGCACCGTACTCGACGATAAACCCCTTATTGTGGGCGGCCGGTTCGCGATCCCCCACGTAAACGTGCCCCGCCGAATCGGCCAATGCGTATAACGGCTGGTGCAACCCTTTCGAGTAGGTCATCGACGGACTCGAGGAGCCATACGGGTAAACGGTGACGGTGCCGTTGCTTGCGTCAGCGACGTAGACTGAGCCGTCGGCGGCGAGGCTCAATCCCCAAGGGTAGACGATGCCGCTGGTGATCGAGCCGATCTGTTTCTGATTCGGCCCCGTGAGAGGATAGATATCGACGTCGCTGCCACCGGAGTCACCGAGATACAACAGCGGCCGGCCGCTAATAGCGGAGTGCGGAAGCGACCTCGACGTAGGGTGCGACACCACGCGGTTCGGCAATGGCGTTGACGCCGGATCGTCTCGCAGCAGCGGGAACGCCGTTTGCCCGGTCTGCTGCGGACCCCCGCAACCGGCGTGCACTAGCCCGATCGCAATGGTAAATACGAAGCTCAGGCGCTTACAGATTCTAGTCATTGTCTTGCCCCCGAGCCGCGCTTCTTTGCGGCTGCCTCGCCCCCTCCCCGGGCTCGAGCCTTCCGCTGAAGCTGATCTTCGCGCCCGATGACGGCAGCGCTGCGCTGTCACGCTCGTTCTGTCGATCTTCACGATCTACTCCGGGCCGTTCGATTGCCCAGAGTTACACCGCTAGCCTTACTTTACTGGGAGCGAAAAGACGGTGCCGCCGTTCTTAACCCCGCCTTGTTCCGTTACGCCGAAGAGGCTCCCATTCTTGTAGGTCAGATAGCCTAAGGGACCACTGCCATCGGTCCCCTTGCCGAAGTCGTGCAGTACTTTTTCCGAGCCGGTCGTCGTCATGCTGAAGACGATTCCGCAGGCAACGGACCTCGTGCAGCCGTTGCCGCCGCCGATCGTCGTCCCGTACAACGTGCCGCCTACGTCGGTCAGGCCGCCGTAGGCTTCAGTGCCATCGGTTCCCTTGCCGAAGCTGTGCAACACTCTTTCCGAACCACCGCGCGTGACGCTGAAGATCGTGCCGGAGTTTTGCGTCCCGCCCTGCCAAGTCGTGCCGTAGAGCTTGCCGCTCACGTAGATCAAGCCGGCTTCCGGCAGTGCGCCATCGTGTCCCTTGGCGAAGCTATGCAGCACCTTCTCCGCGCCGTCCCGCGTGATGCTGAACACCGTACCGGTTTGGCCGGCACCATATTCGCCGCCATACGCCGTCGTGCCGTAGAGCGTGCCGCTTATGTCGATCAGCGGCGCGTAGGGAAAGCTGCCATCGGTTCCCTTGCCGAAGCTGTGCAGCACCTTCTCCTTGCCGCCAGTAGTGATGCTGAAGACCGTTCCACAGCCCTCGGAGGGAGAGCAACTGTTCGTGCCGCCTGCATTCGTCGTGCCGTAGAGCGCGCCGTTTACGGCAACCAGGCTCGCGGAAGGATATTTGCCGTCGGATCCGTTGCCGAAGTTGTGTAACACCTTTTCCGAGCCATCCGTCGTCATGCTGAAAACCGTGCCGTCACCGAATGTGCCCCCGGATGACGTGGTGCCGTAGAGCGTGCCGTTTAGGTCGATGACCCCCGCGTAGGGTTGAAGGCCCATCAATCCCTTGCCGAAGCGATGTAGCACGTTCTCCGCACCGCTGGTCGTGACGCTGAAGACCGTGCCCCCGCCGCGCCATCCGCCGCCACCGGCACTCGTGCCGTAGAAGGTGTCGCCGATGCCGACCAGGCCGGTAGGGTCGATCCCATCGTGATCCGCGCCGAAGTCGTGCAAAACACGGTAGCTCAGTGGACTGGCCGCGTTGCGCAGGCCATTGACGTTAGGAGTGTATTGGAAGCGCGCCAGCTGCGTCGTCGTCGTGCATGCCGTGGCGGCGGCGACGCCGCAGACGAGTAACGCGCACAGACTCAAACCGGGAGTCTTCATCTGCTTTCTCCTTTCGCAGATGCAACGATCCTAGCACCCCAGCCGCGATCTCGGAAGCCGCGTCGAGCTGCTTCCTTTGGGGACTAATGCCGGCGAGGTAGGAAGGGCGTTCAGCCCGGGCGGATTGGGCTCGGCTGGAGGGGCTCAAGGAGGCCGATCTAGCCAGCGAGGCCTTGCCGAGTTCGCTGCTCTTGTGCTAGCCTAAGTAAGCAGTCACTGCGACTCTAAGCGCGGACGGTTTCGGCGCTGGTTCTTGCATTCGTGGCACGCTCGACGCCGGTCCGTCTTTCGAAGATGGGAGTGAAAAACGGTGAGCAAAACAATCATCACTATTGCGATACTTTTTGGCTTTGCGCTAACGGCAGCGCAGGCGGCAAAACAGCAACCCTCAAACGTAACGTCTTCAGCTGTAGCATCTTCAGCAATCGCACTGCCGACGGATGGTTCAGCCCTCGAAAGGCTGCAGAACGGCCTTAAGGCACTCGACAAGGGGAAAGGACCGCGTATCGGCGGCCACAAGCAAGTTGCTCAGGCCTGTTATTACTGGTGGGGCTACGCTTGCGATACTTTCGGTGCTTCCGCGGGACTCTGTTACACAGGATGGCACATCGTATGTGTTTGACGGTGGGGAGGGGAAAAATGAAGAAGAGCTTCGGGGTGCTTAGCTTACTGGTGTTGGTCGCCACAATTGGCGCCGGGCCGCCGCCGCCTCTACCGCTTGCGGCGTCGAACTCAGCGCAAATGGGACGACTCAACTTCTTGGTGGGATCCTGGCAGTGCACCAACACGTTTACGACCAACGGCTTGCCGAGCCGAAAGCAGCGCAACTCCTCGAGCACCATGGTAATTGCGGCCAAGGGCGGGCACTGGTTACAAGGTACCGTCACTGCTTCGTCCGAGGGACAAAGCCTGGGCACGAGCGATCTATTTGTCGGGTATAACGCCGGCCATCGGCAGTGGGTCATGATCGTAATCGATCCTCTGGGGTACTCGGTCGTCGAAACGAGCGAGTCGGTCGCACTCAACGGTTCGAAATGGGAAATGGCATACCCCAAGAGGACCGGCTTCACGGCGACGCTGCAGACCGACTCGAGCGCCGTATACACGTTCGATAGCTTCTGGGAGTCTCACAAAGGCAACGCGATCAGTTCACACCAGAGTTGCTCTAAGCGATAACCTTCTGAGTCGTCGGGCGCGGCGAGCGTACGCTGCTTCACGTAAGTGCCTCGCCGTATAGCGCTTCTATGCGCGCCGCGCTCGACTCCCAGGAGAATCGCGCAATCGCGCGCGGTTGGACCTCGCGCGCGCGCCCGTCGGCGTCGCCGCGCAGCACGGGTTCGAGCGACGTGACCCACGCGTCGACGTCGTCCGCCGGCACTATGGGCGCGTCGCCGGCGGCGATCTCAGGCAGCGAGCTGCGGTCGGAGACGATGCACGGCGCGCCGGCGCACAGCGCCTGCGCGGCGGCGTAGCCGAAGCCCTCGTAGCGCGACGGCGCCGCGACCACCGCGCACTCCCGGTAGAGCGCGAGGAGGCGATCGCGCGCGACGTAGCCCGGCATCTCCACCCGATCCGCTACGCCGCACCGCCGCGCGAGCTCCGCGCATTCCGCCGCGTACGGCGTGTGCGGACCGACGGCGACGAGGCGCACCGCGGGGAGTCGCTCCAGCGCCCGCACGAGCACCTCGAGGTTCTTGCGGCGTTCGATCGTGCCCACCGCTAGGATCGTGCGCCCGTCTCCCGCCCCGCGCGCGAGCTCGCAGAAGTCCGCGGCGACGCCCGGATAGACCACGTGCACGCGCTGCGGGTCGAGGCCGCGCACGAGCTGCAGCAACGCGTCGCGCGAGAAGCTCGAGTCGACCACGATGCTTCGCGCGCGCCGGTAGCGCTGCGGAGCGAGCTTTCCGAAATAGTAGCGCGCGTACGGACGCGCGTGCACCTGATCCGCGAGCCACGCGACGTCGTGCACGGTCACGACGACCGGCAGCCCCGCGGCTCGCGGCATCGTGCCCGACGCGCAGTGCAGCAGCGACGCACCGCTCGCGCGCGCACGGCGCGGCAGGAGCACTTGATCCCACAGCACGCGCCGGTCGAAGCGCCACGGATCGAGCCGCGGCTCGCGCAGCTCGGCGACGTCCACGCCCCGGCGCCGCAACGCCGCGACGAGTCCGCGCACGTACTCCCCGATCCCGGTCGCCGTTCCGACTGTGAGCTGCGCGTCGAGCGCAACCCTCACCGCAGGTCGCGTTCCAGCGCGCGCACCATGAGCGACTGCGGATCCAGCGCGCGGGCGCGAGTCAGGTAACGCGCCGCGCCTTCACGGTCGCCGGTCTGGAACGCGATCACGCCCAGGCCCGCCAGCGCGTCGGCGCTCGCCGGATCGATGGCGAGCGCCTGCGCGAAGAGCTGCGACGCACGCACGCGATCGCCGAGGAGATCGGATTGATTCGCGGCCTCGATCGCGTAGCGCTCCGAGAGCGGCGACAGCGCGGCCGCCGCCTCCAACGCGGTGCGGCCGCGGCGCAGCCACGCGTTTTGCGCCGGGCTGCCGGAAATCTGCACGAACGCCATTTGATTCGCGTATCGGCCCATGCGCCAGTACGCCTCGGCGACCGCGTCGGGATGCGTGTGCAGCATCGCGAGCCGCGTTTCGAGGAGGCTCTCGAGACGATAGGCCGCCGCCGGATTGCGCGCCGCCAGCAAATCATCGGCTGCCGCGTTCACCGCCCCGGCGTCGGGCGCCGCGAGGAAATACTCCAGCGCCAGCAACTTCGCGCCGCGCGTTTGCGCGACGCGCGCCAACAGCTCGTCGCGAACGGGAGAGGCCGGTAGGCGCAGAGCGTAATGCTCCGCGGCGTTAGCGTCGCCGCGTGCGAGCGCGTCCTGCGCGAGCGTCGTCTCGACGTAGGGCGCCGGCGCGATGCGATCGAGCCACGCGTAGACCAGCCGCCCGAAGCTCGCAGGGACGCGCGTGGGAAACGTGCCCGAAGCCGCGGCGCTTGCGGTCAGCGCGTCCGACGCGAGCTGCACCTTCGCAAGGGTCAGGATGAAAATGACGACGACTGCGCCCACGATCCAGCGAAGCGCGGTGGCCCGGGCATGCTTCGACGATGACAATGGGGGGCTAGAACTTGACGGTGAAGTTTACGTCCTCGTGCGTTTGCGTGGATCCGTTGATCGGGAGGACGCTATCGCTAAAGCGCTCTTGGTATGCGGAGATGGAGAGCGTCTTCGAGGCATCGGGGATGTCGAACGTCAGCTTGCCGCCGTACGAGTTGTGGATGGTATCGAGGTTCATCAGTCCCGGCAGTCCGTATCCGCCGTAGAGGTGCTCGATGCCGTAGTTGAGGTTCAGCGTCAGGCCGCGGAACATGGGCACGTCGACGCCGGCGCCGACCGACACGCGGTTCAGGTCGCTGAAGTTGGGGATCGCGAGCGGAACGTCCGCGTTGGGAAGCTGCCACGGCGACGCGGGATTGAGCGCGGCGGAGAACGAGTTGCTGTCGTTACGCAACAGGTGCTC
>DATDGN010000039.1:0-5283 GCA_036522095.1 Candidatus Cybelea sp. | reverse complement strand
GGCGCTGCTGCACCTCGTGCCTCGACCCGCGCGCATCGACAACCTGCCCTGCCCGCCGAACGGCTCGAGCGTTCCCAGCTCGATCTCCTCCGGCTTCGATGCGGGCGCGCGCGTCGAAATCGACGAGCGCTGGGGCGCGCTGGGAATCGGCCGGCTGCGCTCCGCGGCGTCGCGCGACGCGACGATCTCGGTCGAGCACGACGCGAGCCTGGCGCCGCAAGCCTATCGCCTGACCGTGCGCTCGGGCCGCGCGACGATCGAGAGCGCCGACGCGGCCGGCGCATTTTATGGAGCGATGACGCTGGCGCAGCTGCCGGAGCGAGCGCGGGGCGTTTGGACGATGCCGTGCGTCCGCGTCGAGGATCGCCCCGCGCTGCGGTGGCGCGTTCTCTCCGACGACGTTTCACGCGGACCGCTGCCGACGATGCGCTACTTCGAGGATCGGATACGAACGATCGCAGCGTTCAAGATGAACGGCTACTCGCCGTATATGGAGCACGTCTTCGTCAGCCCGACCGATCCGTTGCCGGCTCCGCTCGACGGCATCACCCCGGCACAACTGCGCGCGCTGGCGAGCTATGCGAGCCGGTTTCACGTGGCGCTGATTCCCGAGCAGCAGAGCTTCGCGCACATGCACAACACACTGCGCGTGGAGCAATACGCCGGCGCGGCGGAGCTCCCGCACGCGTTTCTGCTGTCGCCCAACGTCGCGCAGTCGTTGCAATACCTCGCGCGCGTCGTGTCGCAGGAGCTCGCCGCCGTGGGCAGGCCGCCGTTCTTCCACATCGGGTCCGACGAGACGGCGACGCTGGGCGCCGGCCGGACGCAGGCCTACGTGGCGCAACGCGGCCGCTCGCAGGCGTACGCCGACCACATCGTCGCGATGAACCGCCTGATCGCGCCGTCGGACGCGCGGATCATGCTGTGGGACGATGGAATCGAGGCGGATCCCGGCATCCTGAAGCTGATTCCGGCGACGGCGGTGATCGTGAACTGGCACTACGGCGCCGAGGCCAGCTTCGAGCGTTACATCGCAACGATCGCGGCGGGCGGCTTCCAGCAGATGGTCGCCCCCGGCGCCAGCAACTGGAACGAGATCTTTCCCAACGTCGACCGCGCGCTGGCCAACGAGCGGCGCTTCATCGACGAAGGCAAGGCGGCGCGCGTGCTCGGCCTGTTTCAGACGGTGTGGCACGACGACGGAGAGACGCTCTACGAGGCGACGTGGTATCCCGTGATCTACGCCGCCGCGTCGGCTTGGGAAGCCGGTGACGTTGCGCCGGAGCGTTTCGCCGCAGACTTCCCCGGTGCGTTCTTCGGCGTAGGCGATCCGCGCTACGCGCGCAGCGTTCGCGAGCTCGGCGACGCGCTGGCGCTGCTCGAGCCGGCCGCGTTTGCGTCTCCCGCGCAGACCGACGCGCTCTTCTGGAGCGGTCCATTCGATGCGGCGCTCGCCGCGCAGGTGTCCCCGGAGAGCGCGCGCGCCGAGCGGCTCGCGGCCGAGTCCGTCGAGCAATCGCTGTACTTTGCCGCGCCGCCGCTGCACGCGAACGCGGCGTTCGCGATGTTCCTCGCGGCGCGGCGCTACGACGCGCTCGGCCGCAAGGTACAGATCGGTCGCGAGGTGCGAGCCATGTATGCCGACGCGCTCGCGCGCGCCGCGACCGACTCCGCCACGACCGAGCGCGACCTGCTCTGGTGCAAGTACTGGATGTGGGAGCTGCGCGACGCGTACGAGGAGCTCGCCCCGCTATACGCGCGCGCGTGGCGCTACGAGAGCCGTGACGGCCATCTGGCGAGCAACCTGGAGCGCTATCATCTCGCGGCGCAAAAGGCCATCGACCTGGCCGACGCGTTCTATCGCGCGAACGAGCAGTACGCGCGCACCAAGACGCTGCCGCCGCTCAGCGAGATCCTGCCGCCCTGAGTATTTTGATTCTCGTCGTCTTCGCGTTCTTCGCGCTGGCGATGTACCTGCGCTGGATGCCGGCGATCGTTGCCGTGCCGTGCATGGCGATCGCGATGGCGCTGGCGGCGCGCGTGCCGGCCGGAGAGCTCGGCGGCATCGTCACGGGCGGCGCCGTGGCGCTGGCGCCGGTGTACGTGGCGGTGGTCTTCGGCGCGCTGCTCGGCCGCGTGACGATCGAGACCGGCATCGCGCGCAGGATCGTCAATCTCGCGGCGGAGTACGGCGGCGAGCAGCCGTTCGCGCTGACGCTCGGGTTGTGCGCGATCGTGGCGCTGCTCTTCACGTCGCTGTCCGGGCTCGGCGGGATCATCATGGTCGGATCGATCGTCTTGCCCATCATGATGACCGCCGGCGTTCCGCGCGCGATCGCCGCGACGACGTTTCTCATGGGATTCGCGCTCGGTTTCATCTTCAACATCGCGAACTGGACGTTCTACACGAAATACTTCGGCGTCGAGCCGCAGCAACTGGTGCGCTACGCGATCGTGCTGGCCGCGATCGACGCTTTGGCGCTGCTGGTCTACGCGGCGGTTTCCTTCCGGCGCGAGCGCGGTTACGCGACGTGGGCGCTCGCGGCGCCTGCGGACGAGACGCCGCGCGTGCCGGCGGTGGCGCTGCTCACGCCGGTCTTGCCGCTGCTGCTGTACTACGCGCTGCGCTTCGAGGCCGCGCCGGCGTTCATCGTCGCGGCGGTGTTCGGCGCCGTCGTCACGCGTCCGGACCGGGCCGTGCAGCGGCTGGTCGCCGCGGCGATTCGCGGCTTCGAAGACGTCGCGCCCGCGGTGCTGCTGTTCATGGGCATCGGCATGCTGCTCGTCGCGACGCATCGCCCGCAGTTCACCGAGGCGCTGCGCCCGTTGGTCGCGGGAGGCTGGCTCCGCGACCCGATCGCGTACGTGGCGCTGTTCGGCGTGGCGAGCCCGCTCGTGCTGTATCGCGGGCCGCTCAATCCGTTCGGCGTCGGGATCGCGATCTTCACCGTGCTGCTGACGGCACACGTGCTGCCGCCGGTCGTGCTCGTCGCGGCGATCATGGCCGTCGTGCAGGTGCAGAACGTCTGCGATCCGACCAACACCGCCAACGTCTGGATCGCCAACTTCACCGGCGTGCACATCGATACGATCACGAAGCGCACGCTGCCGTACCAGACGGGCGTCGCGATCGCGGCGACGCTGGCCGTCGTCCTCATCTCGCCCGCGCTCTTCGGCGTGCGCGCGTTCGCGTCCGTACTGCGGCCCGCGAGCGCGCAGGATGCGCTGCCGGGATTCTACGCGCCGCCCCAGGCGCGCGGCGTCGTGGCCGTCGACGACGACGGATCGCCGCTCGGGCGCGCCGGCGCCGACGCGGCCGCGGGCGCGCTCGCGACCGGTCCGTGGCGCCCGCTGCGCCTGCACGAGGATCCCAACGCGAGCGACTGCGCGCACAAGCGCTACGCGGCGTACGTGTGGGTCACCGCATCGACGTTCGCGCTGATGGAGGGCGACGACGTGGACGTCGGCTTGCGCCTCGAAGACTGCGGCGGCTGGATCGTCAATGAGTGGCACGACCACGAGATCGCGGCGGTGCCGCCGTCGCCGAACACGGCGCGCGACCTGGCGCTGCAAGGCGTTTCGCGGATGCGCGCCTGGGCGGCCGCGGAGCCGATCCGCGCGGCGAATTTGTTCCAGACCGGCGTCGCCGCAAAGCCCGGCGCGCCGCCCACGTACTTTTACGCCTTCTTCACGAGCGGCGACGGCAACATGCGCGCGTACGTCCGCGCCGGCGGCCCCGCCTACGACGCGGGGATGCGCTCCGGCGACGTCGTCGAGAAGATCGACGGTTTGGACTGGTGGCTCTACGGGACGTATCCCGCGCAGCAGCGCCCCTACGACGGCAAGGCGCACGTATTCGAGATCGAGCGCGCCGGACGGTTCGTCGAGATACGGCTCGCCGCGCCGTTCGTGCTGCCGGCGCAAGGCTGATGGATTCTACGCAGCGGTTCGGTTCGCGCGCAGGCGCATACGCGGCGTTCCGCCCCACGTATCCGCCGGCGGCGATCGATGCGGCGCTCGCGGGCCTGGGCGATCCGCGCGCGCTCACGATCGCCGACGTCGGCGCCGGAACGGGCATCTCGACGCGGCTCTTCGCCGAGCGCGGCGCCGCGGTGATCGCGATCGAGCCGAACGCGCGCATGCGCGGAAATGCGGTGCCGCACCCAGCAGTCGAGTGGCGCGACGGCACGGCGGAGGGCACCGGACTGGGCGATGCCAGCGTCGACGCCGTGGTCGCGTGCCAGGCCTTCCACTGGTTCGCTACCGAGGCCGCGATGCGCGAGTTCCGCCGCATCGCGCGGCGGCGCGCGGTTCTGCTGCAGTACGAACGCGACGAGAGCGACGCGTTCACCGCGGCGTACGGCGACGTCGTTCGGGCCTATGCGACCGACGATACAGAGGCGCTGCGCGAGCGCGCGCTCGCGACGTTCGCGGAATATCCCGGCGCTACGGTAACGCGCAGCCAAGCATGCTCGCGGCAGCGGCTCGATCGCGACGCGCTGCTCGGACGCGCGGCGTCGTCATCGTATCTGCCGAGCTCGGGCGCGAAGGCCGGCGCACTGCGCGGCGATCTACTTGCCCTCTTCGAGCGTTACGAGCGCGGCGGCGCCGTGGAGCTGGCGATGGTCACGCACGCAATCGTCGCGGATTGGTCGCCGTGAACGCGCACAGGCTGCGCGTCGGCATCGACGTCGGCGGGACGTTCACCGACGTCGTCGCGATCGACGCCGCGACGCGTGAGCTCGTCGCCGCCGTAAAGGTGCCGACGAGTCACGGCGCGCCGGAGGGCGTCGCGGCCGGGATCGTCGCCGGCATCGAACGGCTGCTGCACGAGTCCGGCGTAGACGCGGGGAGCGTCGCGTTCATCGCGCACTCAACCACGCAGGCGACGAACGCTTTGCTCGAGGGCGACCTCGCGCCGGTCGGCGTCCTCGGTCTGGTAGACGGCTTGGCGTGGCTCTCGCGGCGGCAGATGCGCTTTGCCGCCGTGCCGCTCGAATCGGGCGCCCACTTCGCGCCGTCGTTCGCGTTCGCGCGTGGCGGCGACGAGCGGGCAATGCGTGAGGGCGTCGAGCGGCTGATCTCCGGCGGCGCCCAGTCGATCGCGGCCAGCGAGAGTTTCGGCGTCGATCGGCCGGCGCGCGAAGCGCGCGCCGTCGCGGTCGCTCGCGAACTCGGCGTCGATGCGACGAGCGGCCACGACGTGAGCGCGGCGTACGGACTGCGCGCGCGCACGCGCACCGCAGCGCTCAACGCGGCGATTCTTCCCAGGATGCTCCGCAC
>DATDGN010000038.1:0-2186 GCA_036522095.1 Candidatus Cybelea sp. | reverse complement strand
GTACGATCCGTCCAGCCAGACGGCGGTGGTTTCGAAGTCCGGCGCCGAGGTTCGCGTGACCGTCGGCAAGCCGGAGGTCATCATCAACGGCGAGTCGCGCCCGCTCGACGTGCCGCCGATTCTGTATCAGGGCGACGTGCTGGTGCCGGTGCGCGTGATTTCCGAAGGCATGGGCGCGTACGTGCAGTGGGTGCCGGACCGCCGGCTGGTGGTCGTGCGTTACATTCCGGCGACGCCGCCGCCGACCGAGGCGCCGCCGCCTCCCGCGCCGCCGCCACCCGCGGTCACGCCGTCCCCGCCGCCACCGGTGCCGAATCCCTTGACGTTAGGCGGCTACGTGCGCTCCTACTACTTCACGCGTCAGAACGCGTCGAACAACCCCGGAGCGCAGTTCAACTTCACGCCGGGCGCCAAGTACAGCTCGACCGGCGTGAACCAGGCGAGTTGGAACAGCGCCGTCGCCGTGCACGGTGACTACAACTTTCCCGGTGGCGGCTGGCACGTCGGCGGCACGTATCTCTACGCCAATCCCATCAACGGGGCGTGCGTCGTTCCGGCCAACCACGCGCACGGCGCGGTCTGTGTGACGCAGGTTCCCCCGAACACCAATCCGGACGACACGCTGCCCGGCTTTACGATGAGCACGTTCTACGAAGCCTATGTGAAGTACAACGCCTACGGCTGGAACGGCCAGATGGGCAACATCCTGTTCAACACGCCATGGGCCAACCCGTCGGATTCGCGCTTGAAGCCGGCTGCGTTCCAAGGCGGCGATCTCAGCTACACGAGTCCCGGCGGGCTGATCGTCGAGGGCGCCGACATGCTGACCTTCGAGAACCGCACGAGCTCGAGCTTCGGCCGGCAGACGCTGCTCACGAGCTATCCGGCGGGCGGCGGCGGCCTCGCCTCCAACATCATCGTTCCCGGCGGTAACGGCATCAGTACCAACGGCGTCGCAATGGGCAGGCTCGGATATTTCAATCCCGCCGGGATCTCGGCCGACGGCTGGTTCTACGGCGTCAGCGATCTCGCCAACATGTGGTGGTTCGACGGCAAGTATACGTTCCCGGGAAGCTGGGCGCCGTACATCGCGCTGCAGGGCGGCTGGGAGAACAACGCCGGAAAATCCTACATCGGAAAGATCGATAGCCAAGACGCCGGCGTGCAGATCGGCGCGAACGTCACCAAGAACATTACGATCGCGGGGAGTTACGACTACATACCGTGGCACAACGACACGATCAATCTGCCGAGCGGCGTGACCTGCAACAACTCGAACTTCCAAGTCTCCGCGAAGGCGACGCTCGCGTATTTACTGCCGCTCAACGCCGCGCAGTGCTTCACGAATACGAACGGCACGACGCAAATCTACTACGGCGGCTGGGCGAGCCCGTACACCGACAACTACGCCACCGATCCTTTCTTCACGACGCAAATCTCCCAGGGCATGGCCGATCGGCGCGCACCCGGCACGTCGTGGAAAGTCGGCGTGACGTTCACCTCGACGAACAAGAAGTGGCAATTCATCGCGAGCGACGCATGGTATAACTACGGCAATGCGCTCGCGCCGGAGAACACCAACGAATGGAACCTCGACGGACAGTATCACTTCAGCGCCGTGAAGAAGGGCCCGTACCGGGGGCTGTTGCTGCGCTACCGTTACGCTCAGCGCAGCCTGTCGAACACGTTCTGCGGTGCGGCCGGAACCACGATCTGCGCTCCCGGTTCCCCGGCTGGCTCCACAGAGCTCGGCGGCCTGCCGCTTTTTAAATACAATCGAGCGCAAATCGAGTACGACTTCTAAATTCCCGGCAAAAAGTGCGTCGGACCCGAAAATCGCCCGGCCGGTGCGGCCGGGCGATTCTTCGTCCCCAACTATCGGGAATTATTAACCCAGGTCATTGGCTTTGTTTCGCAGAAGGTGACGCCAGTTACTTTCATTAACAGGAGGCTCCTTCTCGTAATGCAGACTGCTTGTGCTCGCGCGGGTCTTCTCGCGGCCCTGATCGGGACAGTCGGCGCCACGCCGCCCGCCAACTTCGGCGCTCCGCCCTCGGGGCAGATCCCGATCCTGTACAACGACCGTCACGTCTACTCGCGGCCCGACGTGCTCAAGCAGGGCCGCGTCCTGGCCGCGCTGGTCCGCGGCGGGACGATCCTGATTCCGCTGCGCTCGATGTTCGAAC
>DATDGN010000037.1:0-22458 GCA_036522095.1 Candidatus Cybelea sp. | reverse complement strand
GGCGGCCGCGGGGCCGGGTGCCACAGCAGAAGGACGCCGAGCCCCAGGAGCGCGGCGACGACGGCGATGCGTGCGATCATGTGGCCCAATCACGCGCGCCGCGTGCGCCGGCAAGGCTGGCGCCGGCATCGCGGAGCGTGTACGATGCTCCACATGGCCGAAGGCTTCGACTTTGCGGCGATCGAGGGCAAGTGGCAATCGCGCTGGGAGCGCGAGGGCCTCTATCGCACGCCCGACTCGAGCGACAAGCCCAAGTACTACGCGATGGAGATGCTGCCGTACCCCTCGGGCGACCTCCACGTTGGGCATGCCAAGAACTACACGCTGGGCGACGCAGTGGCGCGCATGCTACGCATGCTCGGCTACAACGTGCTGCACCCGATGGGCTGGGACGCCTTCGGCCTGCCCGCCGAAAACGCCGCGATCGCGCACGGCGTCGATCCCGCCGCGTGGACGGCCGAGAACATCCTCAACATGCGCCGGCAGATCAAGCTGATGGGCACCGGGTACGACTGGTCGCGCGAGATCGCGACCAACGAGCCGGAATACTATCGCTGGAATCAGTGGCTGTTTCTGCGCCTCTACGAGCACGGTCTCGCGTACAAGCGCGAGGCGCCGGTGAACTGGTGCCCCTTCGACCAGACGGTGCTCGCGAACGAACAGGTCATCGACGGACGGTGCTGGCGCTGCGAGAATCTCGTCGAGCGCCGCCTGCTCTCGCAGTGGTTCCTGCGGATCACCGCGTACGCCGATCGCCTCCTGGACGATCTCGATAAGCTAACGGGCTGGCCCGAGCGCACGCGCACGATGCAGCGGAACTGGATCGGCCGCAGCGAGGGCGTGGAGTTCGCCTTCCCGGTCGATGGACTCGACGCAAAGGTCGCGGTCTTCACGACGCGCATCGACACGCTCTTCGGCGCCACGTTCCTGGCGGTGGCGCCCGAGCATCCCGTGGTCGAATCGCTGCTGCGAGCCGTTCCGCGGGATCGCGCGGCCGCGATCGCGTCGTTCGCGGAGAGTCTCAAGTCGAAGTCGGAGCTCGAACGCACGAGCCTGATGGAAAAGCAGGGCGTCTTCACGGGCGCCTACGCGATCAATCCGCTCTCCCACGAGCGCATCCCGATCTGGATCACGAACTACGTGCTCGCGGAGTACGGCGGCGGCGCGGTGATGGGCGTGCCGGCGCACGACGAGCGCGACCTCGACTTCGCGCGCAAGCACGGGCTGCCGATCGTGCAGGTCGTCGTTCCGAGCCGGGAGCCGTCGCCGGAGCCGCTCGAGCGCGCGTTCGTGGAGGACGGCCGGCTGATCGCGAGCGAGGACTTCAGCGGAATGTCGAGCCGGCGCGCGCGGGAGTCGCTCGCGCAGCGGCTCGCCGGGATGGGCGCCGGCGCCCAGAGCGTCAACTACAAGCTGCGCGACTGGCTGATCTCGCGCCAGCGCTACTGGGGCACGCCGATTCCGATCGTCTACTGCGTCGGCTGTGGCGAGGTGCCCGTTCCCGACGACCAGCTGCCGGTGTTGCTCCCGCCGCGCTCGCGCGTCGAGGAGTTCTTGCAGACCACCTGTCCCAGGTGCGGCGGACCGGCGCGACGCGAGAGCGACACGATGGACACGTTCTTCGAGTCGTCCTGGTATTACCTACGCTACCTCGACCCGCACAACGACCGTGCGCCCTGGGCCGTAGAGCGCGCGCGGCACTGGATGAACGTCGACCAGTACATCGGCGGCTCGGAACACACCGTGCTGCACCTGCTGTACTCGCGCTTCTTCTATAAGTTCTTTCACGACCGTGGCTGGGTGAGCGGCTCTGACGAACCGTTCCAAAACCTCTTCCACCAGGGCATGGTGCTGCGCGACGGCGACAAGATGTCGAAGTCGCGCGGCAACGTCGTCGGCATCGACGAGACCGCCGAACGCAGCGGCATCGACGCGATGCGCCTCTTCCTGCTCTACGTGACGCCGCCCGAGGAGACCAGCAACTGGACCGACGACGGCATAACCGGACGCGTGCGCCTGCTCAACCGCGTGTGGCGCGCCTGCGAACCGTACTTCGATCGTTGTCATCCTGAGCCCCTCGACTCCGCTCAGGACAAGCTCCGCGGCGCGCACGGCGCGGAGTCGAAGGACGAAAAGACGCTGATACGAGCCGTAAACGCCGCCGCGAAATCGGCCGTCGACGAGACGATCTCGCGCCGCTTTCACTACAACACGACGATCGCGAAGCTGGACGAGCTGGTCAACGCGATGACGGCCGGCGCCGCCGCCATGCCGGATTCGCCCGCCATGCGCTACGCCGTGGAAAAATTGCCGATCCTGATCGCGCCGTTCGCGCCGCACATCGCCGAGGAGCTGTGGGAACGGTCCGGCCACACGACCTCGGTGCATCTCGAGCGCTACGTCGAACCGGACGAGGCCGCGCTGGCAGCGGAGGAGATCACGCTCGTCGTGCAGGTCAACGGCAAGGTGCGCGCACGCATCGCGGCGCCGGCCGGCGTGACCGAGAACCAGGCGCTGGCGCTCGCCCTGGACGACTCGAACGTGCGCATCCATCTCGGCGGCAAGGAGATCCGCAAACACATCTACGTCCAGGACAAGCTGCTCAACCTCGTCGCAGCGTAAATGATGGCGGCATTCAGCCGGACTATTGCGGCGGCGGTGGTTGTACTGTCCCTCATATGACGTGCTCTTCGCCGTCCGCGGGTGCGAGTATGTCGGCGAGCGATACGTGGATATGCCGGGAACTTACGAGAACGCTTGCTCGCCGGCAGTTCTGAAGCGTGCCGTCGCCGCGCTGCGGCTACACGACTTCTATAGCTTGAACTACGATTCAAGGATCCTGGTGCTAGACGCACCGCGCTACGTTGTTTCGGCGGAGCCGGATTGGACTCAGTAAAGGCCCTCGCGTTTCAGCATCTCGTCGTAGATCTCGCGCACGCGTTCGAGCGTGTCGATCTCTTCGGGCGGCTTGTCGTCGCGAACCCGCACGATGCGCGGAAAGCGCAGCGCGAATCCGCTCTCGTGTAAGCTGCTCTTGTGGATGACGTCGAAGGCCACCTCGATCACGACCTTCGGCTCGACGGGAATCTCGTGCGCGCGCGCTTTCTCGCGCTGGTGTGACGGCGGCAGCCGGTGCTCGAGGAACCACGGCGTCAGCTCCGCGATCTCGGCGTCGGTTAGTCCCGAATACGCCTTGCCGAGCGCCTGCAGCTCGCCGTCGTCGCCGCGGACGGCGAACGTGTAGTCGGACAGCACGCCGGCGCGCTTGCCGTGGCCCCACTCCACCGCGACGACCGCCACGTCCAGCGTCGAAAGCTCGCGTTTGAGCTTCAGCCACCACTTGCCGCGCCGCCCCGGAAGATACGGCGCGTCGAGACGCTTGAGCATCACGCCCTCGTTGCCGCGCGCCCGCGCCGCGTCGAATCGCCGGTTGACCGATTCGGCGGCCTCCTCGCCGACGGGCTCGAACGGCGCGAGCGCGAGGCCGGAGCGCGGCGCGAGCACGGCGCGCAGCCGTTCGCGGCGCGACTCCAGCGGCTCGTCGATAAGCAGCTCCTCGCCGATCGCCATCACGTCGAACACGACGTAGGTCAGCGGGACCTCGCGCAGCAGCTCGGCGTCCACGCTCTTGCGCTGCAGCCGCGCCTGCAGCGTGCGAAACGGCAGCACGCGGCCGTCGCGCATGGCGACGATTTCGCCGTCGAAGATCGCATCGGCCGAGATTGCCGCGAGCGCGGAAGCGACCTCCGGATACGAATCCGTCACCTCGTTGAGCCGCCGCGAGAACAGGCGGGCCACGCCGCCGCGCACGTGCGCCTGCGCGCGGATTCCGTCGTATTTGTCCTCGGCGATCCACGCGCCGCGCGCCAGCTCCGCATAGGTCTCGCCAAACGGCACGGGCGTCGCGAGCATGAAGCCGATGGGGCTACCGTAGTCGACGCGCAATTCGTGCAGCGTCCCGCGCTTGGCCGCGAGCGCCACCGCGCCCGCGTCGCCGAACGCCATCGTCGCGCGCCGCACCGCCGCCGGATCTGCACCGAAGGCTTGCGCTATCGCATCTAACACGAGACCCTCGCGCAAACCGACGCGCAGGTCGCCGGTGACGATCTTGACGACGTACGTCGCGGCCGGTGGATCCTCGCAGGCGCGCAGGATTCGCTCGAGCACCGCGGCTCGGCGCTTGTTGGCGTTCTTTCCCGCCGCCGCCGCGATCTCTCCGAAGAAAGTTTCGAGCGCCGCGGGTGTCAGGCGATCGCAAAAGAGCATCGCGTCGGTGGGCGGGCGCACGAGGGCGCCGATGGCCGCGCCGAGGTCACCCGTCGACCGGTAGCTCTGAAGCAACGCCGCGTCGTCGAAGCCGTAGACGCGCCGCGCGACCTCGACGATCGTGCGTCCGCCGAGCGCTAGCGTGCGCCGGTCGCGCGCCGCGAACGGACCGCCGCTGAAGAAACGCCCGGCTGCCACCAGATCGTCGTCACCGAGCTCGCGAAAGTAATTCGCCAAGAGCGCGATCTTCGCGAGTTTGGCCGGCTCGCGCGCGATCCGTTCCGCCGTGCTCGCGAAACGCTCCATATTCCTCGCGAGTTAACGCGCCAGTTTTTGGAAATAGGCGTAGGTCGCTTCGATCCCGTCGTTCAACGGGGTCGTCGCCGACCACCCGAGCTCGGCGGCCGCGCGAGACGCATCGAACTGCGCGTCGCGGGCGTCGCCGGGGCGCTGCGGAGCCCGCTCGACCGGCGCCTCGAATCCGCTAACGGCGACCAGCGCGCGATAGATCGCATTCACGCTGGTCGGGATTCCGGTGCCGATCACGTAGCACTCGCCCGAGCCGCGCTCCAAAGCCGCGACGTTGGCGCGGGCGACGTCGGCGACGTAGACGTAGTCGCGCGTCTGCTCGCCGTCCCAGTCGATGCGCACGCTCTGACGCGCGATGAACCGCCCGATGAAGATGGCGATGACGCCGGCCTCACCGCTCGGATCCTGGCGCGGACCGTAGACGTTGCCGTAGCGCAGCGCCGTGAAGTCCAACTCCTTGTTCGCGCGGTAGAAGCGCAGGTAGTACTCGCCGATCAGCTTCGTGATTCCGTAGGGTGAGGTCGGGTGCTGCGGCGTCACCTCGGTGATCGGCAGGCGCTGGGGCGTTCCGTATGTCGCGCCGCTCGACGCGAAGATTACCTTGCGCGCGCCGCCGCGCACGCTCTGCTCGAGCACGTTGAGCAGTCCGACGACGTTGACCTGAGCGTCATAAACCGGATCGCGCGACGAGATCGCGACCGAGTGCTGCGCGGCATGATGGCTCACGACGTCGGGCTTGAAGTCCGCGAAGACGCGCGCGATCGCCTCGTCGCGAATGTCCATGTGGACGAGCGACACGCCGTTGCGCACGTTGATGCGCCGTCCGCCGCCGCGCTCCCACAGCGAATCGATCACGAGCACTTCGTGGCCCGCGTCGACGTAGGCGTCGACGACGTGCGAACCGATGAACCCGGCCCCGCCGGTAACGATGATGCGCAAATGATCCCTCTCTAGATACGCCGTGCGGCCGTCGCAGGAGAAGGACGATGCCGTCGTCCGCGATCCTCCTGGGCGCGGTCGCCTCGGTGCTCGGGACGCTCGCCGCGACGCCGCTTCCATCCGACGTGCGCGCCGTCGCCGGCGCCGGCCTCCTCGCGTTCGCCGCGTACGCCGTCTTCGGCCCGTGCGGACCGCCGCGATTTCGCGTGCTTCTCGCGGCCGCCCTGGTCGCCTCCGCGGCCAACGCCGAGCTGCGTGCTCGCCCCGGCGTGACCGCGGAACGGCGCACGGCACGCTACGGCGCGACGCTCTCGGAGCGGACGAGCGCGGGGGATGGCTCGACGGAGGTCACGCTCGCGCTCGACGGCGGTCCGCGCGTGCTCGCGCGGCTGCGCGGCGCCGCACCGCCGGCCGGGACGCACATGCTCATTCGCGGGCGACTCGAGCCGTTCGACGAGGCGCGCAATCCCGGCGAGCCCAGCGAACGCGCCCTACAGGCGGAACGCGGCTTGGACGGGAGCTTAGACGGCGCGACCCTGCTGCAGGCCGGCGCCGCCCCGGCGTGGAGCTTCGCCACGCTGCTGGCGCGCGCGCACGAGTGGGCGCACGACCGGCTGCGTGAACGGCTCGGCGAACCGGGCGCGTCGCTCGTCGCCGGTGAGCTGTGGGGCGAGCGCGCATCGCTGCCGCCCGATCTGCGCGCCGAGTTCCAAGAGACCGGGACGGTGCACGTGCTGGTCACCGCCGGACTGCATCTGGGCGCGGTCGCCGCGCTCGCCGTCACGCTGTTCACGCTGCTCGCGTTGCCGCGCTGGGTCGCGTGCTGCGCGGCGATCGCGCTCCTGTGGGCGTTCGTGTGGTGGAGCGGCGGCCAGCTGCCCGCCGTGCGCGCCGCGACGATGGCGAGCGCGGCGCTCGTTGCGCGCGCATGCGGACGCGCCACGCTATCGTGGAACGCGCTAGCGATCGCCGCTGTCGTCGTCGCGTTCGCGCGGCCGCAGAGCGTCGGCACGGCGTCGTTCGCGCTCTCGTTTTCGTGCGTCGCGGCGATCTTCGCGTGGGCCGGGCCGCTGGAGCGCTGGATCGCGGCGCGCGCGGCACTGCCCGCGCATGCGCAAGAGGCGATCGTGCTGACGCTCGCGACGCAGCTCGGAATCTGGCCGCTGAGCGCCGCGATATTCCTGCAGTTTGCGCCGTACGCCGTCGTGGCCAATCTCGCCGTCGTGCCGTGCGTCGCGGCGACGATGGCGCTGGGCGCCGCGCAACTCGCGCTCGCGTGGTGCGCGCCGCTCGCGCAGGCGTGCGCCAACCTCGACTCGTGGCTGATCGCGTGGACGCTCGGCGCGGTGCGCGTGCTCAGCTCGCTGCCCGGCGCGAGCGTGCCGATGACGCCGCCGCCCGCGTGGTGCATCGCCGCGTACGACGCGGCGCTGCTCGCGGCTCCGGTGCTCGCGCGGCGCAGCGCGCAGACGCTCGCCGCGGCGGCGCTCGTCGTCGCAAGCGGGCTCGTGCTGTGGCCGCCGCGCGAGGCGCGGGCGCGTCTGATCGTCACCGTCCTCGACGTCGGACAGGCCGACGCGATCGTCGTCCAGACGCCGCTCGGGCACACGCTCCTGGTGGACGCCGGCGGGCGACTCGAGCGCGCGGCGCAGCTCGACGGATCCGCGGCGGAGCGCGTCGGCGAACGCACCGTCGTGCCGTTTCTCCTGCGTCACGGCATCCACGCCGTCGACACGGTCGTCATCTCGCATCCGCACGGCGACCATGCCGGCGGCGTCGCTCCCGTCCTGCGCCGGCTGCGCGTCGCCGAAATCGCGGACGGCGGGCAGCGCTACGGCGGTCACGCGTATCAAGATGCGATCGCGACGGCACGCACACAAGGCGTTCCGGTCGCATATCCTCGGACGTCGTCGGAGTGGCGAACCGATGACGGCGTGGCGCTGCACTTCATCGGTCCGTCTCTGCCGTTCATCGGCGGGCGCAACGCGATCAACAGCAACTCGATCGCATTCGTGCTGCAGTATCGCCGCTTCCGCATGCTCTTCACCGGCGACGCCGGAAGCGAGTCGGAGGGCAGATTCCTCGCCGAGCGCGTCGATCTTCGCGCCGACGTGCTCAAGGTGGGCCACCACGGCTCGGCGTACGGCTCGTCGCCCGCGTTCGTCGCGGCCGTCGCGCCGAAGTACGCGATCATCTCGGTGGGACGCCACAACCTCTTCGGGCATCCCGCGCCGTCGACGCTCGCGACGCTGCGGCGCTTCGGCGCGCGCGTCTATCGCACCGACGAGGACGGCGCCGTAACGATCACGAGCGACGGGACCACGGAAACGTTAACCAGCGTGCTCCCGTAGGTCGCGCGCGGGCCGTGCGGCGAAGTCTCGCGTCATGAAAACGACGAGACTTTCCATCGCCGCCGTCTTTTTCGGCTGTGCCGTTGCCGCGGTTGTCGGCGTGACGCCGGCGCAACAAATCGAACAGCCCAAGGGGACGTGGCAGACGCCCGGCGCGATCCAACAGCCCAAGGGACCGTGGCAGGTTCCCAAGGGGATCCAGGCGATCAAGACGACCGCGCAGCCGTGCGGAAAGAAATACACGGTAAACGCCGATGCGCTGTTCGCGTTCGACAAGTATACGCTCTCGCCCGATGCGGAAAAGACGCTGAGCGTGCTCGGGCCGATGCTCAAGAAATCCACCGGTCCGATCCACATCGACGGCTATACCGACTCGATCGGCTCGGCGGCCTATAACGTGACGCTGAGCGAGGAGCGCGCCAAGACGGTGCGCGACTGGCTGGCGTCGCACGCCTACGTCCCCGCATCGACACCGTACGCCGGGCACGGAAAGGCCGACCCCGTCGCGCCGAACACCAATTCCGATGGTTCAGATAATCCCGCGGGCCGCGCCAAGAACCGCCGCGTCGAGATCACCGTTGGAACGTGTCATTGAGCGTTAGCGCGAGCTCCGTGGGGCCGCAACGCGAGCTCTTCGTCCTCGGCCTCTTGCGACGCAGCGCCGCCTCGGCCTATTCCATCGATAAGGCGATGCGCGAGCATTCGCCCTTGTACCGCAGCTTCAAGCGCGGCAACCTCTACAGCTTCGTCGAGCGCCTCGCGAGCGCCGGGCTTCTGGAGCGCCGCCAGACGCGCTCGCGCCGCGGCCCGCGCGAAACCAAGACGCTCTACCGCCTCACCTCCGACGGCGAGCGGCGCTTCGGCGAGCTGCTCCGCTCGGTGATTCTCGACGTGCAGGCCGACGATCCGGCACTCGAAACCGCGCTCGTGCTGCTCGGACAGCTCCGCCGCGACGCGGCGACGAAGCTGCTCGCCGAACGCGCCGACCTCATCGCGGCGCACGAGCGGCGGCTGTCGCGCCTGCTGGGCGATATGCGCGAGCGCGCCGGCTCGGCCTATCTGAGCGCGTCGCACACGCTGCATCGCCTGCGCGGCGAGCGGCGCTACCTCAGCGACACGATCGAGCTGCTGCAAAATCCGAAGTGGGAACCACAGTGGATCCTCAACGACGGCCCGATCGTCGACGCGAGGCGCAAAGCATAGCGCGTTAGCGGTTCAGCAGCGCGTGGCCGGCCGCGAGCAACATCACTGCGGCAAACGTTCCGAGATGCCAGCGGCGCAGTACCGTCCGGTACCCTCCCGGCGACTGCAGATTGCTGCCGAGCAGCACCTGCCAGATGAGCCCCAGCAGCGCCAGCGACGCGAGCCAGAGGCCCGTCGCATTTGTGCCCGCCATCGCGCGCATCGAGAAAGACAGGTGGACGATCGCTAGCGCGAGCACCGCGTAGCCGATGACGTAGTGCGGGCGCATGCGCAGGCTGAAGCGGCCACGGATGAATCGGCGCAAGATCCAGCCCGCCGCCGCTGCGACCGGGATGGCACCGAGCGCGAGCCAGCCGCTCGTTGGGCCCAGGACGGCGCTCATTCGACCTTGACGTACGGCGTCACCACGACCACCTTTTTGACGTCGGCGTGCGCCGCCGTCGTCGCTACGGCGTAGACAAATACGACGGCTCCGGGCTTGAGATCGGACATCGATCCCATCACGAAGCTCGTCTCGGCCGGCAGGTAGAGAGATACGCGCTTCCCCGTCGGCCTGTAGAGCGCGTCGCTAATGCGTTCCAACAGCTCCGCATCGAGCGATTCGCGCGCCAGCCGGTCGACGCGCACGACGAGCGTCACGCTCTGACCTGCCGCGCTGGATGCGAACTGCGCCGCCGTCATCGGTATGGGAGGGGCCATCTGAGCGCGCGCGGCGCCGGCCGCGGCAACGCTCGCCAGGACGAAGTATGCCATATATTTCATGGGACTTACGATAGTCGCGTCGCGCGGCGCCGTAAGCGGCTTTCACGCCAATATTACTTCCGCATGCAGTAATTTGGGCGGCTCCGCCGGAGCTTCCGCAGCAAGCCCACGGTAAAGATTTGCGTATGTTGCTTACGCGATTCTCGCTGCACAACCCGATCGTGGTAACGCTCGTGTTCGCGATCGTCGCGCTGCTCGGCGTCGCGGCGTTCGCCCGCATGAGCCGAAGCCTTCTGCCGCCGATCGCGCTGCCGGTCGTGACCGTATCGGCGCCGTATCCAGGCGCCGCGCCCGAGGAGATCGAGCGGCTCGTCATCGCGCCGATCGAAGAGCAGCTGCGCTCGCTCCCCGGCGTGGACCGCGTCACGTCGTTCGCTCAAGAGGGCAGCGCGGAGATCGAGGCGCGCTTTCGGTTCGGGAGCGCAATCGAGTCGGATCGCGCAGACGCGCAGGCAGCCGTCGATGCGGCCCGCCCGAACATGCCCGCCGACCTCGTGCCGCCCGTCGTCCGCGAACGCGACCCCTCGCAGGCGCCCGTCTTCCAGGAGGCGGTGACCTCCGGAGTCCTCTCGCTGCGTGCGCTGACCGACCTCGTCGAGCTGAAGATCGCACCCGCGCTGCGCGGCTCCGCCGGAATCGGAACCGTCGTCGCGAGGGGCGAGCTGACGCGGCAGCTCACGGTCGTTCCGCGTGCCGGCGCTCTCGCGGCCGTGCGCGGCGCGCCGCTCGACGTGGTTCGCGCGGTCGCGTCGGCCAACGACGTTTTTCCGGGCGGCGAGCTGCGCTCGCCGCAGCGCGAGTCGAGCATCGGCGTGCGTTCGTCCGCCGACACCGCGGTGTTACTGCGCCTGCTCCCGGTCTCGATTCCATCGAGCGGGACGCTGCGCGTCGCCGATGTGGCAACGGTACGCGACGATTACGCCGATCCGGTCGCGCGGGTGAGGGTTGACGACCAGCCCGCGATCCTGCTCTCGATCTCGCGCGCCCCCGAGGCCAGCTCTCTGTCGGCGATCGCCTCGGCGCGGCGGACGCTCGACGCGCTTGCCCGCCAATATCCGCTCGTACGATTCACGCCGCTGCGCAGCGATGCGCCCTATACCGTCGCGGCCACGGACGGCGTCTTCATCACGATAGCGGAGGGTATTGCGCTGACCGTGGCCGTGATGCTCTTCTTTCTGCGCGCGTGGCGCAACGCGGCGATCGCGGCGATCGCGATACCCGCCTCGCTGTGTGCGGCGCTGGCGGCGATGTGGGCCATGGGATTCACGATCGACGTGCTATCGCTAATGGGCCTCTCGATCACGATCGGCATACTCGTCGACGATTCGATCGTCGTCATCGAAGCGATCTCGAACGCCGCGCAGCACGGGCTGGACCCCGACGCGGCGGCGTTGGAGGGGCGCAACGAGGTCGGCGCGGCCGCCTTTGCGATCACGCTGGTCGACGTCGCCGTGTTCGCCCCGATTGCGTTCCTGAGCGGCATCGTCGGACAATTCATGCGCGAGTTCGGACTCGTCGTCGTCTTCGCGACGACGTGTTCGCTGATCGTCTCCTTCACGCTTACGCCGCTGCTCGCCGCGCGCTGGGGCCTGCGGACGCGCGCGCCGCGTGAGATACGAACCCTGCCTTGGATGCTGCGCACGCGCGCCGCGCGCACGATCGGCCGCGCGGCGGCCGCGTGCGTTCTGATCACCGCGCGCTGGGAGGGCGCGATCGGTGAAACCTATGCGACGCGCTGGCTCCCGCGCGCCTGGAACCGCCGGACAGCGATCACCGCGACGACCGCGGCGGCCTGCGCCGCGGCGCTCTGGCTCGTGGGTTCGGGACGAATCGCGACCGAGTTCTCTCCGCCGACGACGGCCGGCCACGCATCGGTCTCGCTGACGTTTCCACCCGGAACGCCGCGCAGCGTGAGCGCCGCTCGAGCGCAGCGGCTGGCGGATCCGTTGCTGGGCGACGTCCGCATCCGGCACGTCGTCGTGACGTCGGGCCTGGCGTTCAACGGAACGACTGACGTCTTCGCCCCCAACGTCGCGCAGATCGATGCGATTATGGAGGATCAGACGGCTTCGGCGGATCCTGTCGTCGATCGTATCAAGAGCCTGCAGCGGTTGGTTCCGGAGGCGCAGATCAGCGGCGCCGGGCGATCGATGGGTGGAACCGCACCGGTGAGCTACAACGTCGTGGGCGAGGCCGGCGCGGCCGACGTCGCGGCGGCGCGCATCGCGGCGGAGCTGCGGGCCAATCCCTTGGCTACCGACGTTCGTACGAGCAACGCCGGCGTCGGGCCGAGGATCGACGTCGCGATTGATCCGCAAAAAGCGCTGTTGCTCGGCGTCGTCGCGGACGATGCGGCCCAGACGGCGAGAATCGCAACCGGCGGCGCGATCGTTGCGAAGGTGCGCACGCCGTCCGGACTCACGAACGTCGTCGTGCGATCCGACGCGGCGTCGCGGGGCGATCTCGACGAAACGCTGCGCTCGGCCGTCCGCGCGTCCGACGGCCGGCTCGTTCCGCTAGCGGATCTGACGGCCGTTACGACGGCGGCGGAGCCCGTCGTCATCGAGCGCGAGAACGGCCGGCGCATTGTCTCGGTCACCGCCGGCACCGTGAATTCGGCTCCGATCGGCCTCGTCGCGGGACCGGTCGGGCGGAGGCTGCGCGAGCCGAACTTCCTGCCCGCGGGAACCCGCGTCGAGCCGCGCGGCGACGTAGAGCAATTCCTCGACACGGCGAGCCGGATCGCGGCATCGCTGGCGCTCGCGATCCTCATCGTCTATGTCATCCTCGCCGTGCTCTATCGCAGCTACGGGCTTCCGCTCACGATCATGCTCTCGGTGCCCCTTGCGTCAATCGGCGCGTTCGGTGCGCTTTTCGTCACCAACGCGCCGCTGAATCTGTACTCGATGCTCGGCATCGTCATGTTGATCGGTCTGGTCGCGAAAAACGGAATTTTACTCGTCGACTACGCCGAGCAGCAACTGCGCCGCGGCGAGTCGCCCTACGGCGCGATGCTCCTCGCCGCGCGCCGCCGCTTCCGGCCGATCGTGATGACGACCGTGGCGATGGTCGCGGGGATGCTGCCGCTCGCGCTCGGCCACGCGGCGGGCGCGCAGTACCGTCAGGCGCTGGGAATCGTCGTGATCGGCGGCCTCGCGAGCTCGCTGCTGCTCACGCTCTTCGTCGTGCCGATCGCCTACATCCGCTATCGGGCGAGGCGGCTCGACAGTCGGAAGAGCGCCGCGATCGCGAGCGCGAACGCGACGGCGCCGATGACGTTGCCAGCCGGCGCGAACGCATCGCCGACGAGCCCGAGCGGCGCGGGATTCCCGCTGAACACGATGAGCCCCGCGAGCAGCACGCCGAAGATGCTCTCGCCGACGATCAGACCGGATGCCACGAGCACGCCAAACTGCTTCGCGCGTTCCGGCTGCGGACGGCCGGCGGCCCAGCGATTGTAGGCCCAACCGAGGATCGCGCCGACCACTACCGGCGCCGTCGTCGAGGCAGGGAGATAAATTCCGAGACCCACCGCCAGCGGCGGCAGCGCGAGTCGCCTGGTGCGCAGCGCCTCGTCCGCCGCGACGACCAGCGCGCCGACGACCGCGCCGATGCCGATGAGATGCCAGTCGATCTGACCGCCGATCACGCCCTTCGCGAGCGCCGAGATGAGCGTGGCCTGCGGCGCCGGCAGCGGCTGCGCGATGGCTGTGCCCACATGCGGCGCGCCGGCAAACCCATAGGCGTGATTGAGCAGCTCGAGGATCGGCGGAATAACGATCGCCCCCATCACGACGCCCACGACGAGCGCGACCTGCTGGCGCCACGGCGTCGCGTCGACGAGCTGTCCGGTCTTGAGGTCTTGCAGATTGTCGTTCGAGATCGTGGCGACGCACAGCAGCACGGCCGTGACCACGAGCGCGTAGGCCACCAGCTGCACGTTTAGCGGCGCGCCGGCGCTCTTTGCGATGGCCAGCACGATCAGCGCGGCGCCAATGACCGAGAGGATCGCGAGGCCCGATACCGGGCTGTTGGACGAGCCGATCAGGCCCGCCATGTAGCCGCACGCGGCCGCGACGAAAAAACCCGCGATCACGACGTAGACGATCGCGGCCGCCGTCATCGGCGCGGCCGCCGTCGCGAGCGGCCCGCCGGAAAGAAACGTCCACAGCAAAACCGCGAGCGGAACCAGGCACACCAGGCTGATCAGGCCGACCAGCGCGATCGGAAGATCCTGCTCGGTGCGCGGTAAATCCGCGCCCTCGCCGAGCCGGCGCCGCCGCGCGGCGAGCATCGCGGACGCGATACCGGCGGCGACCGGACGCAACAGACGCCCCAGCGACCACAGCGCGGCCACGCCGATCGCGCCCGCGCCGATGAAGCGCACCTGATGCGACCAGACCGCGGTGGCGACGTCGGCCGCCGCGCCGGGAGCGGGATGCGCCGCCGTCAGCAGTGGCGTGGCGATGCCCCACGCGATCACGAGGCCCGCGAGGATGGCTAAGCCGACGGTGAGGCCGATGAGCTGGCCCGCGCCGACCAGCGCCAGCGACAGCGAAAAGCCTAGCCCGGTTGCCGCAGCGCCGAGGCGGAAAAACGCACCGATCTGCGCCGCAAACACGCGCGTCGCGACGATCGCGGCGAACAGCGCCGAGGCGAGCGTTCCGCCGACGAGCGCCGCCAGCCCGGCGCGGTCGCCTTCCTCCGCTCCGGCCGCGGTGCCCACCTTGAGCACCTCGGCGGCGGCGACGCCCTCGGGGTACGGCAGGCTCGAGGTCGTCACGAGCGCGCGCCGCAGCGGCACGCTGTACATCACGCCGAGGATCCCGCCGATCGCGCAGATCGCGAACGAAACGCCGAACGGAAAGCCGCTCCACCAGCCGATCATCACGAGCCCCGGAAGCACGAAGATGATCGCCGAGAGCGTGCCGGCCGCGGAGGCGACGGTCTGGACGATGTTGTTCTCGTAGATCGTTGCGTTGCGCAACGCGCGCAGCACTGCCATGGAGATCACGGCCGCCGGAATCGTCGAGGCGAACGTCAGGCCGACTTTGAGCCCGAGATAGACGTTTGCCGCCGTGAAGACGAGCGTGATCGCGCAGCCGAGGATAAGCCCGCGCAACGTGAGCTCTAATCGGCGCTCCATCGATCTCTGCTGCGCCCAAACGGCGACCGAGGCCTTTTGAAGTACAAAGCCCGCGGCGGTAAACGCTGCGGGCTTTGCTGTATCCCGGTCATTTTCGCCTGTTTGAAGCCGTTTCCGGCTTCCCACCGACGTGTCGCCCGGTTCTCGATCGACCTCACTCGGATTTGCCGCGTTAGACGCGACGGGTCGTCTACATGCTGTCGATCGCGGTTCGATACCCTCCGCACTTCGTCATTGGGCGAAGTGCTTGCATGCTACCAAAGCAGCCAACGCCATGCAAGACGTTAGCGCGCTAGTCCACAACCGCTCCACAAGAAATTTCGGTTACCCACAGTTTATGGACACGATCGCGGGGCACGACCCTATGTTAGGGCTGCATCGTCGTAGTCGGCGATGCAGATGCCATCGGCGACCCGCTTGGCGCGGGCGCGGGTTGTGCCGTGGCGGCTGCAAACGATGTTGCACCGGCTATGCAAGCTCCCACGAGAATGATGCCAACGAACCAGCGATTCATGGAATTCGGTTCCTCCTTATTGGGACTGCCAACAGAGTGGTCTCAACCTGAGTTGGTACCCAGGCGAGCTTCGACTCTAACGGAAGCGACGCGCGCGCTCGCTTGCCAGTAAGGCAGGCTAGCCAATCGCAAACCGCGGCCGCGCCCGCGGGTATAATTTTAGGGGAGAAGCGGCGACCCGGGCCGCAACCTCCCCGAACGAATATGGGCGTCATCGATCTACCCTACACGCGCAGCGTCGCCGAGGAAACCGACCCGGTTTTCGAGCGGGTGGAGCATATCATCCCGCGCGTCGAGTGGCCGCTGCACGCGCCCTACGTCGCCGAGATCAATCGTCTCAAGCGGGAGCGCAACGCCGTCATCCTGGCCCACAACTACCAGGTTCCCGAGATCTTCTACACGGTCGCCGACATCGTGGGAGACTCGCTGGCGCTCGCCATGCAGGCCGCGGAGACCCAGGCCGACGTGATCGTCCTGTGCGGCGTGCACTTCATGGCCGAAACGGCGAAGCTCGTCAATCCCGACAAAACGGTGCTCGTCCCCGACCTGAAGGCGGGATGCTCGCTCGCGGAATCGATCACGGGCGCCGACGTGCGCCTGCTGCGCCAGAAGTATCCGGACACGCCGATCGTCACCTACGTGAACACGTCGGCGGAGGTCAAGGCCGAGTCGGACGTCTGCGTCACGAGCGGCAATGCCGTGCAGATCGTCGAGGCGCTGGACGTGCCGCGCGTCATCTTCTTGCCGGACGAATATCTCGCCAAATGGGTCGCTTCCAAGACCGGCGTCGAGATCATCGCGTGGAAGGGACACTGTGAAGTGCACGAGCGCTTCACCGGCGCCGACGTACGGCGCTTCCGCGACGATGACTCAGCGCTGATCGTGCTGGCGCACCCCGAGTGCCCGCCGGACGTCCTCGCGGAGGCCGACTACGTCGGCTCGACCCAAGGCATGACCGAATACGTCGGCAAGCTCGCAGATGGGGGCCCATCCGGCGAAGTACGCGCGCCACGCGTTCTCATGATGACTGAGTGCTCAATGGCTGATAACGTTAGCGGGCGTTATCCGAGCGTCGAGTTCGTGCGCCCGTGCAATCTCTGTCCGCACATGAAGCGCAACACGCTGCCGAAGGTGCTGCATTGCCTGCAGGCGATGGAGTACGAGGTCACGATCGAGCCGGTTGTCGCACAGCGGGCGCGCCGCGCGGTCGAACGGATGCTCGAGTTTAGCCGCCAGCCACGGGACTGAAACGGCCGATGGAAACTCAGCGCGCCGATGCACTCGTCGTCGGTGCGGGAATCGCCGGCTTGATTGCGGCGCTGAAGCTGCAGCCGGCCGACGTCGTGGTGCTCTCCAAGACTCGGCTGGGCAAGGGCGCGGCGACGGATTGGGCGCAAGGCGGCATCGCGGCGGCGGTCGGTAAGGACGATTCGCCCCGACTGCATGCGATCGACACGCAGCGCGCCGGCGCCGGCATCAGCGACACGAAGATCGTCGAGATCCTCACGCGCGACGCGCCGGCACGCATCGAGGAACTGCTCGAGCTCGGAGCCGCGTTCGATCGCACGGCCGCCGGCGAGCTCGCGCTGGGGCGCGAGGCCGCGCACCAGCGGCGCCGCATCGTCAAGGCCGGAGGAGACGCGACGGGCCACGAGATCCTCAAGACGCTGATCGAAGCCGTGGCGGCGCATCCGCAGATCCGCGTCGTCGAGGACGTCATGGCCGACGATCTGATCCTCGACGGGGGCGCGATCGCGGGCGTCTACGCGCATCGTCACGGAAGCTACGAGCGGATCACGTTTCGAGCCTCCGCGGTCGTGCTCGCGACCGGCGGCGTGGGCCGGCTCTACCGCTGCACGACGAATCCCGTGGAGGCCACCGGCGACGGCATCGCAATGGCGGCGCGCGCCGGAGCGACGCTGGCCGACATGGAGTTCGTCCAGTTCCATCCGACCGCGCTCGCGATCGGACGCGATCCGATGCCGCTCGTCACGGAGGCGGCGCGCGGAGAGGGCGCCACGCTCGTCAACGATCTGGGCGAGCGCTTCATGCTCGCCGTTCACTCCGACGCAGAACTCGCGCCGCGCGACGTCGTCGCGCGCGCCATCTTCGAACAGCAGCAGCGCGGGCGCACCGTCGGGCTCGACGCGCGTTCCGCGATCGGCGCGCGTTTTCCGAAGGCGTTTCCGACGGTGTTCCGCTTCTGCATGGACGCCGGCATCGATCCGCGCGCGCAGAACATCCCGGTGACTCCGGCGGCCCACTACCTCATGGGCGGAATCGCCGTCGACGAGTGGGGACGAACGTCGCTGCCGCGCCTGTGGGCGTGCGGCGAGTCGAGCGCGACCGGCGTGCACGGCGCGAACCGGCTCGCCAGCAACTCGCTGCTCGAGGCGCTCGTCTACGGATCGCGCGTGGCCATCGACATCGAAAGCTGGCGTCCGCAGGCGGTCGCCTCCGCGGAGCGGCCCGCGCGGCGCGAACACCGAGCGGCCGACGGCACCGACACGACGGTCGCTCAGGCGCTGAGCGATCTCCGCAATCTCATGTACGCCAACGTCGGACTCGTGCGCACCGAGTCCGGCTTACGCGAGGCGCTCGCGCGCATCGCCGAGCTCGACGCATCTCCCGCGTCGGCGCACGGCGAGCTTCGCAACCTTCTGGTCGTCGGACAGCTGATCGCCGAGGCTGCGCTGGCGCGCCGCGAGAGCCGGGGCAGCCATTACCGCAGCGACTATCCGCACACCGATGAAGCCTTCGCCAAGCGTTCCTTTACGCGACTTCGCAGCGTCGCTTGAGATCCTGTCCGAGCCGATTGTCCGAGCAGCCCTGCTCGAAGACATCGGCCGCGGCGGAGACCTCACGACCGAGGCGATCGTCGAGTCGAACCGCGAGGCCACGGCGCAGATCGTCGCGCGCACGGGCGGCATCCTTGCCGGCGTGAGCGTCGCGGTGCTCGCGTTTCGCCTGCTCGAGGAGCGCATCGAGGTCGCGATCTTGACCGGTGACGGCGAGCGCGTCGAAGCGGGGGGCGTCGTCGCTGAGATTACCGGAAGCGCGCGCGCGATTCTCACCGCGGAGCGGACGGCGTTGAACTTCCTATCGCACTTGTCGGGAATCGCGACGGCGACGCGCACGCTCGTGGATCTCGTTGCCGGAACGCGCGCGCAGATCGCCGACACGCGCAAGACCACCCCGGGGCTGCGCGCACTCGAGCGCTACGCCGTCGCGTGCGGGGGCGGAACCAATCACCGCTTCGGCCTCGACGACGGCATCCTGATCAAGGACAACCATCTCGCGCTGGCCGGATCGATTCGCGCGGCCGTCGCCGCCGCGCGCGCCCGCGCCGGTCACATGGTGAAGGTAGAGATCGAAGTCGACACGCTCGAGCAGCTGGAAGAGGCCTTGGCGGAACCTATAGACGCGGTGCTGCTCGACAACATGGAACCCGCGATGCTGGCGGACGCTGTTCGCCTGGTCGACGGACGCGTGGTGGTCGAGGCAAGCGGCGGCGTGGACGAGTCCAAGGTCCGCGCGATCGCGCGCACCGGGGTCGACGTAATCAGCGTCGGCCGGCTGACCCATAGCGCGCCGGCGTTGGATGTCTCCTTAGAGATGTCGTTCTGAGCCGTGTCATCCTGAGCTTGTCGAAGGACGAAGGATTACCGCTGCGCGAGCAGCGCGATGGCGACGATCGCCCCTACGACCACGACGAACAGTGAGATTGCGTAGCCAGTGGCGCCCGACATCGTGATGACGCGGCCCTGGCGCAGGCCGCGGTCGGTCACCGAGTAGCGCCACGCACCCAGCAGCGCGATGTAGACGCCGAACAGGGCCATCGCGATTCCGAAGCCGGTCGATACTCCCGGCGTGGGAACCGACCCGTGGACGATCAGCGCGTATTCGCGCGCGAACAGCGAGAACCGCGCGACAACGAAGCCGAACGCGATGAACGCGAGGGCGGTTCGGACGTAGGCCAAATAGGTCCGCTCGTTGGCGAGGGTATCGTTAGCCTGCATGACCCGTCGAGCCTTAGGCGAATCTCCGTCGAACCATGTCTGCAGATCGTACCGCCGACAAACCGGCCGACGCGAGCCGAGCCAGCCACGACTTCGTGCCGCCCAAGGCGCTGATCGACTTCATGGCCGGCGGCTGGATCGACCGGCCGGTCGCGACCGCCGGCCATCCGCAGGCGGACCGCTTCCGCGCGCGCCGCGAGCTGCTCGGCAAGGCGTATCCGGGCGTCTACCTGATCGTGCCCGCGGGCCGCGAGCGCGTGCGCGCCAACGACACGGCGTATCAGTTTCGGCCGTCGAGCGACTTCGCGTATCTCGCCGGACCGGGTGAGGCGGGCGCGGCCCTGATCCTCGAGCCCGCCGGCGCCGAGCACCGCAGCGTCATGTTCGTACCGGCGCACAACCGCGGCGAAGCGGAGTTCTTCACGGACCGCGTCTACGGCGAGCTCTGGGTAGGCCGGCACCGCGGCGTCGCAGAGAGCAAGACCTTTTACGGAGTCGACGAGAGCCGCCCGCTCGCGTCGCTGCCCGGATACCTCGATGAGCTGCGCGGCGCCAAACACGCGGTGCGCGTCCTGCGCGCGCACGACGAGGAGATCGACAGGCGCTTCGAGCCGAGCGACGACGACGCCGAGCTGGCGGAGCATCTATCGGAGATGCGGCTGGTCAAGGACGAGTACGAGCTCGCCGAGCTGCGCCGCGCGTGCGAGCTGTCGAAGCTCGGCTTCGAGGACGTGATCCGCGCCATGCGCACGGGTAAGTCCGAGCGAGAGATCGAGGCCGCGTTCTGGAGCCGAGCGCGCGTCGCGGCGAACGATACCGGTTACCTGACGATCGCGGCGGCGGGCGAACACGCGTGCACGCTGCACTGGACCAAGAACGACGGCTCGCTCCTCCCCGGCGCGCTACTGTTGCTCGACGCCGGGATCGAGCGCAAGTCGCTCTATACCGCCGACATCACGCGCACGCTGCCGATCTCCGGCCGCTTCTCGCCGGAACAGGCGACGATCTACGACCTCGTTTGGCGGGCGCAACGCGCCGGCATCGAGGGCGTCGTTCCCGGCAACGACTTCCTCGAGCCGCACCGGCGCGCGACGCGCGTGCTCGCAGAGGGGCTGATCGAACTCGGAATCCTGAAGATGTCGCTCGACGAGGCGACCGATCCCGAGAATCTCTTTCACCGGCGTTACACGCTCCACGGCGTCAGCCACATGCTCGGTCTCGACGTCCACGACTGCGCGAACGCGCGCACGTCGGAGTATCGGTACGGCAAGCTGCGCGAAGGCATGGTGCTCACCGTCGAGCCGGGCTGCTACTTCCAGCCCGACGACGCGACGGTGCCGCAACGCTTCCGCGGTATCGGTGTCCGAATCGAAGACGACGTCGCCGTCACGGCGACCGGCGCGGAGAACCTATCGGCCGTCGTGCCGTCGCGCCGCGAAGACGTGGAACGCTGGATCGCGGAACTCTGGCGCTAGCTCTTCCTAGGTCGGCATGACCGAGGTACCGGGTGAAGCCGGCGGCGGAGACGGAGGGCCGGAGCCCCGCGCCTGTAGCGCCGCGAGCTGATCCTCGATCGGCCAGCGGCCGAACGCGAGGATGATCATGCAGATCAGCTGGCCGACGCCGGGTACGAAGTTGAGCCGCGACAACGCGCCGTTGAATCCCGCCTTGGCGAATATTCGCCAGTAGACCCAGATCGTGAACGCGATCGCCACGATCAGCACGATCGCGTAGATGAGGATCACCGTCGCGAGAACTCCGGCGGTGGCTGCCGAGCTATGGTCCATGTCCGAGCTTTCCTTTCAGTAGCAACGTTACATCGAGCCCGCCGACCGGCGGGTCAGTGGATGGTTCAACCCTGCGGCGGCGACCCCCAACCGGACTGCACGTACTCTCCGTTGACGACGATGGCCGGCACCGTCGGGTCGCCGTGGCTATATTCGAACATCCGACCGCGCGCCTCGCGATCGTTTTGGGCGTCGTAGGACGTATACGGCGTGCCCACCGACTCGTAATACGCGATGGCGCGCCGGCAATACGGACACGTCGGCGAGATGTATAGCTCGAGCTTTGCGCCCGGAGGTATATGCTCGACGTCGAAGCCCCGTGGCATGCCGCTCATCTTCGTACCGACGCCGCTCGGAAACCTGCGCGACGTCACGCTACGCGCGCGTGACGCCCTGCGCGACGCCGCGCTGATCGTCGCCGAAGACACGCGCGTGGCGCGCAAGCTGCTGCACGCCCTGGAACTGAGCGGTCGCGAAATTTGGAGCTACCGCGAGCAGAACGCGGCCTCGGCGACCCCGGCGATCCTGGAACGCGCACGCACCGCAACCGTCGCCGTAACGAGCGACGCGGGCATGCCGGGGATCTCGGATCCGGGAAGCGCGCTGATCGCGGCGGCCCGCGACGCCGGGGTTCCGGTCGAGGTGCTGCCCGGGCCGAGCGCCGCGCTGGGCGTCGCGCTGCTCTCGGGATTCGACCTGCGCCGCTTTGAGTTTGAGGGATTCCCGCCGCGCGGCGCCGCGGCGCGCCGCGAGCGGTTCGCCGCGGCCCTGCGGACCGGAATCACGACGATCTGGTACGAGTCGCCGCGACGGCTGCGCGCCAGTCTCGCCGATCTCGCGCAGGTCGCCCCCGACGCCCGGCTCTTCGTCGTCCGCGAATACACGAAGCTCCACGAGCAGCACCTCTGGGGCACGCCGCGGGAGGTGCTCGCCGCGCTGCCCGAGCCGATCCGTGGCGAGGTCGCGTTCGCGATCGCGCCCTATGCGATAGAGCCGGATCCGCCCGCGGCCGAGGAGGCCGGGGCCGCAATCGACGCGCTCCTCGCGAGCGGGCGGCGCGTGGGCGAGGTCGCGAAGCTGCTGGCCGCGCGCGGATTCGGCGAGCGCCGCCAGCTCTACGCTCGCGCCGCCGCCCGCAAGGCGCGCCGCGAACCTTCGAGTA
>DATDGN010000036.1:0-5230 GCA_036522095.1 Candidatus Cybelea sp. | reverse complement strand
CGCGCTGGCGTTTCGAGAGCCGGTCGACGGATACGCGGCCGTGCGCGTGCTCTCGCGGCGCGGCGACCTGCGCGAGGCTGCGGCCGCCTTCTTCGAGGCCCTCCACGAGCTCGACGCGCTTGGCTTGGAGCGCATCGACGCGCAGCCGATCGAAGAGCGCGGGCTAGGCCTGGCGCTGATGGACCGGCTCCGGCGCGCCGCGGCCGCTCACTAAAAACAAATCTCGGCCGCTAAGCGTTCTGCGTATGGGGAACGAAAGAGAGGATCATGATGACGAGTCCCAAGCTTTTCGTGCGCGCCGCTGCGGCATCTGTTCTGGCCGCGATCCTGTGCGCGGGCGCCACGCCCGCCGCCTCCGCGCTGTCCTACCAGGTCGCCGCCGACGTCGGAGAGAGCTATCGTTTGTTGACGACGACGTACTACGACGCCGTCGATCCGCAGGTGCTGCTCGCGGCAGCGAGCGACGCGCTCGCGAGCGCCGCGCGCAAGCACGGCGCGACGATCACGCCGCCGGCGCTGCGCGTCGAGCCGGAACGCGAGGCTACGCTGGACGCGCTCGACGACGCCATCGTCGCGAGCGCTAAGGCCGCGCATGCGACGCCGAGCGACTTCGCCTACGCCGCAATCGATGCGATGGCGAAGGCGACCAACGACCGCTACACGCAGTTCTTCACGCCGGCCGAGTTCAAGGCGTTCAACGAAGCGCTGGATCCGCAACGCATCGGCGGCATCGGCGTCATGATCGAGCCCGATGCCCTGTCGGGCTCCGTTAAAATCTCGTACGTGCTGCCGGGCACGCCGGCCGAGCGCGCCGGCCTGCACGTGGGCGACGTCGTCACGGCGGTGAACGGAACGCCGACGAAAGGCCTCAACGTCGAGGGCGTGAGCGGGCTGCTGCGCGGCAAGCCGGGAACGGTCGTCGCGGTCAGCCTGCGGCGCGACGGATCTTCGCTCGCGGTTTCGATTACACGCGACAACGTGCAGCCGCCGACCGTCGTCTACAAGATGCTGTCCGACGGCATCGGCTACGTATGGATCATAGCTTTCGGTCGCGCGACGCCGAGCGAGTTCGACGACGCGATCTCGCGACTCAACGATCAGGGCGCGAGGGCGCTCGTGGTGGACCTGCGCAACGACGGCGGCGGCTACGTGAAGTCCGCACTCGACATCAGCTCGCGGTTCATAGCGAACAAGGCGATTCTCACCGTGAAAGAGCGCGGAGAGCCCGCGACCACGATCGACGCCCAAGGCAATCCATCGATCGGCTTGCCGGTCACCGTGCTCGTGAACCAGTACACGGCGTCGGCGTCGGAGATCATGGCCGGCGCGTTCCAGGACGACGGTATCGCGACGCTGGTAGGCGCGAAGACCTTCGGGAAGGGCGTGATGCAGACGCTGACGCCGCTGCCCGACGGGGCGGCGATCAAGATCACGACCGCACACTACCTGACGCCGAACCATCGCGACATCAACCTGCGCGGCATCGATCCCGACGTCAGCGTGGCCGAGAACAAGGACGCGCGCTTCGGCGAAGTCGACAAGGACGCGCAGTTGCGCGTCGCGGTCGACCTGCTGCAGAAGAAGATCGCGACGCGAAACTAAGGGGCGATTAGCTCAGCTGGGAGAGCGCCTCCCTTACAAGGAGGAAGTCGGCGGTTCGAGCCCGTCATCGCCCATGTGATTTTAGCCATATTTTTGCCGACTATTTCGGCTCTCACATTGGAAGTCGATTCTTTTTGGTTGGGCATCTGGTTGGGCAAGGGCCCCGGATAGATGCGGCGAAACCGGGCCCGATGCCCAGGAGAAAGACTAGTAAGGCGAAGCCCGGCACAGGCAGCGTGTACTGGTCGGCCGCCCAGGAGCGCTACGTCGGAGAGGTCACCCTTGGCCGCGACGACCGCGGCCTTCGAATCCGTAAGGTTTTGGTCGGGCCCAGAGGCGCAAAGGGCGAGGAGGCCCGTCTAGGGGTCAAGGACCGCGTAGAGCAGGAGCTACGCCGCCGGCCAGCCGTCAAACGGGGTCAGATCAGCTCCCGGGAAACCCTGGGCGAGTATCTCGACAAGTGGATCGTCGGCAAGAAGCTGTCCGCGTCCGCCGCTGCCAATTATGAGTGGGCGATCGAGCAGCACATTCGGCCGGCACTTGGCACTACGAGACTGCGCGACCTTGATCGTCGGCGCGTTCGGGCATTCTTTTCGAACCTGCCAACGCTAGGCGATGGCGGCAAGGCGAAGGTCTACACGGTGCTGCGATCGGCGCTCAACGACGCCGTTGATGAGTACGAACTCATTCTCGTCAATCCGGCCGCGAGGCTTAAGCTCGAGAAGGAGCGCCGTCGCGCCGAGATCGTGGCATGGACGCCGGAAGAGGCCCGCCGCTTTTTGAAGGCGGCTAAAACCAGCGAACACTTCCCATTGTTCCTGGTGATGCTCGTTGGAGCGCTTGGGCCGGCCGAAGCTTTCGGCATTCGATGGAAAGACGTTGACCTGCTGAACGGACGAATCGCGATCATCGCTAATCTGACAGAGGTCGAAGGTCGCCTCGTACCAGGCAAGACCAAAACGGTAGAACGTCAACGCAGCATAGTGCTGCCCGCGAAGGTTTTGCGAGCGCTGAAGGCTCGCCATAATAAAAGCAACCCAGCACCATCCGATTACGTATTCACCGCTCCGCAGGGCGGCGGGATACGTCGTACGACGTTTCGCTCGCGCGTCTTCGTCCCGCTACTCAAGAAGGCGAAGGTGCCCTCGATAACACTGTATGGGTTGCGTCACAGTTCGGCATCACTTATGGCGGCCATGGACATCCCGTTACTCAAGGCGAGTCGTGCCCTCGGGCACTCGGACATTCGAACGACCGCAAACGTTTACTCGCACCTGTTCCCCGAGACCCAACGCGAGATTGCGGCTAAGTTCGACGACTTTCTAAGGGAAGTTTAGGTGCAATACAGCGTTGTGCGCTACGGGCCTGGTCCTCGCACGGTCTTCAAAACCGACCTCGGTGAGTTTAACGAATCCCATCAAGTCCCGGAAGCCCTGATTTCGTTGGCAAATCGCCGAATGAACGATCCGACTGTTCCCAACGAATCCCAGGGATTGCCGCCCGGTCCGTCGTCGAGCGCAATGCCTTCGGCGAGGGTCTGCACCGGTACCACCAGGCTTGGCTGGACTTCGTCAAGCACTATGGCGTCGGCGTCAAGCTTTGCTCGCCATATCGGGCGCAAACCAAAGGCAAGGTCGAGCGATTCCATCGCTACCTACGAGAATCGTTCTTCAATCCGCTCCAAACGGCACAAGCTGAGCTCGTCGACGTCGCGTTGGCCAATCGCGAGGTTCGGCCGTGGCTCGATGAGATCGCCAACTGCCGCGCGGAGCTCATGCTGCAACTTGCATCAGCGCACCGCCACGGCCGGTTGAAAGAATACCTCCGACGAGCCATCCAGGCGCCGAAGCTGCTGATCATCGACGAGCTTGGCTATTTGCCATTCTCTCGCGAGGAAGCCAATCATTTCTTCCAAGTCGTCGCGCAGCGATATGAACACGGTTCTGTGCTCATTACGAGCAACTTGCCCTTCGCGCAGTGGGACACCGCACTGGCCGGCGATGCAACGATGACTGCAGCCATGCTTGATCGGCTGCTTCACCATGCACACATTGCCATGATTTCCGGCGACAGCTACCGGCTGCGCGAACGCAAGAAGGCGGGAATCAAATTACCTGGCGCAAAAGTCGCCACAAAGTTAGCTCGGAGTTGAAACGGGGCTGAAGAGGGTTTATGGATCCTATGGAAGTCGCCCGAAAGAACTACCGGGACCTTAGTCCCGTCGACTACTTGCAACGCACTCATGATGCCAAGGTTTACGATATCGCCTTTGATGGCCGGACGCTTGTCCTTGTTTCCGAATCTTGGGTTAGCATGGACCCTCTTGAGCCTGCTCCAAACCAGCCCTTTCGACCGATATTTAGCCGCTACCGAGCCGTCTTCAGCGGCGTCAGCGATTTTCAACTCCAGACTCTAGAACCGCTCGAATATCCAGGACCGCCAGCTCTGGCGGACTTCATGAAGAGAATGATCACGGACGACCGGCGACCCCACGCTGAAGTGGGTCAATTTTCAGCCGACGTTAACATCAGGAGTTCATTCTTCCGCACACACCCGAGCAGAACGGTGTCGCCGAATCGTTTATGGGAACGCTCAAGCTCGAGTGCGTTTGGCAGCATCGCTTCGAAACATATGAGGAAGCGAAGGCTACGATCACGGCGTGGGTTAAGCATTACAATGAGACGCGACCGCACTCGCGCCTTGACTATCTACCGCCGGTCGAATGGCGCCGCCGGCAAGCCGAAATAAGCGCCTAATCTGTCCAGAAACCGGGGTGTCACTTCAAAAGCGTCGACCTTTATGCCAATCCTTGGGCATACGCTCGCGAACGCGTCGCGCAAATCACGGGCTGCTGCTTCCCGGCAGTCGACCACCCAGCGATTTGGTCAGTCCGCGGGCGGCGTTGATAAGCTTCGTTCGCGCGCCAACCAGGACGTCGCGCGCGCGGATCAAGGAGATGTCGACCTGCATCTGCTCGGTCCGGTGCACGACTGGGGCCAGCAGTTGCGGATCGAAGCGAACCATCCGTGCCAAGATCTCAGCGTCCGCGCGGTCGTTCTTGCGATCGCTTTGGTGAATCTTGCGCAGTTCTCGGGCATTGGCAACGACGACCTCATGCCCGCCGGCGGCGACGAGTCGACTCACCCATCCAGAGTGCGTTCCAGTCTCGAGCGCCACCCGCGCTGGCGCTTGGCCGCGGAAGTATGCCTCTAGTGCCGCCTGGGTCGTGCGTAGACGGGTCTGGCTGGCCACGGCGCCTTCCTCATCGAGCACGCACACCTCGCTGAAGCGGTCCCCAAGGTCGATGCCAATAGCGCTGCGAGGATTTGTTTTCCGTTGGCGGTCTGCTAAACTGGTTCGCATGGGCCGGTCTCCTTTCAATGCACTTCGAGTGCGCAAAGCGATTCTTAGCAGGTCGCGTTTTTGGGGACCGGCCTTCTCATTCCATCTTAGCAGCCGCTGATTCCCGGCGCATGGGCTTCGATAAGGCGGTCACGCCACCGGCGCAGCGCCTTAAACGAGTCACCGCTGAGCTCGTCGACTAAAAGCAATATTGTCTTCTGGTTAAGCCGAGTGGCGGTTTTGCATCGTGAGAAGTCGAGCACTATCGAAAGCAGCGGGTGCCCAC
>DATDGN010000035.1:0-13072 GCA_036522095.1 Candidatus Cybelea sp. | reverse complement strand
AACGAATCGCGGCTTTGAACTCGGCGAAGTCTCGCTCGACCTGATCGGCATAGGAGGCCGCGTAGCGCGCGATGGCGCGCTCGAAACGATCCGCGCGGCCCAAGTAGCCGGCGATCGTCGCGGCGTCGCCCGCTTTGGCGTGCGCGCGGGCTAGGGCCCAGCCGCAGACGGCTCCGTAGTCGATCAGCGTGCGCGGCCGGAACGCATCGACGTCGACGGACACCTTCATATCGCGCAGCTGCCGGACGTAGTAGTCCTGCGATCCCGGAACCTCGGCCCAGCCGAGGAAGATGTCGCTCGCGGCCTGCATGAGGCGCTGCCCGGTCACGACGCGCTCGCCGTGGTGCGCGAAGAGAGGCGGGCTGCCTGGGGACTCGAGCACCGAGCTGCGTGCCTCCTTGATCTGGAGGAACAGCGGGTCGGTGTCGTCGGCGAGGAACAGCGCGACGGCGCAGCGCGTGCCGACGCTCCCGACGCCGACGACCTTCACGGCGATGTCTTCGAAGGTGTAGTGCTCGAACAGGCGTTGGCGGTCCGCGATGAGCGTCCGGCGATAGCGTTCGAAGAACCCGTGGACCATCGCTTCCCACTCGGCGATGTATTGATGGAAGTGGTACACCAGTGGCGGCTCGTCCAGAATCGTCGCGTGACCGCCGACGATTGCGGTGAGCTTCGGAAAGATGCGCTCGGACGTGCGGCCCTGGGCGTAGCGTTCGGCATCCTGCAGAGTGCCGAGCACGTCGGCGTTCTTCCGAAAGAAGGCGCTCAGGTCGTCGAATCCGATCCGCGTATACCAGACGTCGAGCGGGGAGAGCTGCGCGTATCCAAAGAGCTTCTCGCGGTAGGACGCAACCGCGCTGCGGACCGCGTCGCGGGCGACGTCTTGCGCGAAGCCGCGGTCGCGCGCGGCGAGAACGAGGCTGACCGCGAGGCGCTTGACGTCCCACTCCCACGGGCCGGGATACGTTTCATCGAAGTCGTTGATGTCGAAAATCAGGTTCCGCTCCGGCGTGGCGAAGCCGCCGAAATTCATGATGTGGCAGTCGCCGCAGAGCTGTACCTTCACGCCGGTCGACGGCGTGGCGAACAAGTCGCTCGCCTGAACGATCGCGCAGCCGCGGAAGAACGCGAACGGCGAGCGCGCCATCCGGCCGTAGCGCACGGGCACGAGCCCCGGGACTCTGCCTGCGTTCGACTCCTCGATCAGCCCGAGCGCGTCGACGGTGTCGGCTCGATGCCACGTGGCCTGACGCGAACGCGGACAGGCGGTCCGGAGCACCCGGCCGGCCGCGAGGCGCTGCGCGCGCGTTGTCGCCATGCGCGGCGCTTTCGCCGGTAGCCGCCGATTCGCTAGCTACCAGCTCAAGATGACGAGGCCGTTACCCGTCGCGTGTTTCCATCCGCGTACCAACTGCAAAATTCGTCCGCTCGGCACGACGTGCGACGACCCGCCTCCGCCGCCTCCGCCTCCGCCGCCGTAGGGTTCGACCACGGTGCCGCCGCCGCCGCCGCCGCCGCCGTAATAGCCGCCGCCGGCTCCTCCGCCGCCGGCAGCCGGCGACTGGGCGCCGCCGCCGAGCCCGCCCATGCCGACTCTGCCGATCTCGCCGGGGTGGCCGCTGGTTTCTTCACAGGATCCGGGGGCGCCGCCGTAACCTCCGGAGCGCTGCGAGCCGCCGCCGCCACCGCCGCCGCCGCAACCGTAGCCGGACCCGCGGGCTCCATTGCCGTCGCGGCCGTTGCCGCCGAGGGTGCCGCCACCGTCGCCACCCGCGCCAAATCGCTGAACGAACGCGCCGCCTTCGCCGCCGCCGCCGCCGGCGACGACGAGCTTCGCTAACAGCGTGGCGCCGCGCCGCCGGACGTCCGACGCACCGCCTCCGCCGTAACCCGGACACACGCCCGTGCAGTTGGCGCCCGTGCCGCCGTGCGCGCCGCCGTTGAAGCCGCCGGCCTCGCGTTTGCCGGCGCCGCCGACATTGACGATCAATCTTTCGCCCGGCGTCACCGTGATCACGGCCACCACGCGGCCGCCGCGTCCTGCGGACCGTCCCGCGCCGGCGGCGCCGCGCGCGTCGACGGTGATACGCTTGACCGATTGCGGCACGACGAATTCCTGACTCTTCCCGATATAGTCGAACGCCCGGTTCGCAGGCGGCGACTGGTGGCCGGCGTCGAACGCGGGGACGACGCCGCCACCCATGCGGCTGCCGCACGCCCACAGCGCGGAAAGGAGTGCGCCGGCGAGCAACGCCGCCGCGGCGCGGCGTCCTGCATGCGGAGGCCAGATCCGGGATGGCACGGTCTCATAGTAACGATTGCGGCGGGGCTGGTGTTACATGCGAGGGCTCGATAATAGTGACCGAGTAAACACCGCTACGCGGCGCGCAGCGGCGCCGTCATAGCAAAAGGAGGCGGTCGTGTTTCAGGGTCGAGTGGCTTTGGTGACGGGCGGCACGCGCGGAATCGGCGCGGCCATTACGGAGATGCTGGCCGCCAGCGGCGCGGCGGTCGCCGCCGGCTACAATCGCGGAAAGGAAAGCGCCGAGAAGTTTGTGGAGCAGATGGCCGGTAAGGGCGCGAAGGTGTCGATCCATCAGGGGCGAGTCGACGACGCGGGCGACTGTAGCCGCGTCGCGAAAGAAGTGCTCGAGCGCTACGGCCGCATCGACTATCTCGTGAACAACGCGGGGATCACAGTCGACAAGACCGTGCGCAAGATGACGGTCGACGACTGGCATCAGGTGCTCGACGTCAATCTGTCCGGCGCGTTCCAGATGACGAAGGCGGTGCTGGAACACATGATCGAGCGCGGCTCCGGGCGGATCGTGAACATCAGCTCGGTCATCGGCGAGACCGGAAACGTCGGCCAGGCGAACTACGCGGCGTCGAAGGCGGGCCTCTTCGGATTCGCCAAGAGCCTAGCGCTCGAGATGGCGCAGCGCGGGATCACGGTGAACTGCGTCGCACCAGGATTTATCGAGACCGAGATGGTGGCGGCTATCCCCGAGGCCGCGCTCTCCAAGGTCGTGGAGAAGATTCCACAGCGCCGTTTGGGCCGCCCCGAAGAAGTCGCCCGCGTCGTCCGGTTCCTGCTCGAAGACGAGTCGAGCTACATCACCGGCGCGGTGTACTCGATCAACGGCGGCCTGGACATGTGAAGCGCGAGGGGCGCACAAGGGAGAGAGCCCTACGCTGGGTAAATCTAGCGCGTGATTAGTTTACCTCTCAAAGGACGCGTGGGCATCGTGACCGGCGGCTCGCGCGGCATCGGTGGCGCGGTCAGCACGTTACTGGCGGAGGACGGCGCTCGCGTCGCGGTGCTCGGCCTTCCCGAAGACGAAGCCCGGACGGAGCGGCTCGCCGCGCACCTCAACGGAGCCGCCGCTCGGCTCGAATTCCACGAGACCGACGTCGGCATCTACGAGCGCTGCCGGGAGGCGGTCGCCGCCGTGCTCGACCGGCACGGACGCATCGACTATCTGGTCAACAACGCGGGGATTACCCGCGATCACACCGTCCGCAAGATGACGGTCGACGAATGGGAAGCGGTCCTGCAAGTGAATCTTTCAGGGCCGTTTTTCATGATCAAGGCCGTGCTCGACGCGATGCTCGAACGCGGCTTCGGACGGATCGTCAACATCAGCTCGGTGGTGGGCGAGAGCGGCAACTTCGGGCAGGCGAACTACGCGGCGGCCAAGGCGGGGCTGCTCGGCCTGACCAAGACCGTCGCGCTCGAGGTCGCGAAGAAGGGCGTGACGGTCAACGCGGTCGCCCCGGGCTTCATCGACACGGACATGACCAAGGCGATGCCGTCGGAGGCGATCGAGAACGCGATCGCCCAGACGCCCAAGCGGCGCCTCGGCAGACCCGAGGAGGTCGCCCGGTTGGTGCGCTTTTTACTCGACGAGAAGGCGGGCTACATCACGGGCGCCGTCTACAACATCAACGGCGGCTGGTACATGTAAGTGAACATCGCACCGGAAGAACTCCGCTACGGCATCGACGTCACCGGCCTCGATCCGGCGTCGCTCAGCGACGCCCTGCGCGCCGTCGTCACCGACGTGATGATGGATCCGCTGCGCATGAGCACGTGGCTCACCGGCCTAGCCCTGGCGGAGCAGAACGTCGCGATGAACATGCTGCGCCGCTTGGGCGGCCAGTCTGACGACGTTGCGAGCGCCGCGCCGGCCGACAAGCGTTTCGCCGAGCCGGAGTGGCGCGAGAATCCGCTCTTGGCGGGCCTCGTCGAAGATTATCAGGCGCGCACGAAGGCGGCGTTGCAGCTCGTCGACGCCACGCGCCTTCCGGAAGCGACGCGCCGCAAGGCGCGCTTCGCGATGCAGCTGATGTGCGACGCGTTTGCGCCGAGCAACGTGCCGTGGCTCAATCCGGGCGTGGTGAAAGAGGCGACCGAGTCGGGCGGGCTGAGCCTCGTGAAGGGATTGCAAAACTTCCTCGACGACGTCGCCAACAACGGCGGATATCCGCGCCAAGTCGATCGCTCCGGGTTCGAGCTGGGCGTCAACATCGGCGCGACGCCCGGGCGAGTCGTGTTCCGCAATACGCTCATCGAGCTGATCGCGTACGAGCCGCAGACGGCGCAGGTGCACGCGTTGCCTTTGCTGTGCAGTCCGCCGTGGATCAACAAGTTCTACATCATGGACTTGGCGCCGGGGCGGTCGTTCGTCGAGTGGGCCGTTCAGCACGGCCATCAGACGTTCATGATCTCGTACCGCAACCCGGACGAGGCCATGTCGCGGTACACGATGGACGATTACCTGCGCGAGGGCGTGCTGGCCGCGCTCGACGTCGTGCAGGAGATCACCGGCGCGCCGCGCGTGAACGTTGCGGCGCTGTGCCTGGGCGGGACGCTGGCGCTCGTCGCGTTGGCGTATCTCGCGGCGCACGGCCAGGGCGACCGGATCGCGTCGGCGACCCTGACCAACACGCTCGTCGACTTCAGCATCCCGGGCGACCTGGGCGTTTTCACCGACGAGGATACCATCGCGCGGCTCGAGCAGCGCATGCGCGAGCGCGGCTACCTCGACCCCGCCGAGATGGCGCGCACGTTCGACTGGATGCGCTCGAGCGATTTGATCTGGAGCTACGTCGTCAACAACTGGTTCAAGGGCAAGCGGCCGCCGGCGTTCGACATCTTGGCATGGAACAACGACTCGACGCGCATGCCCGTCGCCATGCACTCGCAATATCTGCGGGCGTGCTACCTGCACAACGCGATCGTGAAGCCCAACGCGTTCTCGATCGAGGGCACCCCGATCGATCTCGGAAAGATTCTGACGCCGCTCTACGTGCTGGGAGCCGAGAACGACCACATCGCGCCGTGGCGCGCGACGTACCTGACGACGCAACACGTCGGCGGCGAGTCCAAGTACGTGCTCACGAACTCCGGGCACATCGCCGGGATCGTTAATCCGCCGGGCGGCAAGAAGACGTGGCACTACACGAAGTCGCGTGCGCTGCGGGGGGAGAGCGCGGACGAGTGGCTCGAGACGGCCGACCGTCACAACGGCTCGTGGTGGCTGGATTGGGCCGAGTGGGCTGAAGCCCAGGGTGGCGCGCTGCGGGCGCCATACCCGCTGCCGCAGGGCGAGCCCGCACCCGGCCGGTACGTGCGCAACGAGTCGGGCGAGCCGTTTGATAGTTCTTGCGCGGCGGGGAGTCGAAGCATAGCGCGATCATGAGCGACGAGGAGAAGGACGGCACGGGCACGGCCTGGCGCAGCCTCGGGGATTTCATCCGCAGCCAGCGCGAGCTGGCCAACCTCTCGATGCGTCAGCTCGCCGAGATCGCCAAAATCTCCAATCCGTACTTGAGCCAGGTGGAGCGCGGGCTGTATAAGCCGTCCGCGGATGTCCTGAAAAACATCGCCAACGCCCTGCACATGTCGGCCGAGACCATGTACGCGCAGGCCGGCCTGCTCGACGACTCGCCCGACCGGGATGAGAGCCACCACGGCGTCGAGCACGCCGTCAAGCTGGATCCCCAGCTCAGCGTCGACCAAAAGGAAACGATCATCCGCATCTACCGGAGCTTCATCGGCCGCGAGTAAGCAAGCGCCCTATCGTCAGCCTGAGCCAGTCGAAGGGTGAGGATGTTGACAAGCACAGCATGTGCTTGGTATACTTAGCGCAAGCACAGCAACCGAGAGGAGAAATCGTTTCAACATGTCCGTCAACGTGTCCGAGTACATGACCAAGTTTCAGGAAGAGGGGCTCGCCGCGATCAAGCAGACGCAAGATGCCAGCCTCAACGCCATTAAGTCGTTCCGCGAGTTCACCAAGGAGATGACCGAGAAGCCGGGCAGCATGCCGACGCTCGAGAACATCCCGACGCCGACCCAGCTCGTCGAGCTTTCGTTCGGCTTCGCCAGCCAGCTGCTCGAGCTGCGCAAGGCCTTCACGCTGAAGATCGCCGAGATGGTGGTCGACACCCAGAAGCAGGCCGAGGCGACCTTCAAGGCCGCGACGCCGAACCGTCCCGTCGGCAAGTAAACTCACAGCGACCCTGATTTAGACCGCTCGCATAACGCGAGCGGTCTTTTTCATGCCGCCAAGAAGCACGGCGCCATGAGCGGCGCGGGCACAACTGCGGTCGGAGGCACGATCACGATCAACCGCATCGGCTTCGGGGCGATGCGGTTGTGCGGCAAGCACGTCTGGGGATGGCCCGGAGACCGTGAAAACGCGCTGCGCGTGCTGCGGCGCGCGGCCGAGCTCGGCGTCAACTTCATCGACACCGCCGACGCGTACGGTCCGCACGTGAACGAAGAGCAGATCGCGCAGGCCCTCTATCCGTATCCGCCCGGGCTGGCGATCGCGACCAAGGGCGGCTCGACTCGTCCGGGCCCGACGGAGTGGAGCCGCGACGGCCGGCCCGAGCATTTGATCGCGGCGTGCGAGGGCAGCCTGCGGCGGCTGAAGCTGGACTGCATCGATCTGTATCAGCTGCACGCCGTGGATCCAAGGGTTCCGCTTGAAGAGCAGGTCGGCGCCCTGCGCGAGCTCCGCGACGCCGGCAAGATCCGCTACATCGGCCTATCCAACGTTAATGTCGAGCAGCTGCGGGACGCCGAGCGCGTCGTGGAGATCGCGTCCGTGCAGAACAACTACAACGTCGGCAACCGTTCGAGCGAGCCGGTCCTAGAGCACTGCGCGGACAACGGCCTGGCGTTCATCCCGTATTTCCCGCTCGACGCCGGCGACATCGGCGCGGTCGACGCTCTGCGGCCAATCGCGAACGCGCATGGAGCGACGATCTTCCAAGTGGCGCTCGCGTGGCTGCTGCGCCGCTCGCCGGCGATGCTGCCGATTCCGGGCACGTCCTCGCTCGAGCACCTTGCCGAGAATGTAGCGGCCGCCGGCTTGACGTTGACGGAAGGCGAGTACACGGCACTCGAACGCGTCGCTCCTTCCGCAGGGTAGAAGAAGCGGGCTCGCCAAGAACCCCGGCCTCTCGCTAGATTTCAACGGAGGCGCCCCCAAATGTATTTCACGGTTTTGCACCGGGCGCTGGCAGCGTCCGCACTCTTCGCCGTCGCCGGATGTGCCGCGGGAAGCGGATCGACTTCGCCCGCCACGCAATCCCTCTCGCCGTATTCGCAGGCGGTGCACCGCGGGACGCGGTTTGCACCCGCCGTGCATCACGTCATCGCCCCGAATTCGATTCACGCGGCGTATTCAGCGAGCACGTCGCTCGTGTTCGAAGGCGACCAGAGCCAAGCCGCGGTGAACATCTATCAAACCAGTAAGCTCCCCAGCAATCCCGCTCCGATCGCGACGATTCACGCCTCGGCGGGCTGTCCGTACGGGATCGCGGCGGACAAGACCGGCACTATATACGTCGCCGACAACTGCGGCGGCAACGACGTGGAGGAGTACGCCAAAGGCTCGACCACGTTGAAGACCAAGATCACGAACGGAGTCAGCAATCCCCTCGGTCTGGCGATCGATTCCAGCGGAACATTATACGTCAGCAACTATCCCGAGTCGATCACGGAGTATCCGTTCGGCAGCACGACGCCTTCGAAGACGATTACGTGCAGCTGCATGTCCGATCCGTTCGGGCTGGCGCTCGATTCGAACGGCAACTTGTACATCGCGGACTTCGGAGCGGCCAAGGTGTTCGAGGTTGCCGCCGGCTCGACGACGGTGACGGACCTCGGACTCCAAGATCTGTCCGAGCCGTTGGGCGTGGCCATCGACAAAAGGGCTAAGATCATGTGGGTCACGGACGGCGCCGGTAAGAAGGTCGAGGTCTATCACCTGGGCTCGACCACGCCGTTCCAGACGATCACCGGTTTCTCGGATCCGTACGCGGTCAGCATCCAGAACCTGGGCAAGCCGCACGGGACGGTCGTCCAGTCGGATCTCTACGAGACCGGCCCGTACCCGGTCGACGCCTACAAGCACGGGCAGTACACGCCGTACGCCAAGCTGACCAACGGCGTGACGCTCCCGACCGGACTGCTGATCACGAAGCCCTAGCCGTATAGCGGATTCCGTCATTCGGGTTGGCGAGCTCGGCCCGGTCGAGCTCGCCTTCCCTCTTTGATAGCAGGCAAGCTAACTGAGATAGGCGGCGCTCGGTCGAACAGTGCGCCGCGGAGAGAGAGAGTTCGCTCTAAAAGAGCGGGGAGCATCATGATTACCGTACGTTTAGACCACGTATTGAACGTGGGCCTTACTGCTGTGTTGTTGACGGCGTGCGGAGGCCCGATTGGGGCGCCCGCCGTGCCGACGGCGTCGACGTCGGTCGCGCAGACGATCAGCCGGCCGCCCGCGGCGCTCAAAGCGAACCTAAGCCTGCAAAACGAGATCCTGTCGGGCACGTATAGCGGGACCTGCGCCCACGCGACGTTCGAGTTCGTCGCGTACGGTCGCGCGATCGGACCGATCAAGGGGACGTTCCAGGCGTACGGTTCGTGGAAGGTCGGACACTATGTTTGGCAGTTTCAGGAACAGTTCAAGATAAAATCGCGCACGAAAACCGTTGACGGCTCGGTCATCGGCACGGAAGCCGGCGGTAAGTCGACGTGCGATGACTTCAAGGACAAGCCGCTGTTCTATTTTGCCCATCACCAAGAGGGACGCTTACACGCCGTGATCGGACACGACCATTTCACCCGCGTGTTCCTGGAGCGGTTCGAACGCGGCGTTCGGGTGGGGGGCGCTCTTAAATCCGTGTAGAGAATCGTAGTGGAAAAGCTCCGGTCCATCGCCCAAATCAGATGTAAACCGGAGCCTTTCTCCCTATGGCCGCTTTATCGGCGGCAGGGTTAAAAACGTATCTAGGGGTCGGATCGTCTCGGGCTTGCCTACTGTGGCGCGACCGACACGGCGACGCCGGCACCACGGCCGGTTTGATGCAGCACCTTGAAGGGCTGACCGCCCGCCGGATACGCCCAGATCATGACGGTCGGATTGAGCGAGTTCGCCCCGACGATATCGCCGCTCGCGATCCAAAACGACGCCATTCCGGCGGAGCCGTAGAACTGCGCCGCGCCCACGTTCTTCGCTTTGGTTCCACTGATCTTCAACAGGTAGATCGTGCTCGCGCCGTTGCTGATAGCCAGATTCTTGCCGTCCCAGCGAACGCCCCCGCGCGTGGACGTCTCGGAGATCGGCGGCATCTTGATCGTTTGGAACGTGCTGCCGCCCTTCGGGAGCTCGATCAGCGCGGCGCGCGACTGGTTGAGTTTCGTCACGCCATCGACGAACAAGTTGCCTTTGCCGTCGTAATCGCAGGCAACGCGGTCGAAGCCCTTGGGAAAGGGATAGTACGTCGGCGTGCCGTGCGCACGCGGAAAGATCGCGAGCTGCGTAGAGACCACCGCGAGGTTCCCGGTCGTCGGGTCTACCGCGCACTGGTCGGCAGAACCGTTCACGCTCAGCGTCTTGATTGGCGTCTTGCCCGCGTGGGCATATTCGAGGACGCTCGAGCTCGATGGGTTGGAAGAGCCGTTCGTGACGAAGACGTATCCGCCGCGACCTGCGCATTCGCCGTGCGGAAACGTCAGCGCGGATTTGTCGACCTTTGTCTTAAAGCGGCCGTTGGGATACGTATAGATGAGGACGTTGGCCTTCGATTTCTGCAAGCTCGAAACGTAAAGCAGGTTCTGCTCGGATGCGTCGTTGCCCAAACCGAGCGCGTTCGGTCCGGCGCCCGAAGAAACCATGGGCGGCGATCCCTGTGTGAGCGACTGTCCGCACGCGGCCAAAAGAATCACGAGCCCGGCCGTCAAGCAGCGACGGCCAACCCCCAATACTATCATCAAAACGTACCTCCAGAGCGGTAACTTCGACGGGAAACGCGGCGCTCCCACAAGGCCTCCCCTCCGTGCCAAGCAGCGTTCGGGTCGGACTTGCACGTCGCACTTTGTCGTTTTGTCGCCCGTTGTCGTTGCTCACTTTTGAGGAGTCGGGCTTCAGACTTTTTTCATCAAGCCTGCTTAGGCTCTGCCCATTGATTCTGTCTGCTCTACAAGGAGAATGCCTGTGCGCTTTTCGCGACCGATTCTTATCGTTGCCACCGCCAGTATGGCGCTGGCCGCTTCAGCCGGCGCCGCCATGGCGCACGGTTACTACGGCAGTCCCGCAAATATGATGTTCCCGGAGACGCGCGGCTACAGTGGTAACTGGCCCGTGACGATCGCCCATTCGCAATTCGACAACGGCACCGACTGCTTGACGCTCAAAGGTGCGGGCAACGGCGGCCAAGCGTCGCTAGTCGCCGGCGGCACAAAGTATCCTTACGGTTCATTCCTCGTTCTCAACGGCATCCTCGTAGTGAACATCACAGAGCCTCTATATGGTCAGAATGGCTCGTTGTTTTTCATCGCTCCCGCCAGCCGCGGCCATATCGGCACCGGCGTCTTCGAAGATGACAGAGGCGGATCGAGCTTCGACGCCGGAGACTTAACTTTCGGCTCGAAGAACGGCTGCTGAATCGTGGACGACCCTGCGCCGTAGTAGCATGCTACAGCGCGCGCAAAAACCGATCCCAACCAGCAAACGAAAAAGGCCCGTAGCGTTTTATTTGACGGGCCTTTCCAAATGGTGGGCGGTACATGGATTGAACATGTGACCTGGTTCGCGTTCCCGGTCTTACGATGTGCGTAACGGCCCCTCAAGAATTGGCGCGACCGATGAGCAGCGTAGGCGATTGCGCAATGGGCCTAAAGGCCCTAAAGTAGGAAGCCCGAGCAGTCCTGGAAGCGAGGCGCAACGAGCGCGTTCAGAGAATGACTCTTAACGCCCGGAACGCGCCCTGATTTTGCGGTTGCGGTCCGTGACAGGGAAGGCAGTTTCCTATGCGAATTCTCGTAACGTCGCGGCTGGGCAATGCAGTCGCCCTTTCATGTTTTGTTGCCGGTTGCGGTGGCTCATCATCGCCTGTACCTCAACCGCTTGGCCTCAACGGAGCGTCGCAGATGCAGAGCGGTTCTCCAGCAGCGGGCGGGGCGTTTAGCGCGAGCTATTCCGGTACCGATTTGTTTACTGCCTGTAAACCCGGTAACGTTTCCATTCGCCGCAACGGTAGTTTCCAATTCGACGGTCGTGGCCAGGCGTCGTTCCCGTTCCTCCGCCACAGCAAAGAAAACGGGAAATTGTCCTCGAGAGCACAGCAATCGGTATGCACAAGATGGCAGGGAGGAGCCAAACTGACGAGCACAGCCCACCGCGCCGACAGCATTTCGTTTACGCTGGTGGGAGCATCCCCCGACAAAGTTTCCTACGTTGTGAGTTACGGAACGGGCAAGTTCCAACACGCCTCCGGCAGCGGAACGGTGACCTTCATGCGCACCTACGGGAGTAAGAGTACGTACCACAGCAATTGGTTCGGCACTCTCTATTATTGAGTCCATCCACGATTTCCGCGCGTATTGCTACACGGTTGCTACATGGAGGACCGGGTGCCAGGCAGTTGGCACCCGTTGCGGCAAGCAGCGATAAGGCGCCCCGGCAAGCGCCTCAGCCCGGACGCGAGCGCTCCGCGTTGTAAGTTCGGGGCACTGTCCACGACGCAACAGCATCATCGTGGTTAGCACGTTGCTACCTGCGTTGCTACTCGTGCGAAAACCGCGGACTCCGGGCGGAATAGAAAAAGACCCGCTTCGCCTAATTTAACGGGCCTTTTTGATGGTGGGCGGTACATGGATTGAACATGTGACCTCTTCCGTGTCAAGGAAGCGCTCTCCCACTGAGCTAACCGCCCTCGATTCCTAGCGCGCGGGAACGGCCCAGACTTCGAATTCGACCGCGCCGGCCCTGCTCGGGACAAATTTTTCCGAAGTCTTACGGTTGTTTGACAAGCGATTCGAGTGCATGATAGAGTTTCGCGTACTACTCATTCCGGTTTAGGAGGCACGATGGACAATAATATGCTTCGGCTGTGCTCCCGCGCGACGCAAGTCGTCGGCGGGTCGACGTGCCTTGGACCTTCGGAGGATCGGCCGGCGTAGGCGTTTGTCGGCTTCTCGACCTCACGAAGGCCTCCGCGATCGACCGGGGGCCTTTTCAATTCACTACTGCACACTTGAAATAACGAGGCGAATCATGGACTCTTGGCTGCATGCCGAAATTCGGAAACGCCGTGAGGACGCCTTGGAAAACGCCCGCCGCGGCAGGCTCGCGAGCCTGGCCGCGCGCGGACGAAGTACGAGGGTCCGCACGCGCATCGCCGCCGGCGCACAGGCGATGAGCGACGCGCTGGCCGCGCTCGCGCGCAGCTTGCGCGACGGCGAGACCGCATGACAAATCAGGGGAGGGCGTCGGCGCCGCCGGTGTCGGCGCCCTTCCACTCCGCTTGAAAGCGCGCGCGAGTCGCCGCGGCTTGCGCGGCCTGTCCCTGCCCCGCCAGCGCCGTCGCTAACCCGTACAGCGCGCGCGGATCGTTAGGATAGGCCGCGAGCGCGCTCGTGAAGGCGGACTCCGCTCCGGCAAAATCCCCGTGGCGCAACGCAATGGCGCCCAGGACCTCGTCGGCCGGAAACAAGGGGATCAGCTCGCCGGTAAAATCGGCCTGCTGGTTTTCGCGGGCTCGTCGGATC
>DATDGN010000034.1:0-5434 GCA_036522095.1 Candidatus Cybelea sp. | reverse complement strand
AGTTCGTCGAGCGCGTCTTCGCGCGCAGCGAGAGCTACCTGCGCGACCCGTACGCGACGATCGGCGATGCGCCGCGCTTCCACACGAAGATCGCGGGCGTGTCGTTCGAGGGGCGCCAGGACGTGATCGCCGGGCTACGCGCCGGCGCGGCGCTCGAGCTGCGCCGCGAGCCGCACAACCGGCACGACCCCAACGCGATCGCCGTGTACTACGGCAACCTGCAGCTCGGATTCTTCAACCGGCGCATGGCGGCGCACGTCGCGCCGCTGATCGACGCGGGTGCGCGCTACAGCGCGCGCATCGCATCGCTGACCGGAGGCTCGCCCGACCCTTCGACGGGCTCAGGGCAGGTCAAGCACCGCGGCGTCAACATCTTCGTCGAGCGCGAGGCCGCCGGCGCGCTCGCGCCGGAGCGGCGCACTGCGACTCCACTTCGACAAGCTCAGTGTCGCTCAGGACAGGCTCCGTTGGATGAAGAGTCGCAGCTTGCCGAGCTCGTTCGCGGCGCGCTGCTCGGCTCCGCGCGCCCGCACGCCGCGCAGCTGGCGGTGCTGGAGCGCGTGGACGCGGGCAAGAACACGCTGGCGGTGCTCGGGACGGGACGCGGCAAGTCGTTCTGCTTCCAATACGCCGCTGCGATGCGCGCCTTTCGACGGGCTCAGGGCAGGCTCGGCGACGCCAAGACCCTGGTCGTCTATCCGCTGCGCGCGCTCGCCAACGATCAATACGAGGCGCTGCGCCGCACGCTCGATCCGCTCGGGCTGCGCTGCTTCCGCGCCAACGGCTCGATCGACAACGAGGAGCGCGAGGATCTCTTCCGCGCGCTGCGCGAGGGCGCGTGGGACGTGGTGCTCGCGACGCCGGAGTTCCTCGAGTTCCACCGCGACGCGCTGCAAGGCGGCGGACCACCGTCGTTCGTGGTCGTCGACGAGGCGCACCACCTGCACGAGTCGCGGCATCGCCCGGCGTACTCGCGCCTCGCGGCGACGATCGCGGAGCTCGGCGCGCCGCAGATCCTCGCGCTGACCGCGACGGCGCGCGACGAGGCGTTTCGCCGCATCATCGACGACCTGCAGATCGACGCGTGGGTGATCGACCCCACGGTGCGCGAGAACCTCGACGTCGTCGACGCGCGCAATACCAAGGACAAGATCGGCTATCTCACCGACCTGTTCGGCGCGGCGGGAGAACGCGAAAAGGGCATCGTGTACTGCAACTCAAGGCCGGAGGTCGCCAAGGTGGCGCAGCGGCTGCGCAAGGCACTGGGCAATCGCGTGGTGTTCTACCACGGGAAGATGCCGAACGCCGAGCGCCTCGAGGTGGAGCGGCGCTTTCGCGAGGGGAGCCTGCGCGTCGTCGTCGCGACGTCGGCGTTCGGCGAGGGCATCGACCTGCCCGACGTGCGCAACGTCGTGCTCTACCATCTCAACTTCGATTTCGGCGAGTTCAACCAGCAGGCCGGCCGAGCCGGGCGCGACGCCGCGCCCGCGCGCATTCATCTGCTGTACGGCGAGCACGACCGCGCGCTCAACGAGTATCTCATCGACCTCGATGCTCCGCCGCTGCCGCGGCTGCGCGAGATCTACCGCGGGCTGCGTAGCCTTGCGCACCAGCGCCCGCTGCGCGGCGACAACGCGCAGCTCGCCGGCATCTTGGACATCGACCGCGTGACGGACCGGACGATCGGCGCGGCGCTGCGCATCTTCGCGGACTCAGAACTCGTCGAAGTCGGCGAAGACGACGAAGGGCGCTTCGTGCGCTTCTTGCCGGTCACCGGAAAGGTGGAGATGGAGCGCAACGAGCGCTACGCCGAAGGCGAGGCGACGCGGGAGGCGTTCACGGAGTTCAGCCAACTCGCGTTGAGCGCGCCGGCGATGACGCTTTTGCGCATCATCAACCGGCCGATCTATCCCTCCCGAGTCGAACTACTGCGTTAGCTACTCGGTATCGACGGGCAGATTTGAGCGGGGCATCGTCAAGAAGTAAATCGCCGGATACTTCGCTTGGATTGGCGTGAACCCGCGGGCGGGCTGCGAGAAGTTGAAGGCGTTGTCGAGGCTGTTGGCGCGCGTGTCGGTGTAGCCTTGCCACGCCGATCTCGGGCCGATCGGCGGCAGGTTAAAGGCTTCCTCCATGAACTTCAGGATGCTGCCGTACTCGTATTGCGTCTTGTCGACGTAGTTCGTTTTGGCGTACGGCGAGATGATCAGACACGGAACGCGGATGCTCAGCCCGCGGAAGTCGAGCTGCGGAGGCGGCACGTTGTCGTAGAAGCCGCCCCAGTCGTCCCACAGCAGGACGATCGCCGTCGAGCTCCAGTCGGGGCCCTTACCGACGGCGTTGACGATCGAGGAGACCCACGACGGGCCCTTGTCGCTGTGCGAGGCGGGATGGTCGGAGTCGGTGAGGCTCGGCGTCACCCAGCTCACCTGCGCGAGTGTGCCGTTCTTCGCGTCGGTGAGCACCTGTGTCTCGGGATGCACCACGTCTTTCCGCCAGTCGGGCCCGCGTCGCACGTACTTGATCGCCTCGAACGGCGACCAGGTGGCAGCGTTGTTCGTGCGGTCGACGTAGTATTTCCAGGAGACGCCGTTCTGGTCGAGGTCCTGCGCCATCGTGTTGAACTGCGTGAAGCACGGGAAGGGACCGACGCCGTCCAACACCTTGCGCTTTCTGTTGATCACGTCGCTCTTCGCGCCGGGCGGCGCGGCGCAGCTGTCGTACAAAAGGGAGGGGCCGACCAGCGCCCAGAGCGGCTTCCGACGGACGTTGTCGGTGCCGGCGACGAGCGTGATGTGGGCGGTCCAGCTCCCCCCGAACTCGGTCGGGAACATGTGGTCCGCGAGGACATACTGCTTGGCTATGTCCCAGTACGGCTGCACCTGCTCGCGCTCGATGTACGCGTATGCGGCGCCTTTGCCGCTCGGTCCCGGCTGGTAGAAGCCGTCCATCTTCCCGTTGTCCCAGTCGATGATCGCGCTCGCAAAGATATGCGCCAGATCAGGCTCGACTTGGAAGGTGTCCTGATGCAGCGGGATCTTCACGCGCCTGCCGTGCTTGAGTCCGTAGCCCCACATCGGCGCGTCGGCCTTCGGGTAGCCGGCGAAGAAGTTTTCGAAGCTGCGGTTCTCCTGGATGATGACGACGACGTGCTTGATGTAGTTGCTTGCGAGGCTGCGCGTCATCGGCGAGATCCCCGGCACGACGGCCTGCGGAAGCGCGCTCGAAGACGTGCCGGAAGCGCATCCCCCACAAACGGCAACGGCCAGCGCGGAAATAGCTGCAAACGCCCTGGCGGCCACGATCCCTCCCGTGACTCGGGAGACGTCGACGATCCGTCGTCCCGAGTCCACCTAGTTCGCTAGAAGCCTAGTCTACTCGTTATCGATGGGCCCGTCTGCCTCGGCGCGCGGAATTCTCAAGATGTCTTGCGCGGAGTATTTCGAATGAATCGGCTTGAACGCGCGCGCCGGCTGCGTGAAGTTGAAGCTGTCGTCGAGGCTATTGGCGCGCGTGTCGGTGTAGCCTTGCCACGAAGACGCGCCCGACAGCTGGCCCAATGACGGCAGGTTGTAGACCTCCTCCATGAACTTCAGGATGCTGCCGAACTCATAGTTCGTCTTCGACACGTAGTTGGTCTTGGCGTACGGCGAGATGATCAGGCACGGGACGCGGATGCCGAGGCCGCGGAAGTCCAGATTCGGCGGCTTAGCGTTGTCGAAGAAACCGCCCCAATCGTCCCACAGTATGATGATCGCGGTCGAGCTCCAGTCGGGGCCCTGCCCGACGGCGTTGACGATCGAAGTGACCCACGAGGGGCCCAGGTCGCTATGCGAGCCCGGGTGGTCGGAGTCGTGTTTGTTCGGCGTCACCCAGCTCACTTGCGCCAGGTTACCGCTCTGCGCGTCTTGCAGCACCTGCGTCTCGGGCTGTACCATGTCTTTCTGCCAGTCGGCTCCGCGGCGCACGTTCTGGATCGCCTCGAACGGCGACCAGATCCCGGCGTGCTTGATGATGTTCACGTAGTATTTCCACGTGATGCTGTTCTGGTCGAGATCGTCGGCCATCGTTTTGAACTGCGTGAAGCACGGGTAGGGGCCGACGAAATATTGCTCCTTGCGGTCCATGCTGATGATGTCGGTCTTGCTGCCGCGTGGCGAGTCGCAACTGTTCCACGTGCCGTCCGAGAAGTCGACCAGCGCCCAGAGCGGACTTTGTTGAACGTTGAGGGTACCGGCGATGAGCGTGATGTGCGCGGTCCAGCTCGGCCCGAACTCGGTCGGGAACATGTGGGCGGCGAGGACGTACTGACCGGCCATGTCCCAGTACGGCTGTACCTGCGAGCGCTCGATGTATGCGTAGGCCGCGTCGTTGCCGTTCTGGCCCCACTTGGAAAAGCCGTCCATCTTCCCGTTGTCCCAGTCGATGATCGCTGCCGGGTAGAGGTGCTCCAGGTTGGGTTCCTTTTCGAAGGTGTCTTGATGCAGTTTGATCCCGACTCGCTTGCCGTGCTTAAAGCCGTAGCCCCATGTGGGTGCGTCGGCGTTCGGGTAGCCGGCGAAGAAGTTTTCGAAGCTGCGATTCTCTTGGATGATGACGACGACGTGCTTGATGTAGTTGCTCGCGAGGCTGCGCTCCGTAGGCGAGATGCCCTGCACGGGGGACGTGGGAAGAACGCTCGACGAAGACGAGCCGGAAGCGCATCCGGCGCAAAAGGCAATCGTCAGCGCGGATATAGCTGCGAGAAGTTTGGCGGCCATGATTTCCTCTTATGAAGTAGCTCGAGGCTGTCCGGGTGCAGTTCCGCGCAGCAGGTGTCCTTCCTTCGGGACTTTAGGGGTCGCCCGGCTCAGGTGATGACGCGGGTCATCGCACCTTCGTCTACGGCGTCATAAAACGCGTTGTCGGTCTCCGTCAGCCCCGTGTCAGCCCACGGGTCGATCTGGCGGCGCGACGTGGGGAGATGGATCGTCGGCCCGACCGCGTCGGAATAGTCGGAACCACCAAACGCCTTAAAGTCACCGCTCTCGCGGTGCGACAGAACGAGCGAGCGCACAGCGTCGGCGGCGGCTCGCGCGTCGCCGCGAATGCGACCGCTCAACCTCACATCGCCTGCCAGCTTCTCGTAGAACGCGATCGCGGGCCGATCGGCGCGCCACGGCATGTCGCTCGTCGCCTCGGGAAAACGCGCCATGCCGTCGATCGAGCGCGCGTCTTGGCGCACTGCGCCGCGCACGCCGGCCTCGTCGGCGACGTCGTCGTTGAGCCGCTTGATGCTGCGCTCCGCGAGCGCGATCTTCTGCGGATCGAGGTCCAGCACGTCGAACGCCGCGGCGGGACCGAAGTCGAGCTCGCCCGCGTCATACTTCGCGCGCATGACGTCGTCGACGATCGCCTTGGCCATCGCGTCGGGATCGTGCGCGTGCGACGCGAT
>DATDGN010000033.1:0-55629 GCA_036522095.1 Candidatus Cybelea sp. | reverse complement strand
CGCGACCCGCAGAGCCCGCCGCCTTCCTTCATATCGCCGAGCAGCGAGTCGCCCCAGCCAACCGCGTTGCGTTCCACCAATACCCGGCGATCCGAGCCGTCCAGATTGGCGACGACGAGCGCGGGCCGTTCGGCGGCGTCCTGGATGTCGCCGCTCAGGAAATAGACCTTACGATTGTCCGCGCCGAAGAAGACGCCGTTGTTGGCCGGCAACGGCGACGCCACTTTCCGCATTGCGCCCCCGGTCGACGGCAGCGTGTAGACGTCGCCGGGGCCGCCGTCGACCGTGTCGTAGCGCAGCGAATCGAACAGGATCGTCCGGTCGTCGGGCGACCAGTCGTCGAAGTTCTCGGAGTATTTGCCCGACGTCAGCTGCGTCGGACGCGATCCGTCCGCGCCCACGACCCAGATGTGCTGATGCTGACGGTAGGTGTAGCCTTGACCGTTGGCCTCGAAGAACAGCGCGTCGATCACGGCGATGTCGCTCTTGCGCTGCGAGGACTTCGGCGTGAAGCCGGCTTTGGCGAAGTCCACCTGCGCGTTGGGCGCGGGATCGGTCGCGGTAACCGTGAGCGCGATGCGGTCTCCCGCATGGTCGACGACGGGCGCCGCGACGCCGTCGGGCACGTGCGTGAGCTGCAGGATGCTGCCGCCCGCGATGGTGTAGCGGTAGAGCTGCGGCTTCTGCTTCTCTACGGTTCGCACGAACACGAAGCTGCGGCTGTCCGGCAGCCACGCGTAGTCCCCGTCCCCGAGGTGCTGCGTGACGTTGTGCTTCAGCTGACCGTTCGTTACGTCGACCAGCTCGATCGAGCGGTCGTACGTGTCTTTGGGACCGTTCATCCGCGAGGCTTCCACCAGCACGAGGCGCCCGTCCGGCGAGATCGCCGCGTTGCTCAAGAACGTGAGCTTAAAGAGGTCCTCCGGCGCGACCGGTGCCGCGGAGGCGGCAAGGGGATAGAGTACGCAAGCCAACGTGACGGAAGCGAAAAGGCGCATGCCCCTGATACCGTGGCTGGGCGCGAACGGTTTCACGTGCCCTTCTCGCCGCCGGCGTAGAAGATCAGCTTGAAGATCGCTTGCGGCACCGTGATCAGCGTATTCGGATTACCGTAGGCGGCGTAGATCTCGGCCCGGCGCAAACGCAGGTGGTACGCGACCGAGATGTTCGAGCACACGCCTCCGCAATTGCCGCCGCCATTGGGCTGCGGCGGATAGCCGACCACGCGCCGTATGCCGATCGCAAACGATGAATTCGCGCTCATCTGATAGGCGTAGGCGATTCCCTCGAACCATTGGATGTTAGACGGTCCCGTGTGGAAATACTGGGCGGTGTCGTCGAGCGTGAGCGTGAGCGCGCCACGGTTGCCGACGCGAATCGTCGAGTTACGGAACCACGTGTCGAGGCGGCCGCCGATGCCGTAATTTCCCGTGTACCATTGAATCGACGTCGGCGTCGCCGACGATCCGTGGGCCGGAAAGTTGTTCACGTTGTTCTGCATACCGCTGTGATACGTAACGCTAACGCCGGCGTTCTGCGAAATCGGCGTGAGGTCGGATCCGAAGCGCCAATAATCCGATCCCGAATAGAGCTGAAGGTCTATCGTGCCTTTGGTTAGGAAATCCACCAGCACTTGGTTATCGCTCTGCGCGATGCCGGGCGTCGTGGTTCCTTGGTAGCGGTCCATGAAACCCGAGATGCCGATCGACGATAAGAAATCGCGAGGCGCAAACGGCCACACCCGCGCGCCGTAGAGGCCATAACCGCGGATGCCCGGATGGGAATCGAAGCCGTCGACGGGGTTGAAGTAGGTCCCCACGTAGCGGTACGAGCCGAAGAGCGCGTACTGCTGGCTGAAGAAGCCGCCGCCCGCGTCGAGCCAGTTGCCTTGAGAAGGAGCCAGCACGTTGGTTCCACGGTCGGTCGCGTAGTTCGCATACGCCGAGAGATACTTTCCGTTGAACCAGCTCACGCCGGCCTCGTTCGACACGTCGACGACCCCGGGGACGTCGGCAACCACATGCTGCAGCGCTGCACTCCAGTGATTGTCGTCCGAAGTATAGTTCAGCGCCGCGGCGGAGTCGTTTCGGCCGTCGCCTATTGCATCGTATCCCGCTAATCCGAACGCTCCCTGCTTCCCCTCGAATGCATAGCCTTGAGACGGCGTGGGAATTGCCGGCGTATAGAGTATCGTTCGAAATCCGCTGCACACGTCGCAATTGAAGTTGTTGTAATACGGCGCAGCCTGGGTGAAGAAGGGGCGGACCTCCGAATAAATCCGCTGATAGACGGTAGGTGAAATCGATTGCTGGTCGATCTCGACGTTCGAGTAGTCGGGATGCAGGGTACCGAAAACTGCCGCCGTCTGCGTAACCGGGATCGAAAAGTCGGTCCCGACGCGAGACGTGCTGCCGCCGATCGACCGGCTCGCGATCTCGCCCAGCGCATACGTGCCGACGCGCGGCCTGGGCAGCGGCGGCTTCGCAACCAGCGGCACGTCGAGCCGCGCAGCGCGAGCCGGATCGTCAGGATTGGTTTGCGACTGATCGTACGACCAGACGTCGAGTTCCCCCGTCGAGCGCACGTAGCGCACGAACTGGACGCGCCACGTACCCGCATGCGCACCGTGAATGACGCGCAGCGGAATGGCCATCGTCACCACATAGCCGCCGGAGGCCGCCGCACCGCGCGATTCCCACGCCGGCGCGAAGGCCGTATTTTCGCTCGAGGCCTCGTTATGCGCGCCGTTTGGGTTCGATTCGAACTGGTATTGAAAGCCCGCCGGGCCGGTCGGCCAGAGGTCCACCCAAACGGCGTCGTCGGTCCAGGCGATGCCTCCGTTGATGTTGCTGCCTCCCGCGACCGTGTCGTCGCTGTGTTGGGCGGCCATCACTGGTTCGTGCTGTTGAGCGTCGAATCGGATGTAGAGATACTTACCATCAGTAATGGCGTGTACCATCGTGGCGTCTTGCGACGCTCGCGCATGACCGACGTCCCACTTGAGAGGAGCCGACGTGGCCTTATTCCACGCTTCCACTGAAGCACTTGGCTGCAGCGAGGGTGCGGTCTGCGTCACCGCCAGCGGCACGGTAACCATCAGAGCAGCGCGCCGTCGAGCGCGGACTTCGCATAGCGCCGCAGCGTGGCCGCGTCGACCGGATCGCACGGGCTCGATTCTCTGTGGCTGCGGCAGATCAGCGCCCCGCGCAGGTCGGCGCCGCGCACGTTCGCTTCGCGAAAGTCGGCGCAGCCGATCGACTCGTCGTTATGGTAGCAGAGTCTGGCGTTGCGGAGGTCGGCGTTGCGCAGATCCGCGCCGGCAAAGTCGACGCCTTGCAGATCGGCGCCCGAAAGGCGCACGCCGCGGGCCCGCGCGCCGCGCAGGTCGCTTCCCGGAATCGAAACACCCGACAGATCGCGGCCCTCGATGACCGCGCCGCGCATCTGGCAGCCGGCGCAGTGTCCGAGCAGGCCGCGGATCTCGGCGTCGCCCGCGTCGTTCAACGCGTCGCGCAGATCGACTCCCGCCAGCTGCGCGCCGGTGAAGTTGGCTCCGCGAATGCGCGCGCCGCGGAGGTCGACGCCGGCGAGCCTGGCGTCGCGGAAATCCGCTCCGCGTAAATCGGCGCCGCTAAAATCGGCGCCCGCGAGGTTTGCGCCGCGCAGGCTCGCGCCGCGCAGATCGGCGCGCGCGAAGTCCGCTCCGACGTACGCGGCGCCCGACAGGTCGGCCCCGTGAAGATCGCGGCCCGCGAAGGAACATCCCACGCAGTTCATCGGAAACCCGCTCACCGCGGCGACGGCGACGGCCAAGAGCGGGGCTAAGATCGCAGTCATTTCAATGTCTCTCCGTTCTTTATGGGTCCAAGAGGGCGCAGGGAACCAAGCCTCGCCGCGCGAGGCAATTCCAAAGTGGCGGCGTTACCGCGTTAGCGCGTTAGACTAGGGAGGGGGAGGCGGCGGGGGCGGCTGACTTCGTCGGTTCGAAAAATCGGTGCCGATCATCTTGGCTCTCGAGAGGTCGACGTGACTCAAATCGACGTGTTCCAGATCCGAGCCATTGAACGTCGTGCCGGTCAGGTTGGCGCCGTCTAAGTGTGCGTGGCTGAAGTCGACCCCGGTGAGCAGCGCTCCCGAGAAATTCACGCCGCGCAAGTCGGCGCCGCTGAAATCGTCGCCGTTGGCGCGCACGTTCGACAGGTCGAGTCCGGCCAGGTTCGCCCGCCGGAAGTCACAACTCATGCAGCTGTTCAGCACGTCGCGCATCTCGGACGAGGCGAGCTGCGCTCCGGTGAACTGACAGCCCGACAGGCGCGCCCCGCGGAAGTCGACGCCGGAGAGGTTCGCGTCCGAGAAGTCGCAGCCGGTCAAGCGCGCGTTGCGGAACGACGCGCCCGACAGGTTCGCCTTCGTGAAATCGACGCCGTTGAAGCGGCCGCCGGAGAAGTTCGTTCCGGTGAGGTTGGCGCGACTGAGGTCGACGCCCGTGTAGTTGACGCCGCGCATGTCGCGCCCCGACCAGTTGACGCCGCTGAAGTCGCAGCCCGAGCAATTGCTCGCGCCGCCCGACGCGGCCGGACGCCCCAGCGCCGAGTCGATGCCCGCGCGCACCTGCTGCGAGACGGTCTCAGCGAGCTGCTTCGGGACCGCCGCAGCCGTCCGTCTGGGGGCGGGCGTCGCGGGCACCGGTACGCGCACCTCGCGCACTATCGTGTGCGTGACAACCCGCGCGGGAACTGCCGCAGCGTGCGCCGCGCTCGGCGCAACCTGGGGCGCCTGCGCGGCGGCAGTCGTCCGTACGACGTACGGAGCCGCGACGGATGGAGCCACAACGCCGATGACGAACGCGAGCGCTCCGACGGCAGCGATCGCCGCAGCCGCGGGTGCGAGCGAGAGATTCGTCGCGATGTTGCGCCCCGCGCCGAGCAGCCGCTCGATGCGCAACGAAATGTGTTTACGCGTAGCGAACACGCCCGGCGCCGGGATCGGATTGCGCGGCCAGGAGGCGCGCTCGGCCATCTTCGTGAGGCAGAGCGCGTACGGGCGAACCATTCCGACGAACGACAGCACCCAGTCGTCGCACGCGACCTCGCGCTCGAGATCCAGCTGCTGACCGATGAACTGCGCGGCTGGATTCCAGCCCAGCAACGCGATCAGCAGCCGCTGGAAACCGTTGCTCCAGTCGTCGGCTCGCCGCAGATGCGCGAGCTCGTGCAGGCAGATCTGATCGACCTCGCCCTGCGACAGGCGATCCAGCAAAGCGCGAGGCACCAGGATCATCGCATCGAAGAGCCCGACGGCCACCGGGACGTCCGAGTCGTCGCTCACGCACAGACGCACGTCGCGCGCGCCCTTGTTCGCGCGGGTCCACTGCGGCATAGCGTCGCGATACTCGACGGGGAGCGGCAACGCGTCGCGCTTAAGCCGTTCGAGACTCACCAGACCGATGACCAGCCGGAAGAGCGCGTAAGACGCCAGCAGCAGCCACGTGATGAAGATCGCGACCGCGAGCGGCGCGGGCATCGTTACGCGCAGGCGCTCGGGGACGCGCGGCATGGCGGGGCCGGCCTCGGACGGATGCGCCACACGCCCGGAGCGCGACCGCAGCGACGGCTCCGCAATCGGCGGCACGATCGTGCGCGCGTGGGAAACTTGTGTCGCCGCGACCGCTGCCCGCGCGGGCTGCGGCACGGCGAAGAACGAGAGCGTCGTGGCGATTGGAACGACGAACGCCGCGATCAGCGTCGCGCTCCACACGACGTAGCGCGTCGCCGCGTTGATGCGCGGCCACAAACGCAGGAGGATCCAAATCGACATGACGAGCAGCGCGTCTTGCCAGAGCGCGTTGAGCACGATCGCCGACAGCACGCTCGCGACGGTCACGAAACCTTGCGGCAGACCTGTCATTTGCCGCCCTCCTCGTACTGCTCGATCAATGCCTTGAGGCGCGCCAGCTCATCTCCCGACGGGCGCTCGTTCTCGATGAGGCGCAGCGCCAAGCTGCCCGCGCTGTTGTCGAAGAACCGCGAGAGCACGTGCCCGACGGCATGACCGGCGGCCTCCTCGCGGCCGAGCAGCGGCCGATAGATGAAGGCGCGGCCGGCTTCGGCGTGTGCGACGTAGCCCTTGCGCTCGAGAATGCGCATGGTGGTGAGGACGCTGTTATACGCGATCGGAGGGGGCGGCAGGGAAGCCGTCACCTCGGCGACGGTCGCCTGTCCGCGCTGCCACAACACTTCCATGAGGCGCAGCTCGGCCTCCGTTAGCGTGGCGGAGCGTCGTCGTGCCATGTACGCGCCCTCTAGACCGTGGGGCCCCAACCCTGGAACAGGCGCGCCGGCGCCATCGGCTCGGGCATCCGCACCCGGGTGCGCGAGCTTCGAGTGAGCTCTAGGCTGGAAGAATCAGTCTTGTGCGGCATGTCGCCTCCTTGTACTCCTAAAGATTTAGTTGAATGATAGCGCACCGGTCCCGGGCTGTCAACTAAATATTTAGGAATGCGGGAAAGACGGCGCGGTCTGCCAATAACGGATGGCTAAATCCATCGACCCTTCCATTCCGAGGAGAAGAGATTGTTGCCATCGGCGCGCGTACTGCTCGCCTTCCTGACCGTGGGCTTTTTGGCCGCGTGCGGCAAGGGGACGCCCATCACCAGCGGGACCGCGACGCCCGCTCCCACGCCGACGCCGGCGGTAACGGCGCAGTACCCGATCCCAACCAAGTCGAGCGACCCACTCGGCATCGCGCTCGGCTCGGACGGCAACCTCTGGTTCACCGAGTTCAAGCCCAGTAAGATCGGCCAGCTCAATCTCGCCGGCAGGATCTCCGAAAGCGTGACGCCCTCGCGCGGCTCGGCGCCCAACGGCATCGCCTCGGGTCCGGGGCCGAATCTGAACGTGTGGTTCACGGAAACCAAGGTCGCGAAGGTCGGGCAGATCACCGTGAGCGGACCTCCCTACACGGAGTACACGTTTCCCAATTCCGCGGTGCGACCCGTGGGCATCGCCCTCGGAGCGGACGGCAATATGTGGGTGACCGACACGGGAACGAACTCCATCTGGCGCGTCGTGCAGATCAAGAAGAAGCCGTTCGTGAAATTCACGCAGTTCCACCTCACGGGGAACGCGCAGCCGCTTTCGATCACCAACGGCCCCGATGGCGCGCTATGGTTCACCGAGCCGGGCACGAGCGCCATCGGGCGCCTCCCCGTGAGCGGCAAGCCGCTCACCGAGTATCCGGTGAAGACCGGATCGATTCCGATGGGCATCGCGCCGGGCACGGACAACGCGCTGTGGTTCATCGAGCAACACGCCAAACAGCTCGCTCGGATCTCCGTGACGGGCAACGTGACGGCCGAGTACCCCCTCGGCGCGCCGTCGATGCTGCCGGATCAGCTCGTGCAGGGGATCGATGGCAACTTCTACTTTACCGACACGAAGGCGAACAAGATCGGCCAGTTCTTCTTCAAGTCGCACCGCGTGCTGTACTATCCGGTTCCGACGGCGAACTCCGGCCCCACCGCCTTGACGCTGGGCAACGACAGCGAAGTCTACTTCGTCGAAACCTTCGGCAACAAGCTCGCGCAGTTCCGCTACTTCAACGTGTAATCTCGGCCGGCTGATATTTCGGACGGCGCGAGCTCCGCGAGCGTCGCTATCGTAGCGCCCGCGGCGCCGACCAGGAAGTAACGCTCCCCGACGCCGAGCAGATAGATCGCGGCGTGCTGCGACAGCACGGCGGTCTCGAGCACTCGGATCCTCCGATCGGCCGCACGCGCGAAAAAGCGCGTGCGGCGCAACGCGCGGACCGCCGCGTAGAGCGCCGCGAGCAGCGCCCCGACGATGCCGAGTTTCAACAGGTAGCTCGCCCAGAAGCTCCACGGCATCGCGTCTTATGGCGCTCGCCGCCGCGCGTTGGCCTCGTCGATCTCCAGCTCTTCGCGCCGGGCTTCTTCTTCTTCGAACGCGCGCCGGCGCCGATCGCGCAGCTTTTCGATCGCACGGCGATCGCGGCGCGCGGCGATCAGTTCCTCACGGGCCGCTTCCAGCGCACTCTCGGCGTCCGCTGCGCGCCGCTGCCGCGCCGCGATGGCCGCATCGAAAACGGCGAGGCTCCCGGCATCGCTCGTGCGCAGCGCACGTTCGGTGAGCCCGGCCGCAAGCAGCTCGCCTTCGCGCAATGCATCGTCGCTCTTGCGTCGCTGCAGGTCGAAGCGATGCTGCTTCTCCTCTTCGATGCGGCCGCGGCGGTCGAGCAGCGGTTGCAAGGCGAAACGAAACCGAGGCGCCATACCAAGGGAAGCTCCCGCGATGCGCGCTACCGAGCCAGCTGCGAACGCTCCCGGCCCACCGAGACCAACTCGATCGGAACGCCGACCAGCTCGCGCAATCGCTCGACGTAAGCGCGCGCGGCCCTTGGCAGGTCCTCGATGCGCCGGCACTCGTCGATCGGCTCGCTCCATCCCGGCAACTCCTCGCGCTCAATCTCGAGCTCGGGCGCGTCGGCGGCGGCGAAGCCGACGGGCTTCCCTCCGACCCGGTATCCGGTGACGATTCCGAGGCGGTCGAGTCCGCTCAGCACGTCGAGCTTCGTGACCACGGCGCTGTCGGCGCCGTTGAGCGCGACGGCGTAGCGGGCAGCGACGGCGTCGAACCAACCGCAGCGCCGCGGGCGTCCGGTGACCGTGCCGAACTCGCCGCCCTGGCGGCGCAGCCGTTCACCGCGCTCGTCGTGCAGTTCCGACGGAAACGGCCCGGCGCCGACGCGCGTGCAGTAGGCTTTCAGCACGCCGATGACGCGCCCGATCGTGCCGGGTCCGATCCCGAGCCCGGTGCACGCGCCCCCGGCGATCGTGCTCGAGCTCGTGACGTACGGATACGTGCCGTAAGTCACGTCCAGCAGCGAGCCTTGCGCGCCCTCGAGCAGCACGCGTTTGCCGGCATCCAGACGCTCGTGAATGTGCGCCACGCCGTCGACGACGTGCGGGGCAATGCGCTCCATCTCGGGCATATCATCTCTCGCCAACGCGTCGGCGACACGGACGCCGGTACGCGCGACGCGATCGACGTACGCGGGCCCGATGCCGCGACCGGTCGTGCCGAGTGCCTGCGGGCGCGCGGCCTCGGCCGCCTTGTCGCGCTCGACGTGATGCGGGAACACGATGTGTGCGCGGTCGGAGAGCTTCACGCGCGAGACGTCCACGCCGATCGCGGTCAACGCGTCGAACTCCTCGAGCAGCGTGCGCAAATTGACGACGGTGCCGCCGCCGATGAAGAGCTCGACGTGCGGATGCATGACACCCGACGGCACGATGCGCAGCGCTAATACACGATCGCCGACGACGATCGAATGTCCGGCGTTATCGCCGCCCGCGAACCTCGCTACGACGTCGTAGTCCTTGGCATACAGATCGACGATACGGCCCTTGCCTTCATCGCCCCACTGCATCCCGAGAATGATGTCAGCTTTGATCTATTCCGTCCTAAATTCGAGGTCGCCGGTGTCGCCCATCGGGATCTGCGCGGTTCCCTCGAATTGCGTCATCACGAATTCGGAGAAGAGCGCGTTCGGCCAACCGAAATTGCGGCGCGTGTATTGCTGCGGGTTGTCCGGATTGAAAGACTCGTGCAGCAAGTGATCGCCGGGATCGCTCGCGAGCAGCTGCGCCATGACGTCGCGCTTCTCGGAATCGCTCGTCGCGGTCATGCCCTCCACGATGAGCGCGAGCGGCCATACCCAGTGGTCGGGGGTGTGGTAGCTGCCGATGCCGCGCGCCCAATGCCCCTGATAGAACGACGGATTGTCCTGCGAAAGCAAGAAGCGGCGCGTGTTCTCATAGTAGCGGTCGCCGGGCGTCGTGTAGCCGAAGTACGGCGAGGCGAGGAGGCTGGGGATGTTCGCGTCGTCGGTCAGGATAGCGTGGCCGAGGCCGTCGACCTCGTAGGCGTAGATGTAGCCGTACTTGGGAACGAGCACGAGCCCGTAGGTCTGGATGCCGCGCTGCACCTCGTCGCGCAGCGCCTTCGCCTCGCGTGCCTTGACGAGGTTGTGGTAGACGCGCAGCTCGATGTCGGACATGTCGCCCAGCGCAACGACCGCGAACATCTCCGAGGGAATCAGATAGTTGTAGTAGCACGCATCGTCGGACGGGCGGAAGCCCGTCCAGATCATGCCAGTGTAGCTGACCGGGCGGCCCCGTCCGTCTCCCGGCAGCTCCTTGTGCGTGTAGCGCGAGTCGCGCGGATGGTTCTGCTCACGTTCCATCGTGGCGAGCACGTTGTCGAGCATCTTGGAAAAGTCGCCGGTGAAGATCGACGTGTCGCCGGTCGTCTTCCAGTAGCTCCAGGCGAGCGCCGTGGGATAGGCCAGCGAGTCGAGCTCGAACTTCTGCTCCCAGACGCGGTAGTCGAGCGTGTAGGCGTTGGCGTAGGGATCGATCTGCAGGTACTTGACCATGCGCCCGATGATCGCGCGCAGCAGCGCGCGCACCTCGGGATCCTCCTTCGCGAAGAACAGGTACGGCCGCGCCTGCGCGCTCGCGTCGCGCAGCCATTCGGCCGGGATGTCGCCCGTCATGATGTACGCGGTGCCGTCGGGCGCGTACTGCGCGAGCCGGCTCGTATCGAGGAGCGCCGCGCGGAACATGTCCTGCAGACGCCCGTTCGGACTCCGGTAATCCGCGGCCGCCTGTTCGATCGAGCGCAGCTCGAGGGCGGGGGATGGAAGCGGCAGGATCGCCGGCGCGACGGCGCACAGCCATGCCAGCGAAAGTCTTAAGCGAAGATAGCGGCCCATTATGCGGGCCAGGTCCCGTGAGCGTACAACGCCGGTAACTCCCGATAGCGTCCTAGGTAATCGAGGCCGTAACCCACGACGAATACGTCGGGGACCTCGAAGGCCCTGTACTTGATTTCAATGTCCACGATTCTCCTGTGCGGCCGGTCGAGCAGCGTACAGACGGCCAGAGAGGCAGGCCCCCGCTCCATAAGCGTCTTGTAGACATACTGCAGGGTCAGGCCCGTGTCGACGGTGTCGTCCACCAGGATGACGTGGCGGCCGGCCACCGGAATCGCCACGTCCTTCTCGAGCGCGACGCCGTCCGCATCGCCGTACTTGTTCACGGAGATGAAATCCAGATGGCAGGGGATGGTCACGGCGCGCGCCAGGTCCGCCAGGAACGTCGCGGCCGCGGCCAGCAGGCCGATCATGAGCGGCATTTTGCCCGCATAGTCGTGCGATATCGCGGCGCCGATGACGGCGACGCGATCGGCGATCGACCGGGAGTCGAACAGCGGCTCCCCGATCACGAGGCGCGCTTCATCGAGCGCGAAAGGACCCGCTCGAAGTCGCGGCGAGTAAACAGCTTGACGTTCACGCGTGGATGGTGCGAGCGCATCAGCCGCAGCTTGCGATTCTTCCTGGTGTTGCGAGCCGGTTTGGCCACCGTGACCTCGACGTAAAGGTCGTGTTCCGGAAGATAAAAATCCGGTGTGAAAAACTCCACCGGACGGCCCTGCTCGTTCCATGCGATAGGAAAACTTCGTGGCTCGTACTCCCAGGTGATTCGATAGAAGTCGAAGAGGCGCGCGAGCTCGGCTTCACTCGCATGTGCGAAGGTCACCCGGGACATTGCCACGGGCTGCTATCTACGACGCGCGCATCCCCTTATCCCGCTGGGAAGCGCAACACGAAGCGGGCGCCGCCTAGACCCGAGGGTTCAGCCCGCACGTCGCCGCCCGCGCGTTCGGCGATCGCCTTCACGACCGCCAGTCCGATGCCGCGCCCGCCGCGGCCGGGAAGCGCGCTGCATGCGCCCATGAGGAAGATGGACTCGAGCTGCGCCGGCGCGATTCCGCTGCCGTCGTCTTCGACGGCGATTTGAACGTAGCGCTCGTCGCAGTTGCAGCGCACGTCGATCGTCCCGCGTTCGCTGCCGTGCTTCACGGCGTTCTCGACCAGGTTCGCCAGCGCGTGAACGCAGGCGTCGCCGTCGACGCGCGCCGACGCGGCCTCCGGTAGATACGTCCGAATCGTGACGTGGCGCGCGGCCGCGAGCGGCGCGATCATCTCGATCGTCGCCTCGATCTGTTCCACGACGTTGCACGGGCCGCACGGCTCCGTCACGGACAGCTCGAGCATCGAGAACTCGAGCATTCCCTCGACCAGACGGCTCAATCGCAGCGTCTCGCGCCGGGCGGTTTCGAGAAAGCGACGCCTCGTGGGCCCGTCCCAGTCGCCGTCAAGCAGCGACTCGAGGTACCCGCGGATCGACGTCAACGGCGTACGGAGCTCGTGACCGACGGTGGCGACCATCGCCCGGGCGAGCTGCTCCGGGCTCATGGTCGGCGTTCCGCGAGGTCACGGCCGGAGGAGCTTGTAGCCAAACCCATGCACGGTGCGCAGGAGCGGCGGGAGATGCCAGCGCTCCTCGATCTTGGCGCGCAGGCGGTGGACGTGGACGTCAATCGTGCGCTCGTCGCCGTTGAAATCGAATCCCCACACACGTTGCAGGAGCCAGTCACGCGACAGCGCGACGCCGGCGTTGCCGGCCAGCTCCATCAGGAGCGCGAACTCGCGAGGTTTGAGCCTGGCGTCGGTGCCGTCTACGCGCGCCTCACGAGCGCCCTGATCGATCTCCAGCCGCCCGAAGCGCAACACCGGACCCGCCTGCGCGAGTGCCCGGCCGCTCCGGCGCAGGATCGCTTTGATCCGCACGACCAGCTCGCGCGGCGAAAACGGCTTGCTCAAATAGTCGTCGGCTCCGAGCTCGAACCCAAGCACGCGGTCGATCTCGTCGGAGCGTGCGGTGACCATCACGATCGGCACGGTGCGTTCCTCGCGCCGCAGCGTGCGGGCAACGTCGTAGCCGTCCACACCGGGCAGACCGACGTCGAGGACCAGGAGGTCCGCGCCGCCGCGCGCTCGGCGCAGCGCCGCGTGGCCGTCGGCGACGCACGTGACCGCGAAGCCCTCGCGCTCGAGATGATGCGTCACCAACTCGCGAATCGCCGCGTCGTCTTCGGCTACGAGGATCGTGTACGCCGGCATGCCGGATGGAGTGCCCACGGTCCGGCACGGATGAGACGCCGCACCATGGTCGAACGAGCACACGCATGGCTCCCCGGACTGTAGCGAGAGTCGCGGGCGCATTTTACCTCGGGACGATCGTCGCCAGTATCTTTGGCGAGTATTCGCGCGAGATGCTCGTGACTTCCGGCGACCCGGCGGCGTCGGCACGGAACGTCCTAGCTGCCGAGGCGCTGTATCGCTGGGGACTCGCCGCGGACCTCGTCGCCGGCATATGCTATCTCGTCGTGACGCTGCTTCTCTACGAGCTGCTCACGCCTGTGAATCGCACGCTCGCGCTCCTTGCGGCCTTCTCCAGCGTGATCGGCATCGCCGTCGGAGCAGTCGGCGGCGTCGCCGAGCTGGCCGAGCTGGTCCTCTTGGGAAACGCGTCCTATATGAGCGCGTTCGACCCCGCGCAGCTGCAGACGCTCGCGTACGTCGCCGGCAAGCTCCACGGTGAGGCTTCTCTCATCGGGCTCGTATTCTTCGGCGTCTACTGCGCGCTTATAGGGTATCTCGTTCTCAAATCGACCTTTCTTCCAAAAATATTGGGCGTACTCATGGCGATCGCGGGAGTCTGCTACCTGGTCAACAGCTTCTCGAGCTTCGTCGCCCCCGCGCTGGCGAACGCGCTTTCGCCGTGGATCCTGCTCCCGAGCATCGCCGGCGAACTCGCCCTAACCTTCTGGCTGCTCATCGCGGGTGTAAACGTCACGCAATGGCGGGAACAGGCCGGATCGAAGGGCATGCTCGCGTAGGATTCGATAGATCGTCGCGGCCGGAAACCCGAGCCGTTCCAGGCGGCGCGCGACGGACGGGTACGATAACTCCGGATTCGTGTCGTGTAGTCGCAAGAAGGCCGCGCCGCAACGGGAGCCTTCGTCGCGGTCCAGCGACGCCACCGCTTCCGCAGCGGCTTCGCCGTTGACACCCTTGCGAATAAGCTCGCCGACAAGCCGCCCGTCACCGACCGGCTTGCGTCGTCCTTCGACGTACAGTCGCGCGTAGAGGCGGTCGTCGAGGAACCTCTCGCTCTTGCAGCGTTCAACCGCTTCGCGCACCGCGCCGGCTGCGAAGCCCTTCTTCTCGAGATGCTGCCAGAGGCGAGCCTCCGTGCAGCGCTGCCGCGCGAGAAACGCGAGCGCCGCGGAGAACGCCGTCACGTTGCTCCGGAACTGTCATCCTGAGCTGGTCGAAGGACGGCGACGGCGGCCGGGGCCTTGCCGTTGGTCGAGGCAGTCTTGCTGAGCGCCTCGCGGATCTTCGCCTCGATCTCGACGGCGAGGTCGAGGTGCTCTTCCAGGTATGCCTTGGCGTTCTCGCGGCCTTGCCCAATGCGCTGCTCGCCGTACGTGTACCAGGAGCCGCTCTTGCCGACGATGTTCTGATCGAGCGCGACGTCGAGGACAGAGCCCATCTTCGAGATGCCGTGACCGTAGGTGATATCGAATTCTGCTTGCCGGAACGGCGGCGCGACCTTGTTCTTCACGACCTTGACGCGGGTGCGCGTGCCGACGACGTCCTGCCCGACCTTGATGGCTTCGAGCTTGCGGACGTCGAGCCGGACGGACGCGTAGAACTTCAGAGCGCGGCCCCCCGAGGTCGTCTCGGGATTGCCGAACATCACGCCGACCTTTTCGCGCAGCTGATTGATGAAGATCATCACGGTCTTGCTGCGCGAGATCGCGGCGGTCAGCTTGCGCAGGGCCTGCGACATCAGCCGGGCCTGCAATCCGACGTGCGCGTCGCCCATGTCGCCCTCCAGCTCGGCTCGCGTCACCAAAGCCGCGACGGAATCGACGACGACGACGTCGACCGCGTTGCTGCGCGTGAGCATTTCGGCGATCTCCAGCGCCTGTTCGCCGGTGTCCGGCTGCGACACGAGCAGGTTGTCGAGATCGACCCCGAGCGCGGCGGCGTATTTCGGATCCAAAGCGTGCTCTACATCGATGAACGCCGCCGTGCCGCCCGGCTTCTGCGCCTCGGCGATGGCATGCAGCGCGAGCGTCGTCTTGCCGCTCGCCTCCGGGCCGTAGATCTCGACGATTCGGCCGCGCGGAAAGCCCCCGACGCCGAGCGCCAGGTCGAGCGCGATCGACCCGGTCGGGACGATCTCGAACGCCATGCGTTCCTGAAAGTCGCCCATGCGCATGATCGCGCCCTTACCGAACTGCCGCTCGATCTGAGCGAGCGCGTTGGTGAGGGCGAGTTGCCGTTCGTCTTCTGCTGCCATGCTGTTCCTTTCTCTTCTGAGGCTGTATCACGCTCTCACGGCGGAGTGCCAAGTGGGTGGCATTCGTCTTCGAACAAGGCGTCGATAAATTCCGCGGGCACGAACGGGCGCAGGTCCTCGGGCCCCTCGCCCAAGCCGACGAACTTGATCGGCACCTCGAGCTCGTCCACGATCGCGACGAGCACGCCGCCCTTCGCGGTCGAGTCGAGCTTCGTGATGACGATTCCGGTGAGCTCGGTCGCGGCGTTAAAGAGCTTCGCCTGCGAGATCGCGTTCTGCCCGTTCGTCCCGTCGACTACCAGCAGCGTCTCGGCCGGTGGCTCGCCGAGCTCGCGCTCGATGACGCGCCGGATCTTCTTGAGCTCTTCCATCAAGTTCGTCTTGGTCTGAAGCCGCCCGGCGGTGTCGACGAGCACGACGTCCAGGCCACGCGCCTTCGCGGCGCGCACGCCGTCGAAGACGACAGAGGCCGGATCGGCGCCTTCCGCTCCGCGAATCAGCGCGCTGCCGCTGCGCTCGGCCCAAACGGCGAGCTGCTCGGCGGCGGCGGCGCGAAACGTGTCGCCCGCGACGAGCAGGGCGCGCTTCCCGGCCTTGCGCAGGCGGAGCGCGAGCTTGCCGATCGTCGTCGTCTTGCCGCTGCCGTTCACACCGACGATCAGGATCACGGCGGGCGTGCGATCCAGCCGCAGCTCAGCCCCGGGAAGCGTGAGAAAGCGTTCGACGTCCTGGCGGAACCGCGCGACCGCGCGATCGGTCGTCGTCCAGGCCTCCTGGCGCGCGACGGTCTGCAGCCCCGTGACGATCTTCGCCGTCGTCGGGACGCCGAAGTCAGCCAGGATCAGCGTCTCTTCCAACTCGTCCCAGAAGTCGGGCGTCAGCGGCCGCCCCGGGCGGCTGAGCCGCGCCACCGAGGAGAATGCCTCACGCGCCTTGCCGAGCGAGGCGCGCAGGCGTGAAAGCCAGCTCAGGCGACTGCCCTTGCGTTCACGCTACCGACTCTATCATGCGAACGTATGTTCGTCAAATCGGCCTCTCAATCATGCGCTATACTTTGCCTCTGGAGGGCGCGATGCAACGGCGATCGATCTTCGGAGCTGCCCTGATCTTGGCCGCCGCGACGGCATGCGGGGGCAATCGCGGCGTTCCGATAACGCCGTCGCAGGCACTGCCGGCGTTCCGGCGGCCACCTGCTTCGCTGACGCCCGTCGTCGAGCTCGACGCGCGATCGAAGGGACCGGCGGTGTCGCCCGACCTGTACGGCGCCTCGCTCGATACCTGGTACGACTTCCTCCGCGGGTTCGTCAATCCGTCGCTGCATCGCAGCGGAGTTCATCTCGTTCGCTTTCCGGGCGGATCCGAATCGGACGCGTATCACTGGGAAGACGGCGGCTCGGTGTGCGCCAGTCAGGGCTACATAACGCCGCCGTCCACGTTCGATCACTTGATGAAGCGCGTCGCCCAACCGCTCCGGATCGACATCGCGATCACGCTGGATTACGGAAGCAATCGCGCGTGCAACGCGGGCGGTCAGCCGAGCGAAGCCGCGGCATGGGTCGCGCATGCGAAGAGCCGCGGTTACCACGTCGCGTTCTGGACGGTCGGAAACGAGGTGTACGGCTCGTGGGAGTACGACCTGCACTCGCATCCGCACGATCCGCATACGTACTCTGCCGCGGTTCGTGACGGCTACTACCCGGCCGTGAAGAAGGCGGATCCGAGCGTAAAGCTCGGCGTGGTCGTCGACACGCCTTCCGATCGCGCGTGGAACGCCGTCGTGCTGCGCGAGGCGCAGCCCTTCGATTTCGTCGAAGTGCATTACTATCCCGAGTACAATAAGGACAGCGACAGCTTTCTCCTGGGCGCGGCGATCGATACGTTCGCCGGCGACCTCGAGGGCCTCCGTGACGAGATGACCGCCGCCGGGGTTCCCGCGAGCACACCCATCTATTTGGGCGAGTACAACAACGACGCCGGCAAAGAGGGTAAGCAGTCCGTTTCGATCGTCAACGGGCTCTACGTCGGACAGATGCTCGGCACGCTGGCCGAAGCCGGGGTCCCGATGTCCACGTTCTGGCTGGCCTACGGCAGCTGCGATCAAAACGGCGACTTCTCGAAGATGCTCTACGGCTGGCAAAACTTCGGAACCGAAGCGCTCTATTCGGACGATTTACCGGAATACGGGTGTCAGGGCGCGCCCACGATTCCCGGCGGCACGCCGTTCCCGACGGCGCGCGTGATGGCGCTGCTGGCCGGCGAGGTGCCCGGCGGTTCGCAGGTCCGCAGCACGACCGTTCCGCCCGGGCTGCACCCGGCCGTGCGCGCGTACGGCTTCGCCGAAGGCAACGGCTACGCGTTCGCCATCTTCAACAACACGCTTCACACGATCGACGTCGATGCGCGGGTGACGAACTCCACGAAGACTAGCTTCGCCGGCGCACTTGCCACCTACGGCAAGGCCCAGTACGATAAATCCAAGAGCAACCAGTGGGTCGGGCCGGTGAAACGCAGCCTAGGTAACGTCGGCACGTCCGTGCCGCTCGCGCTTCCGCCCTACAGCATCTCGGTGCTGATGCTAAAGTAGCGGCTTCAGAGATTCTTCATGGACGCGGGCTACGTTCGGGCTGAACGCCGTGCAACGAAAGGACGCCGCATGCCGTACGCCCGCCGGCTCATAGTGTGCGCAATGGCTTTGACGATGCCGAGCCTTGCGAGCTGCTCGGCGCCGAACCCCCAGTCGCTCGTCCCGCAATCCGCTCGCACCGAGGTCCGCCGTGCGCGGGGACTCGGCCCGATCGTAAAGCCGAAAGTGCCCGGCGAAATACTCGGCTTCGATATCGATCAACACGGCAACGACGGGTTCTTTGCCAACTACCAATCGCAGCGGAGCGGCGATACCTACTCGGTCGAGACCTTCGATCAGCGCACCGGCAAGATCACGAAAGTCGTGGTAAAGGGTGCGAACCGGAGCTTTTCCGCCTACGCGATTCTCGCACGTGATGTTGGCGTCCTCAACGACGACGGCGCGTACAAACTGATGAACCCGGTAAAACGCGGGAACATCAACGGCTTGTGGACCCCGCCGATGGCCTTTTTGCTGCAACAGATCGCTGAAAATCAAGCGACGAAAAAGCAGTTGATGTTCGGATATGACGCGAGCAAACCGTCGCAACCGACGACGCTGATCGCCGCCGACGTCCTGCGGGGCACCTCAAAAGTGATCCCGCTCGATCAAGGCGCGTTCGGCACCGGCGACGTCCCGGTGATCGCCCAAGACCCGGCGACGAATCAGGGCGTCATCGCCGGCGACAACGGCGCACCCAACACTCATCCTTCGATTGGCATCGTCGATCTAAAATCGGGCAAAACGACGACATCTACGGGCCTTGGATACGGCCTAGTCAACGGCATCGCCGTCGATCCGAAGGCGGGCGTCGCTTGCATGACGACGGAGATCGACGCAGGCGTCGAATTCTTCGATCTCAAGACCCGGACCGGCTTCGAAGTGCAGCTCCCCAACTCGGGCGGATCGCAGATACGCAGCGGATCGGGCGTCGCGATGGACCCAGTGCACGGCCTCTGCCTGATCGCTCAGCCGGTCTCGGGAAGCGGAACCCAGGCAAGCGCGATCTGGGTCGCGGACGAAAAGGGAAACTTCCTCGAAGAAATCACCGGATTCAACTTCTGGTTCGGCATCGGGCCCGTTATTAACCCGGCTCGCCGGACCGGCTTCGTCTTAAACCCGCGTCCGAGTTACCTTACGCTGACCGGTTTCTCGTACTGAGCTTACGATGACGCCGTAGAAGCCGCCGAAGCGGCCTGTTCGCGCTTGCGCTCGCGCAGGAAATGAAAGAACTCCACGCCCTCGCGCAGGCGGCGCTTCATCACCTGACGATCGCCGATCATGCCGCCGAGCAGCGAGAACATCTTGCGCGGGCGGAAATAGAAGCGCCGATAGAACTCGTCCACCGACTGAAACATCATCGTCGAGGTCAGGCCGGGATAGCTCAGCGCGGCGTGCTGCACGCCGTGCGTGTCGACCAGATCGCTGCTCTGCGCCTCGAGCCAGCCGTTCTCTTGCGCCTGCTTGTAGAGATACGTGCCCGGATAGGGCGCCGCGAGCGAGACCTGGATCGTCTCCGGGTCCATCTCGCACGCGAAGTTGATCGTCTCCCGGATCGTCTCCGGCGTCTCGCCCGGCATGCCCAGGATGAACGTGCCGTGGACCTTGATGCCCAGCTCGCGGCAGTCCTTCGAGAAGCGGCGAATGATGTCGAGCCGCGTGCCCTTCTTCATGTTGTTGAGCACCTGCTGGTTGCCGGACTCGTAACCAACCAGCAGCAGGCGAAGGCCGTTGGCCTTGAGGATCTCCATCGTCGAGCGCGGCACGTTGGGCTTCGCGTTGCACGACCACGTGATCCCGAGCGGACCGAGCCGGCGCGCTACTTCCTCGACGCGCGGGATGTTGTCGGTCAGCGTGTCGTCGTCGAAGAACCACTCGCGAACCTCGGGGAAGAGCTCCTGGGCCCGCGCCATCTCGGCGGCGACGCTGTCGACGCCGCGCACGCGGTAGAGATGCCCCCCGATCGTCTGCGGCCAGAGGCAGAACGTGCACCTCGACTTGCAGCCGCGCCCGGTGTACAGCGAGACGTACGGATGCTGTAGGTAGCCGTTGAAATAGTTCGGGATCGTCAGATCGCGGCGGTAAACGTCGAGCACCGACGGAAACGCGTCCATGTCGGTGATCGTCGGGCGCTCGGGGGTGCGCACGATGTCGCCGTTCGAGCGATACGCCAGGCCGTCGATCTCTTCAATGGGCTTTCCGGACGCCACGTCGACGCAGGTGTAGTCGAATTCGCCGACGCTGACCCAGTCCACGGCCCGCGCCCCGCGCAGCGACTGCTCCGGGAGGACGCCGACGTGCGCGCCGACCATGCCGATCAACACGTCGGGATTTTCCTGTTTCAGACGCTCCGCTACGCGCGCGTCGTTGTTGAACGACGGCGTGCTCGTATGCATGACGATCGAATCGTAGTCCTTGGCCAGCGGCGCCACCTGATCCATCGTCAGGTCGTCCGGCGGCGCGTCGACGAGACGGCTGCCCGGCACCATCGCGGCGGGTTGCGCGAGCCAGGTCGGATACCAGAACGATCGCACCTCGCGGCGGCACTGATACCGCGAACCCGCGCCGCCGTCGTACCCTTCGAAGCTCGGCGGGTTCAAAAATAGCGTCTTGCGCCCTGTCATCTGCTCTCCCCTCAGGCCGCCACGGTTTTCTGCACAGACGCCAAAGCCTGCTGGGCCGGAGGCTGCGATTAAGAACTCGCCAAGGCGCGGAGCGCGCTCTGAAGATCGGCGAAGCGGTGAAAGTCTGAGAAGGTGATCTCGACCGTTCCCGCGCCCGGGAACGGCCCGAAGCTCCCTTTATATTGCTGCGTCTCTTCCACCACCGCCCAATAACCCGGGAGCGCCTCGGAGCGCCGGTCCGTCACCTGCCCGGAGCTCGCGTGCGGCGGCAGGACGTTGGGCTGATACGTACAGCTGAGGACGTTGCCGGTCGCATCGAACGAGAAACTGCCGTTTCCGTGGGCGGCATCGCGCAGACTCGACGTAAACGCGATCTTCTGCGGCCCGGCGCTTTGATACTGATACGCCGCGACGTAGCGCGGATCGAACGGGAGGTTGAAGACCGCGGCGGGGCCGGGGCGTTCGTACGACTGCACGAGCGTCGTCTGCGTCGCGGCGTCGACCGGCTTTCCGTCGATCGCGTAGCTCGACACGTGGACCTTCACGATCGCTCCGTCGCTGTAGACGCCGTCCATGACGAGGTCCTCATGGCGCTTCGAGAAGCCCGCGTGCACGTCGAAGACGCGGTGCAGGTGAAAGCTCACGATGCCGCGGTTCGTCTCGGCAAACTTTTGGGCGACGAGCGTCAAAGCCGGCGGCGCCCCTGGCGGAGGTACCACGCCGCCTTCATACCCGCCCTCCGGGCCTTCTAACCTAAGAAAACGCTAAGACGGCGTCGCCACGTAGAACAGATGGTTGGGCAGATCGAGCGTGAAGATTTTCCCCGCCCAGAACGCGTTGCCGACGTTGCAGTCGTAGATCAGGTTGGCGAACGTCACGGTCGGCTGCTCGATCATCGTCTGCGGCACGTCCTCGAGCGAAATCGACGACAATTTCGCCGTCCCGACGTTGGGATTCACTCCGAGCGACGCGGCCAAGCTCTTGTCGATCGTGATGCCCGGCGAGCCCGTGTCGATCTCGCACAGACCGCTCTTGCCACCGCCGAAATCGAAGCGCGCGAAGACGCCGAGCGATACGCCGAGATCGTCTTGCAGTACGAGCGGCACCTTCGTGCCCGCGCGCACGCGCTCGGGGAACGTCTGCGCGTCCTCGACGATGACTTGATGGTTCTTAAAGTCGAAGGTCGTCGCGATGTTCCGGAACGCGGTCGCGGAGACCAGGCCGTCGATTCCGCTGCCGTCGAGCCCGCTCCAGATCCCGACGTGCGGCGCTGCGACGTTCACGCCGCCGAGCGTGAGCGACAGGATCGTCCCAACCGGTAGGTCCACGCGCTGCCCGGTGAGACGCAGGCTGACGTACTTGCCCTTAACGGAGACCAGCTTTCGGCCGAGCTCCGTGGACAGCACGTCGACTCCGGCACCGGTATCGATCAGCATCGGCACCGGCGTCTGGCCGTCGACCGATCCCTGCACCTGGATCAGGCCGCCCTTAACCTCGGTGAACGGAATCGTGTCGACGGCGCGCGCTGCGGGCGGCGCCAGCCACGCGACGGCGAAGCAAGCAAAGGCCGCGAAGCGGACGGTAACCATAGTCACCAAGCAGGCTGCGACAAGAATTTCTCTTCTCCTGCATCGAATAAACGCCAGGAAGAACACCGCGCTTGGAGGTTCCATGAAACGCTTCGGACTTTTCGTTCTCTGCGCCACGCTCGGCGGCGCCGGCTGCAACAGCTCGAGCAGCATCTCGCCGCCGCCGACGATGCAGCCCGCTCACTCGATCCAACACGTCGTCATCCTGCTGCAAGAGAACCGCAGCTTCAACAACATCTTCATGGGCTTTCCGGGCGCGAACACGGCGACCATCGGCCTGTGCAAGCCGGCCAGGTGGTGCCCGCCGAGCGGCAAGGTGCCGATCAAATCGGGCACGCTGGAGAGCACCAATCAGTTCGCGCTGGGCACCGACATCAGTCACAGCCACGGTGCGTTCGTAGTCGAGTGCGACCCGAACGCATCGAACGTCTGCCAAAACGACGGTTTCGACAAGATAACGTTTGGCCAAGCGCTGTATGGTCCGCCGGCCAAACTCTATCCCTATCGCGCCGTGACGCGCTCCGAAACCAAGGCGTATTGGGACTTCGCGAGCCAGTACGGGCTCGCGGACGACATGTTCTTCACCGCGACGGCGAGCAGCTTCATCGCGCACCAACAGATCATCGCGGGGACGACGAGGCTGAACTCGACCGAATCGCTCACGGATCAGCCCGACGCCACGCCGTGGGGTTGCGACGCGCCGAACGGCACCGTCACCGCGATCATCAAGACCAACGGGCAGGTGAACGAGTTTGGCGGCCCATTCCCGTGCTTCACGCAATACAAGACGATGGCCGATCTGCTCGACGCCGCCAGCGTGTCATGGAAGTATTATGTCGCCCCGATAACTGGCTCCGAGTTCTCGGGAGCCGTGTGGAATGGGTTCGACGCGATCCGCAAGGTGCGCTTCGGACCGGATTGGAAAGGCCACATGAGTTTCCCCAACACGACCGTGTTCAAGGACCTGAAAAACGGCACGCTTCCCGCCGTGTCGTGGGTCATCCCCACACTCGCCGACTCGGATCATCCGGCGAGCGGCTGCAACCACGGCCCGCACTGGATAACCTCCGTCGTCAACGCGATCGGCACGAGCAAATACTGGAACGACACGGCGATCCTGGTCGCCTGGGACGACTGGGGCGGGTGGTACGATCCCGTCGCGGCGCCGCAGACCAACTACACGAGCCTCGGCTTCCGCGTGCCGTTGATCGTGATCTCGCCCTACGTCAAGCCGCACACGGTCGGCCACACGCAGTACGACTTCGGCAGCATCCTGAAGTTCATCGAGCAGACCTTCGACCTGGGATCGCTGGGCACGAGCGACGCCGGCGCCAACTCGCTCAGCGACATGTTCAACCTGTCTCAACCGCCGAACTCGTTCCACAAAGAACCGTTGCCCTCGACGAAGAACTGCGGAAGCGGCAGCGGCGGTTCACCCAGCATGGAGCAGATCATCGAGCACGATAACGGCGTACCCGAATAGCCCGCCCGCAGCTGCTACTCGGAGGTTGGAATGAAACGCTTCGGCCTTGTGTGTCTCGTCGCCGCGTTCGCCGCTGCGGCGGGATGTAACGGCTCGAGCAGTCTCTCGTCGGCGCCCCCAACGACGCAGCCGGCGCACTCGATTAAGCACATTGTTATCTTGCTACAAGAGAACCGCAGCTTCAACAACCTGTTTGCCGGGTTCCCCGGTGCCACGACGGCGCTGCAAGGTCCCTGTAAGGCGTTCAAGCCTCGAGGCACTTCTGACTATTGGTGCAAAACGGCACGCGAAGTCGCCCTGAAGGCTCGCTCGCTCGCTCAAGGATCGCCGACGTTGGGCGGGACGGACATCTGCCACAGCCATCAGTGCTTCGAGCTGGAGTGCGACTTCGACACTGGGACGAAGCGATGTCGCAACGATGGATTCGACCTGATCGATTTCGGCGAAGCCCAGGGAGGCCCGTACGCCAAGCTGTACCCGTACTCGTACGTGCGTCAGTCCGACGTCAAAGCGTATTGGGATTTCGCGAAGCGTTACGCAATTGCCGACAGGATGTTCTTCACCGATACGGCGTCCAGCTTCATCGCCCACCAGATCATGCTGTCGGGCACCGTTCGTCTAAACGACCACGAGTCGCTGACCGACCAGCCGGGAGTCCCCATCTGGGGTTGCGACTCTCCTCCAAGCAATCCGGTCCCAGTCATCTTTAAAGACGGCCGTGTTAGCCTGAACGGGCCCCAGCCATGCCTCGACGTCTACGGAAGCATCGCCGACCTGCTCGACGCCGCCAAAGTCTCATGGAAGTACTACATCTTCAATCTGCCGCAGCACGGCTCGGAGTTCGCGGGCAACGTGTGGAACGGTTTCGACGTGTTCAAAGACGTTCGCTACGGTCCGGACTGGAAGAACATCACCACGCCCAACGGGAAGATCTTCCGCGACCTGAATAATGGCACGCTGCCGGCGGTGTCGTGGGTTATCCCCACGCTTTTCGATTCCGATCATCCGGCGAGCGGGTGCAACGGCGGCCCGCGGTGGGTGACCTCTGTCGCCGACGCGATCGGAAAGAGCCGGTATTGGAACAGCACGGCGATCGTTCTGCTGTGGGATGATTGGGGCGGCTGGTACGATCCCGTCCCGCCGCCGCAGACTAACTACGCGAGCCTTAGCTTCCGGGTCCCCCTCATTGTGATCTCGCCATACGCGAAGGCTCATCTCGTAAGCCACACGCAATACGAGTTCGGAAGCATTCTAAAGTTCATCGAGCAGACGTTTAGCCTCGGATCGCTCCACACGACGGACGTCGACGCAACGTCGCTCTCCGACATGTTCGACTTCACTCAGGCGCCTCGACCGTACGCGATCGAGCCCATCCCTCACGCGAATAGTTGTGGGCTGCCGCCGCCGATGGAGACGATCCTACGGCACGATCGCGGCATCCCCGACTAGCATGCAACTCTTCGCCGACCGGGCCGATGCCGGCCGGCAGCTCGCCGAACTGCTCGCGCAGTACGCGGACGATCCGAGCGCCGTCGTGCTGGCGCTGCCGCGCGGCGGTGTCCCGATCGGCCATGCGATCGCGCGCCGGCTGCGTGCGCCGCTCGACGTCTACGTCGTCCGCAAGCTCGGCGTGCCGGGTCACGAGGAGCTCGCCATGGGGGCGCTGGCGGGCGACGGCACGTGCGTCCTCGATCAGGAGCTCATCGCGCAGCTTGGGATCGGCGCGGCGGCGCTGCAAGACGTCGTTCGACGCGAGATCGACGAGCTGAAGCGCCGCGACGTCGCCTATCGCGACGCGCGTCCGGAGCCGGACCTTCGGGGGAAGGTCGTGATCGTCGTGGACGACGGGCTCGCGACCGGCGCCACTATGCGAGCGGCCGCGACGGCACTGCGGCGCCGCGGGCCCGCCGCCATCGTAGCCGCGGTGCCCGTGGCGGCGCCTCGGACGGTCGCGTCGCTGCGCGGCATCGTCGATAGCGTCGTGTGCGTGCGCACGCCCGAGCCGTTTCACGCCGTGGGTCTGTACTACCTGAATTTCGAACAAACGAGCGACGACGAAGTACGGCGGCTGCTCGCGGACGCCGGCGGCGAAACAGGGCGGCGCGCCAGCGCGTAGTATGAGGTGAATATGAAGCGTCCCATGGTTGTGGCCGCGGCGTGCGCGGCGATCGCCTGTCTGGCGTGCGCGGCCGCGCCGGCACAAACGATCATGTATACCTTCACCGGCCTGCCCGGAGGTGCGGCCGATACGTGCAAGTGGTTCGACGACAATCTCATGGATCGCAGCATCGGCGCGCTCAAACGGCAGACCGACCTGCTCTACAACCGCCTCGCGCTGCCGGTCGACACGCCCGTCGCAATCGGCGGAACCGCGACGACGGACCAAGGCGAGGCGCTCGTGGACTTCAAGCTCGGCTCGAGGACGATCTGCACGGCGGCCGAGGCGATCTACGGCCCAACGCCCGAGCCATCCACATCACCCTGAGCGGACGAGATAGACCCTAACGTTGCGCCGCTCCGCAAGGCGTGCGAGCGCGGCGTCAGCCGTCGCGAGAGCGGCACCCTCTCGTTCCGCCAGCGCGAGATAGAGACCGTCAGGGAGTTTGTGATCGACCGTCAGTGCTAGCGACAGCGCAGATGCTACGAGATTTTCGTCGTCGGCGAAGGTAAGCAGTCCATCGCGCGGCATCTGCAAAAGCACGTCGAGAGCCGCGGTAGCGAACTCCGCGCGAAGATTTCCTGCGACTACGTTGCGGCGGAGTGCGGCCGCTACTTCGGTGGGCAAGAGACGAGGCGCGAGCCATGTGATCGGGTTGTTCAGGAGCTCTGCGGCTCGTCCACTTCCTCGTTCCGGAACGAGCCAGCGAACGGCTACGGACGCGTCGAGGACCGCTAACTGCGCCTCCTCAACCCCAGGCATCGCGCTCCTCTCTGACGACTGCCTCGCTCTCTAGCCAGGCCTCGGGAAGAGGACCGATTGCCGCGCGCAGCGCCGCCGCGCGCCTCGCAAAGGCGTCGCGCTTGCGGGTCACTGATGACGCACGCGCGCGTCGCGCCCCTTCTTCCAGGGAGGTACCGTGCCGGCGCGCTCGAGCGCGGAGGGTCGCCGCCACGCCGTCGTCGAGGTTACGCACTTTCAAGTCTGCCACTCGTTAATACTACGCCGTGACCCCATATGGGATCAAGCCGGTCAGGCCCGCAGCGATCAGCTCGGCGTCGCCGATGCGCAGCCCATAGTGTGCGGTCATCGCACAATGATAGATCGCGCGATAGCGCGCGAGCTCGAGCGTGCGCGGATCGACCGCCCCGTACGCCTCGAAGAACGCATCGCGCGCCCGCGGCGAGATCGCGCTGAACGCGATCGAGAGATCGAGCGCAGGATCGCCCAGATGCACGTCGCCCCAGTCGATGACTCCGCTGACCCGCAGGTGTTCGTCCACGAGTACGTGGCGTGCGTACAGATCGCCGTGCACGACGGCCAGGCGATCCGCTCGCGGGCCAACCGGCGCGACCCGATCGAGAAATGCGATGAGGGCCTTGCGATCGCGCACCAGGCCGGCAGCCTGTAGTGCGTGGAGTCGCTCAAGGAACTTGGGCCGCATGCGAACGTGATCGAAACGGCCGATCGTGTTGCCCGGCAGACCGGCCGCGACGGCGGCGCGCTCGGCGGTCAGCTCGATCTCGGCGGCCCACGGCTCCGCCGCACGCGATTCCATTAGCGCGGCCGCACGCGAAATGCGACGCTGATGCGCGGCCCCAAGGGAACCCGGCTCTTGGGAATGCCGTGATCGTAGTGCAGCTGCGTTTCGTAGGTCATCAGCAGCAGGCTGCCGCCCTCGAGATCCAGGTCGAAGACGCGCCGAGGCCTGCTCTTGCTGCGGATCGTCATCAGACGCGTCGCGCCGAGCGAGATCAGCGCGATCGGATATCCTTCGATGATCTCGTAAAGATGGTCGTTGTGCGGCGCGACGCTGTCGCGTCCGTCGCGATAGTAGTTCAGTCCGACGGAGTTGAACGGCGTGCCGGCGGCGGTCGCGACGCGCGCAGCGGCCTCTGCCAGCGCCGGCGGCGGCTCCTCGTCATCCAGCCGGTAGCCCGCGACCATCCGCGGAACGTCGACGTCGCGATCGTACATGCGCCGCCGCTCGCTCCGCCACGGCACCGTTTCGCGCAGCGCGTCGAACCAGCGCTGCGCGGCCGGCGCGTCGATGAAACCGGGAACGTAAACGATCGCGCCGGTCTCGTCGTCGACCAGCGTGCGCCGGCCGCGTTCGAAAAGCCCGAGTTGCGTCAGGGATAAAGGCCGCGGAGCTTCGTCGCCTCGGCCACGCGCGCGACGGCGACGCAGTACGCCCCCTTGCGCATCGAGACGCCGTGCCGCTTCGCCTGCTCGTGCGCCTCGCGAAAGGCACGCGTCTGCTTGCGCTTCAGGCGCTCGTTGATCTCCTCTTCCTCCCAGAAGTTGGCCTGCAGGTCTTGTACCCACTCGAAGTAGGATACCGTGACGCCGCCGGCGTTGGCCAGGATGTCGGGCAGGACCATGATGCCGCGGTCGAACAGGATGTCGTCCGCGTCGGGCATCGTCGGCCCGTTGGCGGCCTCGGCGACGATCGACGCGCGCACCCGCGGCGCGTTCTCGCGCGTGATCACCTTCTCGAGGGCCGCCGGCACCAGCACGTCGCAGTCGAACTCCAGCACCTCGCGGTTGTCGGTGCGCTCCCCGCCCGTGAACCCGACCACCGAACCCGTCTCGTACTTGTGCGCGATGAGCCCCTTGATGTCGAGCCCGCGCTCGTTCGCGACGCCGCCGTGCGAATCGGATACCGCGACCACGCGGTAGCCGCGCTCAGCCATCAGCTGGGCCGCATACATGCCGGCGTTGCCAAACCCCTGAATCGCGACGCGTGTGCCCTCGATCGTCCTACCCTGCGTCTCCATCGCTTCGTCGACGACGTACATGCAGCCGCGGGCCGTCGCCTTGTCGCGCCCGAGCGAGCCGCCGATCGCGAGCGGCTTGCCCGTAACGACTCCGGAGATCGAGTAGCCGTGTTGCATCGAGAACGTGTCCATGATCCAGGCCATGATCTGCGGCGTCGTGTAGACGTCCGGCGCGGGAATGTCTTTCTCCGGACCGATGATGATCGAGATCTCGCTCGTGAAGCGGCGCGTGAGATTCTCGAGCTCCTGCATCGACATGCGCTTGGGATCGCAGACGACGCCGCCCTTGGCACCGCCGAACGGGATGTTGACGAGCGCGCACTTCCACGTCATCCACATCGCGAGCGCCTTGACCTCGTCCAGCGTCACGTCCGGGTGAAAGCGAATGCCGCCCTTGCCGGGCCCGCGCGACATGTTGTGCTGCACGCGATAGCCGGTGAACATGCGAAAGCCGCCGTTGTCCATACGCGTCGGGACCGAGACCTCGAGCACGCGCTTGGGCTGACGCAAATAATTGTGGAGCGACTCGTTCAGACCGATGAGCGAACCCACCTCGTCGAGCTGGCGCTGCGCCATCTCCCAGACGTTATCGCTCGCCTGTACTGCAGACAAATCCTGAGTCATAGCATTTCCTTATGTACCGCATCGCCGGCGCGGACTCCGGCCCGGTGGGGATCGTAACTGTGGACCGGCCGTTAACCCCTAGTGCGGCGGCTCCCCGTAGATCGAGCGACGCAGCGCCGGGAGATGCGGATTCTTCCACTTCGATCCGTCGGCGAACGTGATCTTCAGCGGAACGCATTCCGGAAGGCTCGTTTGAATCGGAAAGACGTTGGAGCTGATGCCGAACTCATGCTTGATCTCGGCGCCAGGCGAGAAGGTACCGACGTCGCGAACCTCAGCCACCAGGTTACCGCGGACGACCAGGCCGAACTCGATGTCCTTCATCACGGTCTGGGTGACGTTCACATAGTCGATCGCGAGCGTCGGGTGCCCGGCAACCGGATACTGGTAATAGCGGTAACCATAACCGTAGACCGAGGGCCAGCCCCAGTATGGGCCGACGCCGCCGGGATAGTAGGCCGGAGTGAACCCCGTTTGGGTGTAGACGTTGCGTTGCGGATTGCACTTGTTGACCTTGATCGGGTGCGTCGGTTGCGACGTGACGCTGAGGGCGGGCGCGGAGCAGAGCAGGCAAAGTGCCGCGACGCCCAGCGAAAAGCGTGCCTTATTCATAAAAACGTTCGGGCTCCTTACGGTGTGTGGAGAAGCAGATTGCCGTCCGCTTTTCTTCAAAGAGAAGGGCGGCGCCTTGGCGCCGCCCTCTTTTCGCTGCGAAGATGCGAGTTACTGAGGCGGTCTGTGGCCTCCGCCTCCGCCGCGTGCAGCCCCACCACCACCACCACCGCCACCCGATTGACGGGGTGCAGAGTAGGATCCACGCGAGTAGGACGGAGCCGAGCCGTACGATCCACGCGAGTAGGAGGCTGCCGAGCCATACGATCCGCGTGAATACGACGGATACGACGGGCGCGAGTACGACGGCTGGCGCGAGTACGACGGGTACGACGGCTGGCGCGAGTACGACGGGTACGACGACTGGCGCGAGTACGACGGCTGGCGCGAATACGACGGCTGGCGCGAGTACGACGGGTACGACGACTGGCGCGAGTACGACGGCTGACGCGAGTACGACGGGTACGACGACTGGCGCGAGTACGACGGCTGGCGCGAGTACGACGGATACGATTCGCTACGCGCGCCCGCGTTTCCGTAGGACTGCCCGCGTGAGTACGAATCGCGATTGCCGTACGTGACCGGGACGTTACCGCGCGACTGCGAGAAGCGGCCCCACGAATCCGACGGTGCCCGCTCCGTGTTGCGCGCCGCCGCGCTCGACTCCATCGTGCGCCCGCTCAGACTCGAGCGTTCGAATCCGGAGTTTCCGCGCGCGCCCGTTCCGGACGTTGTGCGCTGAGCGCCGGAGAAGCCGGCCGAGCGCGCCTCGCCGCGCGATTGGCTGAAGCGCGCCCACGAGCCGGTCGGAGCGGTCACGTTGCGAGTCGCCTCGGCGCCGCGCATCGTAGCTTCGCTACCACGCATCGTGGCTTCGTTGCCCCGAACGGTGTTTTCGCTGCCGCGCGTCAGGGACGTTGCGTGCATTCTTGCCTCGTTGGTGCGAGTCACCGGCACAGCCTGGTGCGACACTGCCGTTGCATGGACCGCGCGAGTCACGTCGCGCTGCTGCTCGGCGAACGAGCTGCGCGCGGCGACCGCGTGATTCGACGCGAAGCGCGGCGAATCGAAGGCGCGCGAGAAGTGCGTCCCTGCGACGCTTCTGCCGGAGAAGCGCTCGTTGGCGGCGGTCGGACGAAACGGCAGCGCACCGTGGATCGATCCCCCGCGTCCGAGGTTGCGCGAGGTCACGGCGATCGTGTGTCCGGAGATCGTCCCGTGGTGCCAGTGGCCGACTAGCGTTCCGCTGCCGCCGCCGTGGCGGAAGTTACGATAGATGTTGTAGATGTTCGTGATGTTCACGATGCGGGTGCCGCCGTAGAAGCCGCCGTAACCACCGTAACCGCCGTAGCCCCACGGCCAGCCCCATCCGAAGCCGGTCCAGGCCCAGCCCGGATACCACGGATAGTACGCCTCATACGGCGCGAGCGGGCACCAGCCGACGTACGGGTAGCCGAAGCCGAACGAGACCCCGAAGCCCACTCCGCCGCCGAATCCGTAGAATCCCACGAGCGCCGGCGACCAGGCGGGCGTGCTGTAGTACGCCGGCGGATTCCAGGCCCAGCCGTAGCCATTCGCCCAGAACCAGCGCCCGTAGTGATACGGCGCCCAGCCCCACGGTTCGTTACCGACCCACGTCCAACCGTAACCGCCTTCCCAGGCCCAGGAGCCGTCACGGTAGGGAGCCCATCCAGACGTCTGATCGGGCACCCAAACCTGGCCGTAGCCCGAGACGTCCTGCCATTGGCCATAGGCGTCCAGGTTGTCGTAACCGGCGATGCTCGGGTTGAGGTTCGGGCTCGCGTTGAGCGCGGCGACCATCGTGCGGTCGCGTTGCGCGTTGAAATCGTCGAATGAGTCGAACGCGACCGTCGATGTATACGTGATCGTCGGGTTCGACGCCGAGCCCCGTGCGACGAGCGTGCGGCCTTGTTCGAGCGCGAACGTATTCTGCGGCGTGACGATATCGACGGTTCCGCGGCGAACCGTTACCCAAGTCGAACCGTCTTTGCCGATCGAGACCCGGTAGTCGCCCGCCTCGTGGACGCGCACCGTGGCCGACGGCGTGTCGATGTCGATGGCCTGTCCGTTGTGGACCATGCCGACCTCGATCGTGCCGTCCGCGAGCTGCACCCGGCGGTTGTTCGGATCGTTGTCGGTCACCCGCGCCTGAACGTTGCCGCCCAGCCGTACGGCGGTGACGCCGTCGAACTGAACCTCGGCGCGCGACGTCTGGCCGGTCGAAATGTAATCGCCCGGGAGCAGCGGCGTGTTGTGCACCGCGGCCGACTGCGTGTGGCTGTCGCCGCGCTGGACGACCGCCGAGCCCTGGATGATGCTGACTCTGGCGACGCCGGGCCCGTTTTTGTCGGGCGCCTGCTCGGCCGCTACGGCCGGGAATGCGCTCGTGAGGGTCACCCCCACGAGGGCAACCCCAGAGATCACGCTAGTGAACCACTTGCTTGTCATATTGTGTCTTTTTCCCCTCACGCCAATTGAAACCGAATCTGCCCGGCAAAGCATCGAATCACGATTAGCGTACCATTAAGCGGGAGTGAGAGGGTTCTGGGGAAAGGGTGCCTCGTAGGAGGTACCGCCTAAATGAAAGAGTCGAACGACGGCATGACCCGTGGCCGGTTCGTCGCCGGCGCGGTCGTGCTGCCCGCCCTAGCCGGACTGCTCCTCGCCGAAACCACGGCGGCGGACGCCGGAGGCTCTAAAGCGCAATTCAAATATCAAAGCACTCCGAGTCACGGGCAGCAGTGCTCGCAGTGCCGGTTCTTCAAGCCGGGCAGCTCCGCATCGGCGAACGGAACCTGCAGCATCGTGGACGGATCGATCAGCCCCAAGGGCTGGTGCACGGCGTTCTCTAAAAAGTAACGCGCTAAGCCACTTCGAAGAGCGCCGCGGCTCCCATTCCTCCGGCGACGCACATCGTGACGACGACGTATTTTTCGCCGCGCCGCTTGCCCTCGATGAGCGCGTGCATTGTCATGCGCGCCCCGCTCATGCCGTACGGATGGCCGATCGAAATCGCGCCGCCGTCGACGTTGAAGCGCTCGTTGGGAACTCCGAGCGTGTCGCGGCAATAGACGGTCTGCACCGCGAAGGCCTCGTTGAGCTCCCATAGCCCGATGTCGGCGACACTCAGGCCGTGCTGTTGGAGCAGCTTCGGAACGGCATAGATCGGCGCGATGCCCATCTCGCCCGGCTCGCACCCCGCGACCGCGTAGCCCCGGTAGATGCCCAGCGGCGTGAGGTTGCGCTCCTGCGCGAGCGCGGAATCCATGATGACGACGGCGGCGGCGCCGTCGGACAGCTGCGAGGAGTTACCCGCCGTGACGCTCGCGTCCGCGACGCCCGGAACGGCGCTGCGGAGCGCCGCCAAGCCTTCCAGCGTCGTGTCGGGACGGTTGCCTTCGTCCTTCGTCAGCTCCACGCGGCGTTCGGCCACCTCGCCCGTCGCCTTATCTTGCTCGTACTTCCACGACGGAAGCGGCACGATCTCGGCGTCGAAGCGGCCCGCGGCCTGCGCCGCGGCCGTGCGCTGCTGGCTCTGCAGCGCATATTCGTCTTGCCGATCGCGCGAGACCGCGTACTTCTTCGCGACGAAGTCGGCGGTGAAGAGCATCGGCGTGTAGAGGTCGGGCGAGTGGCGCAGCAGCCACTCCTCGGTGATGAAGTGCATGTGCACCTCGTTCTGCACCATGCTGATCGACTCGACCCCGCCCGCGACGACGACGCGCGCGCCGTCCGCGACGACGCGCTTCGCCCCGGCGGCGATCGCGTCGAGACCCGACGCGCAGAAGCGGCTGATCGTCTGTCCCGGCACGCTCACCGGACACCCGGCCCGCAGCGCCGCCGTGCGCCCGACGTTATTGCCGGTGGCGCCCTCCGGTAGCCCGCAGCCGAGGATCACGTCGTCGACTTCCCGCGGATCGACCGACGCGCGCTGCAGCGCATGCTCGATGGCGTGCCCGGCCATAGTCGCGCCCGGCGTCTGATTGAACGCGCCGCGAAACGCGCGCCCGATCGGCGTGCGCGCCGCCGACACGATGACGGCGTCAGGCATGCGCCAGCACTCCCTCGCGGTTGCTCTCGTCGCGCTGCCTCTCGGCCGCATACCACATCGGCCCGCCGTGATGCGGCGGAAAACCGTAGCCGTAGACGTACACGATGTCGATGTCGCCGGGTCGGAGCGCGACGCCGTCTTCCAGCAGGTGCGTGCCGCGGTTGACGAGCGCGCGCAGCAGGCGCTCGCGGATCTCGTCGTCCGAGACGTCGCGCGGCGCGATGCCCGCTTGGCGCGCGGCGTCGGCGAAGAGCGCCTCGACCTCCGGATCGGGAATGGGATCGCGTCCCTTGCCGACGGACTTGTCATACTTGAAGTAGCCCGCCATCGTCTTCTGCCCGAGGCGGCCCATCGCGACGAGCCGATCCAACACGTCGGTGCGAGCGCCGGATCCGCCGCGCGCCCGCGCGATCGCGGCGCCGACGTCTAACCCAGAGAGGTCGCTCATGGCGAACGGTCCCATCGGGAAGCCGAAGTCCTTCATCGCGGCGTCGACGCGCGCCGGCGGCACGCCCTCCTCGGCCAGCGCCGTCGCCTCGCCCAGATAATCGAAGATCATGCGATTTCCGATGAAGCCGAACGCATTGCCCGAGAGCACCGCCTTCTTGCGCAGCGTCTTGCCGAGCCGGAACGCCGTCGCGAGGCTCTCTTCCGACGTCGCGCGCCCGCGCACGATCTCGAGCAGCGGCATGATGTTCGCCGGCACGAAGAAGTGCAGCCCGAGGACGCGCTCGGGGCGCTTCGTCACCGCGGCGATCTTGTCGACGTCGAGCGTCGACGTGTTGGTGGCGAGGAGCGCACCGGGCTTCGCGACCTCTTCGAGCCGGCGGAAGACGTCACGCTTGACGTCGAGATCCTCGAAGACGGCCTCGACGATGACGTCCGCGTCCGCGAGGCGGCTCCAGTCGTCGGTGAACTCGACCGACTGCGCGCGCTTCCAGGCCTGTTCCTGAGTGAGGCGCCCCTTCTGCACCTGATACATGAACATACCCATCACCGTCTGGCGCGCGCGATCGACCGCCGCGTCGTTGTTGTCGACGACGACGACGGGAATGCCGGTCTGCGCGAACGCGATCGCGATGCCGCTGCCCATCGTGCCGGCGCCGACGACGCCTGCCTGACGAACCTCGCCACCCTTCCCTTCGACTACGCTCAGGGCAGGCTCTCGGCTCAGGGTGACACCGGGAGACACCTTCGTCAGCTCGCGTTCGGCGAAGAAGATGTGGCGCAGCGCGAGCGATGCTTCCGAGCGCACGAGCTCATCGAACAGCCGCGCCTCGCGCGCGAGCCCGAATGCAAACGGCAGCTCGACGGCAGCTTGGACCGCGTCGATCAGTTTGTGGGCGGCCAGGCCGCCGCGGTCTTCGGACGGCACCATCTTGTGCGCTTGCGCAACGACGTAGGGTCCGGCTTGGTCGGGAACGCCCGGCGCGATCATGGTCGGCATCGCCGAGATGCGCCGCTTCGGCGGATGGCTGCGCGCTTTGGCGACCGCATGTTCGACGACCTCGCCCTCGACGACCTCATCGAGCATGCCGAGTTCCATGGCGCGCTCGGCGTTTACAGACGCACCTTTGAGCATGAACTCGAGCCCGGCACGCGCGCCGATCAGTCGTGGAAGCCGCTGCGTTCCGCCGGCGCCCGGCAGCAGGCCGAGCTTGATCTCGGGGAGGCCCAGCTTCGAGCGCGCCGTAGCGATGCGGTAGTCACAGGCCAGCGACAGCTCGAGTCCGCCGCCTAAACAGTTGCCGTCGATCGCCGCGATGTGCAGTTTGCCGCTCGTCTCGATCGCGTGAATCACATCGCGGATCGTTACCGCACCCGCCGGCAGCTCGTCCTTAAAATCGTTGACGTCGGCGCCGGCGCTGAAGAGCCCGTTTTGGCCCGTAAAGACGATTGTTTCGACCGCGTCGTCCGCGTTCGCGGCTTTGACCTGCGCGTTCAGCTTCGCGCAATAGGCAAACGAGAGCGCGTTGACCGGCGGATTGTCGAGCGCGATGACGCGCACGTCATCGCGACGTTCTTGCGGAATCACTATACGCCGGCCGGAAGCTTACGATCGAGTTCGAACTGCGTTTCGTCCAGCGTCATCACGTCGCCCGAGCCCTCAACGATCTGGCGCTGGTACCAGGCGCACTGCGTCAACACGTGGGTCACGTAGAACGCCGCCGTGGCGAGCTTCGCGCGATAGAACTCGGCGTCCGCGTCGCCGGCCGCGATCTTCGCCGCCGCGATCTGCGCGGCGCGCGCCATCTGCCAGCCGCCTGCGACGGCGCCCCACAGGCGCAGGTAGGGCACCGAGCACGAGAATGCTTTGTTCAGGTCGCCCATCGCGTTCATGCCGATCCACTGCGACGTCTCCTGCAGCGCGAGCAGCGCCTTGCCGAGCCCCTCGCCGATGCGCTTGACGGTCGGATCGGCGTGCGCGGCACACTCCCTCGCGACGGCCTCCATCTTCGCGCCGACGCTGCGCGCGCCCGCGCCCATGTCGCGCAAAAGCTTGCGCCCGATCAGGTCGAGCGCCTGAATGCCGGTCGTGCCTTCGTAGATCGTGATGATGCGCACGTCGCGGTACTGCTGCGCGATGCCGGTCTCCTCGATGTAGCCCATGCCGCCGAACACCTGCAGCGCGGTCGAACAGAGCTCGACGGCGTTCTCGGTGCACCAGCCCTTCACGACGGGAATCATCAGCTCGACGAAGGCCTTGTGCTCCTTGCGCACCCGCTCGTCCGGATGCCGCACCGCGTAGTCGAGTGACGCAGCGGTAACGTACGCGAGCCCGCGCATCGCCTCGATAGTGGCCTTCTGCCACATCAGCATGCGCCGGACGTCGGGATGCCTGAAGATCGATTCCGGCGCGCGCGAGCCCGGCTTGAGGTCGCGGCCCTGCACGCGCTCCTTCGCGTACTCGAGCGCGCTCTGGTACGCGCGGTCGGCCAACGCGATGCCCTGCACGCCGACCGAGAAGCGCGCGGCATTCATCATGATGAACATGTACTCGAGGCCGCGGTTCGGCTCGCCGACGAGATAGCCGACCGCGCCGTCGCCGCGCTCGCCATAGTTCAGCGTGCACGTCGGGTTGCCGTTGATGCCCAGCTTGTGCTCGATGCCGGAGCAGACGACGTCGTTGCGCTCGCCGAGGCTGCCATCGGCGTTGACGAGGAACTTCGGCACGATGAAGAGCGAGATGCCCTTCGTCCCCTCGGGCGCGTCGGGCAGACGCGCGAGCACGAGGTGGATGATGTTCTCGGCCATGTCGTGCTCGCCGAACGTGATGAAGATCTTCGTGCCCGATATCTTGTGATGGTCGCCCGCGGGCACGGCGCGCGTACGCACCTGCGCGAGGTCCGAACCGGCTTGCGGCTCGGTCAGGCACATGGTGCCGGTCCACTTGCCCGACACGAGGTTGGGGATGAAGCGCTTCTTCTGCTCCTCGGAGCCGACGAGCTCGATCGCCTCGATGGCTCCCTGATTGAGCAGCGGACCGTTGGCGAAGCCGATGTTGGCGGCGTTCCACATCTCGAGCGTCGGCCCGAGCAGCAGTTGCGGCAGCCCTTGGCCACCGTACTCCGCCGGCACGGGCAAGCCGATCCAGCCCGCCTCCGCGAACTTGCGATATGCCTCCTGGAAGCCCGCGGGCGTCGTGACCTCGCCCGCACGCCAGGTGCAGCCCTCCTTGTCGCCTACTCGGTTAAGCGGGTCGAGCACGCCCGAGGCAAACGCCGCGGCCTCTTCTAAGACCGAGTCGAGCACGTCGAGCGTGTCCTCGCAGCCCGGGAGCGCCGCGACCCCCTCGATCCCGGCCAGCTCGCGCAGGGCGAACTGCATGTCGCGCAGCGGCGCTCGGTAGGTGCTCATGTGGCCTCCTCTTTCCTAAAATTCTATTAAAAAATAATATTTCAAGCCGCGGCGACCCATTCATGCTACAACGCGGGCATTAAAAGTTGTACAAAACGCATCGCCTGCTTGCGGGCGAGCGCGACGCTTCCGGTTATCCTACTCGTATACATCGTAGACAGTCGCAAGGAGATAACACGATAACGATGATCCTGATGTCACTCCTCTTGGCCGCAGTTACGTTCAATCCGGCCATGGCGCCTCGTGCCGGGGTCGCGCCCGCCGAGGGAATCGTCCAGGCCGACGTGATTTCGCCGGACAAAGTGTGCAAGCCCGGCGCGATCTGCGCCAAGGCGCGCCTTCCCATCAATCGCAACGGTTGTTACGTCAACAATTTCTGGAACGGATCGCAAGGCGGAACGCCGCTCACGATCGACGTAACGCAGACCGGACCCAACGGAAGCCCCGTCTACATCTATTGGGTGAACGCTACCAACCTCAACATCACCATCACGGGCAACGCACAGGCGAAATACTACTGTCCCTACTAACTACTGCAGCAGCCTAACCGCTCCGCTCCTCAAGTGATAGACTCCGCCGGCAACGCGCACGCGTCCGGCGGAGGCTTCTTTGGCGATGACCGCGGAAGTGTTGAACAGCGCTGCCGCCGCCGCGCGCACGTTGACTTCAATCGCCTGCTCGATGCTGCCGCGCGCCGCTACGACCTCGGCGATACCCGGAGCGATCAGCCGCTGGATCGTCGAGAGATGCTTGGGCAGCTCTTGTTTCTTTTGTAGCGCGGAGTACACGGCCTTGACGGCGCCGCAGCTTTCGTGTCCGAGGACGAGTATCACCGCCGTGCCGAGATGCTCGACCGCGTACTCGATCGACCCCGTCACCAGGTCGTCGGGATAGTTCCCGGCGACGCGCGTCACGAATAGCTGGCCGATCCCCTGAACGAACACGAGCTCCGGAATCACCCGCGAATCAGCACAACTGAGGATCGACGCGAATGGCGCCTGGCCCTCGACGACCAGCTCACGTTTGTCGGCGACGCGATTGGCCGCCGGAAAATCGTTGTCGACGAACCGCTTGTTGCCGGCCATCAGCTGACCGAGCAGCATCTCGGGCGTGGCGCTCGCCGGCGGCGCGGTGGCCGCGTCGGCGGGCCGAGCGAGAGCCCCGGTCGCCAGCGCGAGCGAACCGGTCAAGAACGCAGCGCGGTTACACTCCATGCGGCCGTGCATTGCTCGGCATCCCGATGCGAACCTTTATTTCGCATGTAAGGGGTCGGGAGTTCGAGTCCCCCCATCTCCACCAACGGAAGCGCCTGATTTTACAGGCGTTTTACGTTTTGGCTTCGCCGACGCGCGGCCGAAATGGTGGCCACCTACAATTGAGATAAGTGGTCGTGCTCCGATACCGCATCGCTGTGGCGTCGGTACAACGACCTATGCCAGCGTTTCAGCAGACGTAACGCTGAAAAGGCATCGGCGTGCATGGCTTCCCGACCGGCGCGGCGCGCAACGCGCTCGGCCCGAGAATAGCCTCCGAAACACCTTGGCGCCTTGGCTAAAGGCGCCAGGCCTCGTAGACGACTCGTTTGAAAGTCTCGCTATGGCGCTAAGACCTCGGAGTCAGAGTAGTGATGCCGATAACTCACTCGCGGACTATCTTGAAAACGCCGCGCCGCCGTTGCCGCCAGGAATGCCGATCGGGCCGCCAGAGGTGCAGCCCGGCGATGACGCGCCTATAGAGAAGGACGAGTAACCTCTAGAAAAGCGCCGGACGAAAGCGGCTTCGCGTGCGAAGCCGCTTTACCTCAAGAGACCGGTTAACCGCTTGCTCGGCGAACGTTCCCTTAGTTACCTAGGAGCGAGATCTTAATTCCTTCGCTTTGCAGTTGCTCGCGAATATGCGAGAACCGTTCGTAATTCGACAAGGTGATCGGCCCGGTGTACCCGAGACCCTGCATCTTACGTGGCGGATACTTGACGTAGGTCCCCCCGATCTTTTCGAGTTGTTGGGACATCAGCGGCCCAAGCCAGGTGTGTTCCGTGTAATTGTTCATAAAAATGTCGTAGCGCTCTTGTGGATCCTGCCAAAGGTCAAACACCTGTGGGACCGTGGCAACGTACTTCTCAGCCCCTTTCCAGCCGAGGTTCGTGTCTACGGCGAGGCCGCCGGTCGGCACGCCATCGTCGCCGCGAAGGTTAAAGACCATCTTCCAGTTTCTGATGCGAATCGCACCCGGCAGCAGCTCGTCTTCGGTGAAGTAATACCATTCGTTGCGAGGACACGGGCCAGTACCGAACAGTACCGGCGAAAGGTCGTAGCTGTCAAACATGGTGGGCTTACCTTCGAGATCTTCGGTGGGGAGTTTAACGCCAGCGAGCGACGCGAACGTTGCCATGAAGTCCAGGCCGCCGATAATGTCGTGATTACGCTCACGCGCTTTGATCTTATTTGGCCACCATACCATCGCAGGCACGCGGCAACCACCTTCACGGACAGTTCCCTTGGTCCCGCGGAACGGCGTATAGCCGGCATCCGGATACACGTCCTGCCACGCTCCATTGTCGGTAGTCCAAAATACGAGCGTATTGCCGTCCTTGTCGAGTTGTCGGACCAAGTCCATGATTCGGCCGATGCGCGCGTCAAGCTCGACGAGGGAGTCGCTATACTTGCTCTTCGAGAGCGACTTATGGATGTAGTCCGGGTGCGGCATATTCGGCTGGTGAACTTTCATGAAATTGATATGGGCAAAAAACGGCGTGCCGGCCGCATATGCGCGCTGCAAGTAGTCGACCGACGCATTCTCGATGTACTCATCGACGAACGGGATGCCGACGACTCCCTTTTCAGGCGTGTTGACGTATTGACCGTTGAGCTTGAACTCTTCGTGTGCGGGCTGGCCGGCGTTTCCGGAAAGCATTCCTTTTGTTACCTTCGCGTACATCGCTCGAAGCTGATCGCTCATCTCTGGGAACCAAGTCGGATCTGCGTATGTGTACGCGTTGAGATGATAAAGCCCGCAATATCTCATCTCGTCGTAGCCATGCGCATTTGGAAGCGCGTAGTCGGCTTCGCCGAGATGCCATTTTCCTGAAAAAAATGTTGAATAACCGGCTTGCTTTAAGACAGACGCCAAGGTCCACTCTGCGGCTGGCAAGCCGCCGCCTTGGCCTTGGAAGGCGACGGTCGTCATACCACTGCGATTTGGGATACGACCCGTCACAATGGCGGCACGACCGGGTGTGCAGCTTGGCTGGCCGTACGCGCTGAAAAACGTCATGCCTTCATCAGCCAAACGATCGAACGAGGGAGTCGGTATGCCACGTCCGATGCCGCCACCGTAAACTCCGAGATCGCCGTAGCCGGTGTCGTCGGAAATGATCAGCACAATATTGGGCTTCTTCGGTTGGGTTGCCATAAATCGCAAATCCCCTTTTCACAACAAAAGCTGAACCGAACGACCGAGCCGCGGCGCGAGCGTCGAGATAGGCTCTGCCGACCGGACTGAAACGGTACGCCGGGTCGAAAGGGCATTCCTAGGTCCCATAAAGATCAGCCAAACTTGCGTACTTTGTAGCGCAACAACGCGCGCGGATACTCTCGTGCCGACTCAAGCAACGCGATTTTGCATTTTTGGGATAACTCGCGTCGCTGCCTAGAAGTCGTTCCGTACTTCACCGCGCCGGACGCCAATGGGAGGAATTGCAGCGATGCTGGCGCAGACACCGGCAAGCGGCGCGTCGGGCTGTACGGGCGCGTCGCCCGCAAACTGGATTGAGGTTGGGGACATGGCGCTGGATCAGCGGTTCACAAGCCTGAACAGATTCCTCGACGTGTTGTTCGCACTCGCGTTCTTCCGGGCCGTTCAGTTCCTGCCCGCGTTTCAAGATCAGCGCTGGCTTCATCAGCCAGGCGCTATTTTCGGTTTACTGGAGGGCGAGCCGACGAATCTCACGCGCGTCGTGTTCGGATTGATCGTCGTCGCTTATTTTTGGTGCAGGAAGAACACGCTGCTAAGCATGGTTGAAAGATCGAACGCTGCCTTTGAAGCGCTGTCAATCGCAGCCGTGGCGTTCGTGTTTCTATTTCTTTACGCGCTGGAGGCCGATCCGACATATATCGGTGGCCCTCCAACACTGCTCTTGCAGTCCCTCAGCCTGCTCGTTGCGAGCCTCTTTGGCTTCGCAGCTCTGCGATACGCCATTGCGGCCGGTCTGGCGCCACGAGCCTCGCGGTCGGCGGCCGAGCAAATCGCGCGTGTTGACTTGAGCAACCCGCTCACCGCCGCCGTTGCGGCGGCCCTAGCTTGGTCGGGCCTAACGGTTTGGACGCTGAGCTGGTTCGTCCTCATGCCGCTTTTTAGCGCCCTCCTTGCGCGCACCGGTCGAAATGCCGGTAAGTCGCATGCCTAATAGGATCTTTACACACCCAGCGGTCGCTCTGCACGCGCACGTAGCTTGGCGAGTGTGGCCGTTTGTGCTCTTCCTTTGGCTTCCCGGTCTGGTGGCATCGGCGCAATCCTCAACGCCGAGCCCTGCGCCGTCTCCGACGGCAGCACCGGTTTGGCACAATCCGCCGAACACGAATTATTCGATCTTCGATCCGTGTGGCGGACCGAAAGAACTTCTTAATAAGTTCGGGCCGACTCCGTGCGTCTATATCTCGGGAGAGGCGATGGTCTCCGCGGGCTACTCAAACCTTAGCGCGCACGGCTCTGTATCAGCCAGCCGTGGTGCGCTTGCCGCGAGCCTTCCGCTTTCCGGCAACGCCAACGTCTATCCGAGCCTGCTTATGGTGTTCGGAGTCTCGCCTAGCTCGCAGATACAAATTTCGGCTCCATCCGCCGTATCGGTCAACACCGCCCGCTTCGGGACTTTTACTGCTGCGTCGGATACTTCGTTTGCCTATACGCAGCGTGTATTTTTCAGTCCAAAAACTTTCACGCAGCTCGCGATCGCTCTCGGCTACACGGCGCCGACCAACGGCGGCGGCATTACGAGCCCCGGGCCGTCCTACGAGATTCAGCTCGATACGGCACAACCACTGAATGCCAACGTATCGTTCGGCCCTTGGTGGACGTTTAAGAACTCGACCTCGACATCGCTTACCGGAGGCGCGACGCGCGGTTGGAGCGACCCGCTGGGGATCTGGTTTGCGTGGTCACCGCAGTACAGCAGCTTCGAGATCCTTCCAGTCGTGTATCACAGCTTCAATCCCAACCGCACCGTGCTGGCCGGTCAGGTCGTGCAACTCTTGAGCCGTCACCTCAGCGTCGCCGTGACGTACGGCGGCGCGGAAATCTCGACGCAGTCGAACGGACCGTTCGGCCAAAGCTTTAACTTTGCAGCGAACGCGAGCCCGCGCCTTTTCGCTGTCAACTTCTACTACCTGATCAACGAGAGCAATCTACCGCCGCCGCTACCTCCGGCCTCAGCGCCGGCCCCCGCCGCAACAGTTACTCCGATGCCATAAGGAGCTTTTCGCATCATGGCCACGGGTCAACCGAGCAATAGTAAGCCAAACATCGTTTTCATCCTCGTCGACAACGTCGGGTGGGGAGACTTTAGCGTCTATGGCGGCACAACGCCGACCCCGCGTATCGACAAGCTCGCGAGCGAGGGCATACGATTTAATAACTACAACGTGGAGGCGCAGTGCACGCCAACGCGCTCGGCGATCATGACGGGACGCCATCCCGTGCGCTCAGGAACCGCCTCCGCCGTGCCTGGTCAAGGCAAATTCGGATTGACACCGTGGGAGTACACGACAGCAAACTTGTTGTCAGACGCGGGCTACGCGACGGCTTTGTATGGCAAATGGCACCTTGGAAACACTCAGGGGCGTTTGCCAAACGATCAGGGCTTTGACCAGTGGGGGGAATCCCAGATAGTTGGGATGAAGCTGGGTTCACGTCCTATCCGCTCTACAACGATTTGGTGAAGGAACTGCGGGAAAAGCACGAGATTCCCAATCCGCTGACAACACCCCCGCACATTCTCGAAGGGCGCAAGGGTGAGCCATCCAAATGGGCGATGCCCCTCGACATGACCCTGCGGCCAATCGTCGATGGCGAATACCTCATCCCGAAAACGATCGATTTTATCAAACGAAACGCACAGGCGAAGAAGCCGTTTTTCGTGTATCTCGGCTATTCTGAAATGCATCCGCCCGTCGCCGCCCATCCCGATTTTGCCGGCAAATCTCCCAATCGAGGCGGTCTATACGCGGACATGATTGCGGAAATGGACTATAGAGTTGGGCAAGTGGTTGATGCTGTCAAGGAGGCCGGAATTGAAGACAACACGATAATCATTTTCAGCAGCGATAATGCTGCCCTCGACCTTAGCGGCGACGCCGGTGCGGGTGGCGGCTCCAACGGGCCATGGCGCGGCGATTTCTTTACCACGCCATTTGAAGGCAGCATGCGTGTCCCGGCGATTGTGCGTTGGCCAGGTAGTATCCCGGCAAGCGTCGTCACCGATCAGATGCTTGCGGCCGTGGATTGGCTCCCCACCCTTGCCGCACTCATTGGCGCATCCAACCTAGTGCCGAAAGATCGCCCGATTGACGGAGTCGATGCGTCGGAGTTCCTCCTCGGCAAGAGCGAAGCAACCGGTCGCGAGAGTTATCTTTTCTTTGGTCTCGACGGCGAGCTCATGTCGGTCAAATGGCGTTACTACAAAATGATTCTGCGATACGTACCAGGCCCAGAAGTTCCATCGATTAACAAGGGATTCGTCACGCCGCAGGTGCCGATGTTCTTTGATCTTTCCAGTGATCCGCACGAAAACTTTAACCTCTGGGCTTCGACTATGACCATGGGTTGGGTTATGGAGATGCCGATGTTCCACGCCATCGGCGCGTACGAGAAGAGCGTTCGGCAGTATCCGAACATCAAGTCCGGCGAGGATTTTACGGGCTATAAGAAATGATCGGCGCCAGATCGATCGTCAGCGCCGGCCCCAGCCGCACAACTACTCCGACGCCATAAGGAGCCTTTCGCATCATGGCCACGGATCAACCGAGCAATAGCAAGCCAAACATCGTTTTCATCCTCGTCGACAACGTCGGGTGGGGTGACTTTGGCGTCTACGGCGGTCAGACGCCCACGCCGCGCATCGACAAGCTCGCAAGTGAAGGCGTGCGCTTTAACAACTACAACGTCGAGATCGAATGTACGCCTTCGCGTTCAGCGATCATGACCGGCCGCATGCCGGTCCGCTCGGGGACCAGCGTGGTAACATTTGGCGTTCCCTACGGTTTGGCGCCCTTCGAGTACACCGTTGCGCAGCTGCTTTCGGACGCAGGCTATGCCACCGCGCTGTACGGGAAATGGCACCTCGGCGACGTCCAAGGGCGGTTCCCAAGCGATAAAGGCTTCGATGAATGGTGGGGCCGTCCGAACACCTGGGATGAGGCCGGGTACACCTCGTACCCGCTCTTCAAAGAATCCGGGATGAAGCCCCCCATGCTCATGGAGGGAAAGAAGGGGCAGCCATCCACCCCGGCGATGCCGCTCGATTTGAGCGTTCGCGGCATCGTCGATGAAAAGTATCTCATTCCGAAGACGATCGACTTTATTCAGCGCAATGCGGCCGCGAAGAAGCCGTTCTTTGTTTACCTGGGATACTCGGAAGTGCACCCCCCCATCGTTCCGAACCCCAACTTTGCAGACAAGTCCACGCAGCGCGGCGGCCTCTACTCCGACATTATTGGTGAGATGGATTTCCGCGTCGGGCAAGTTCTCGATGCGATCGAAGGAGCGGGCATCGCGGATAACACCCTTGTGGTTCTCAGCAGTGATAATGGAACCTCATCGAGCATCGCCGCCACGCCAGGCGGTTCCAGCGGGCCTTGGCGGGAGATTTCTTCGCTCCGCCGTTCGAAGGCAGCTGTCGTACCGCTGCGATCGTACGTTGGCCGGGACACGTGCCTGCCGGAGGCGTCACCAATGAGATGCTGGCGGCCGAGGACTGGTTACCGACGCTCGCCGGCATCGCCGGTGCGTCGCATCTCGTCCCCACGGACCGCCCGATCGACGGCATCGATGCCTCAGCGTTCATTCTTAGCGAAAGCCAGACCAGCGGACGCGATTCGTTTATGCTGTTCGGTCACGCAGGCGAACTGCTGTCAGTCAAATGGAAGATCTACAAGGTGATCTTTCGCTACTCGAAGGCGATCGAGGATCCCGAGGGTGCAGGGCAGTTCCCCCTGACGTACGACCTGAGCAGCGATCCGGGAGAGCGGTGGGAGCTCGGTTCGCTCAAGGGAGATAACGCGTGGGTCTTTACGCCTGTCTTCGCCGAAGTTGCGAAGTACGAAGCGAGTGCGAAAAAGTATCCGAACATCAAGCCCGGCCAGGATTTCAACGGTTACAAATGAGCCTTTAAACTCGCATGATCTTGAGAACGCGTCCTCGAGCCCTTAGCGTCGCGCAATCAGCACCGGCGCCTAATCCAACGTCGAAGGAGTAATCGCCTCATGGCAGCGGATCAATCGGCCAGGAAAAAGCCCAACATCGTCTTCTTTCTTTGGGACAATCTCGGATGGGGCGAAGTCGGGTGTTATGGCGGCGGCATTCTGCGGGGTGCAGCGACGCCACGAATTGATCGCCTCGCTAGTGAAGGCTTAAGGCTCTTGAACTTCAACGTCGAGGCGCAATGTACGCCGAGCCGGTCAGCTGTGTTGACCGGTCGTCACGCAATCCGTTCGGGTACACAAACGGTGCCAATCACCGGTGGAATGGATGGACTGACGCGATGGGAGAAAACGATCGCGCAGCAGTTAAGCGACGCCGGTTACACGACGGGAATGTGGGGGAAGTGGCATCTCGGATCGGACCCTGAAAGTCGCAGCCCGATTGATTTCGGCTTTGATGAAGCCGTTTGGTGTCCGCGCACGGCCGACGAAGTGCTCTGGACGATGCAGTCGTACTTCCCGAACGGCGAAGTAACATCTGCGCCGTACGCGGGGCAGACAGAGATTCCGCTCGAACCCGAGCCGATCTATTTGAGGACAAAGGGTTCAAAAGCAGAGACCATCGCGACGTACGATGCAGCCTTCCGAGCCGATTTCGATCGTAAAATCACCGAATGGGCGATTGATTTTATGCAACGTGCCTCCAAGCAGAATAAGCCGTTCTACATGTATCTGCCGTACACGCAAGTGCACATACCACCGATTCCTGATCCAGAGTACGTTGGAAAGACGAAACGCGGTAATTGGGCGGACATTTTAACGCAAATGGACGACTTCACCGGTCGCATCCTCGATTCGCTCGACGATCTGGGGATCGCCGACGATACGATCGTCGTCTGGACATCCGACAATGGCGGCGACCCGAACTTCCGCATGCCGGCGATCGATCCCGATCCGGCGGGCGGACAATGGAAGGGGTTTTCCGGTCCATGGCGCGGCGGTTATTTTACCTCGCTCGAAGGCTCCAACCGTACGCCCTGCATCGTTCGATGGCCCGGCAAAGTGCCTCCCGGCAAAGTTAGTAACGAGCTCGTGCACCTGGTGGATATGTTTTCAACTCTCGTCAAAGCCGGCGGAGGCGACATTCCCACCGATCGTCAGATCGACGGCATGGACATGCGTAACTTTCTGTTGGGCAAGGCCGATGAATCGGGCCGAGATACCGTTCTTTGTTTTCAAGGTAATCGGCTGCAAGCGATCAAGTGGCGTCAATGGAAAGCTCACCTCTTCCAACAGGACAGCTTTTTGTCGACGTGGTCTCCCTACAACATGCCGCACCTTTTCAATCTTGAGTGGGACCCGCGCGAGGAACACGAAGCAGGTTTCCCTCACGGCTGGGTCGCGCATCCGATGGCCGCAGCCGCGTTGGCATTCCTCAAGTCGTTGGCGCTCGAACCGCCGATCAAGCCTGGAACTCCCGATCCATACACACCGCCCAAGTCCGGCGACTACAACATGGAAGAGCACATACAGGTCGGGCCGATCACGCAGTTTATCACCGCGCTGACTAAGAAGGACCCGTCTGCGACGCCCCAACACGGCCTCGAGCACCAAACAGGCTAACCGCGCTTTGTGAGGCACGGGAGAGCGAGGGAGCGTCGGGATGCGTACGACAATCTTACGACAAGTCGCGCGGAAACTAGCGGAAAGCGCGAACGCTAGCGGACGAAAGATCGGCCTCGAAAAGCCTGACGCACAAGAGAAAATTGGCTATTTCTTGCGTTTCGTACGCACTCTAGGCTTCGAGCGTCGTTTACTTCGCATGTAAGGGGTCGGGGGTTCGAGTCCCCCCATCTCCACCATCGCAGAATCCTGATTTCACAAGGGCTTTTCCGTTTTCATTTCGGCGGCGAAGACTTGAAATCGCGACTACTTAAAATCGGTGTAAATGGCCAAGGTTCCCAGTCCCCGCCCGTGCAGCGTCGCTAAAGCGTTTTACAACGCTGTCGCAAGTGCCAATTCGCGTGCGGATCAGTTGCCTGTACGACCTCCGTTCGAATGCGATCGCCCTCGCCATCGCAGCTTACCCCGGTAGGTAGTGGAGACGGGGTTCGCGGCGAAGTACGCTTGTATGGATGATGCCAGGCGGCTTGCGTCCGAGTTGAATACGCTGGCGAAGTCACCGCAGTTTTCCAATAGCAAGGTTCCGCGCTCGGGCGCGTCAGGAGGCTGCCGTGAATTGGCCCGCCACTAAGCTGAACAACGCAGACTTTAATCCCGAAGTCGATGGTTTCGAATCGTTCATCATGGACGATGGAAGCATGTGCGTCTGGATGCCTGGACAGTTCCGCTATGTTGCACAACCTCGGCGTTAGCCTTTTGCGGAATGTTGGCGTGAAAGCATCGTGAGATCGCCCCGGTTGCTCTGCGCCGCTTAGCCCTTAACACCTCCGACACGGCAGTCCACCGTCGTCCAGAGCTTCTCGCGCCGATCGGGATGCTGCAGTTACGACGTGTGCACCACGATTCGAGGGCGCCATTGAGATCGATCAAACGTGCTTCAGTTGTTTGCCGCCGAAAGGTCGCATTCAGCTGTACGTCACCTGATAGGAAGACGCCAACGAGATGCGTTGCTGGATCTACGGCACCGCGGCAAGCGCGCCGATCGACGACGAGATCCGCCGCAGTCCGCAGGTAATGCTGCCGAGACCCGCCTCCGAGCGCTGAGCCAGGCCGCGAGCGCCCCAGGCACCAGGCCTTCGCGTTCAAGGCCTGAAAAACGATGATTTGGAGTGAAAAATACCGGGCGACTCCGGGGATTGGTTAATACCGTGTCATGAGATACGTTGCGTGGCGCCCGGTGCTCCTCACGGTTTGCGCTCTAGCCGCGCTCGTTCAGGTTCCGAATGTACTTGACGCGACCGGATTCGGCGGAGCTCCACCGTGGCAGGGCGAGTGGGGAGCCAATACCGTCGCCTCTTCGAGACCATTTAACCTGGTGGCTAATTCCGTGGATCTTGGCGGCCCGGCTGCCCGGGCAGGCGTTCGTCGAGGCGATCTCATCGACATACGCGCCAACACCCTTGCCGAGCGGCTTTCCCTTTTCGGAGCGCCGCTCAGTGGGCGGCCGGTCATCCTCTCTGTGCATAGGGGCCGGCTACAAAAAGAGCTTACAGTCACACCACGCCCGATAAAATTGCGGTGGGACTTCTGGCCCGGCGAGTTCGCGGCTCTTTGGCTTCTGCTGTTAGCCGCACTGATCGCGTGGCGCCGCGCCGACGCGCCGCAGATGCGATTGCTCTCGCTGTGGCTGTCGCTCTTTATTTTTGCCGGCAGCACATTCGTTTTCGCCGCGCCCTGGGCGTGGGTGTACATCCTCTTCAGCGTTTCCAACACCGTAGTTGCATGGTCATCGGTGGCGCTCTTGGTCGCGTTCGCTAGCTGCTTCGCCCTGCCGCTCTCGCGGGCTAGACGAATCACACAATGGCTAAGTTATGCGTTCGTCGCCCTGGCAATCGCGGTCGCCGCAGTTGGTATCTTCGGAGTAATCACGCTCTGGTTCGACCCGCTCCCGTTCAACAGTGGGCTAGCCGGGCTCGTTCTTTTCGTGGCGGCCGTTTTGTCGGCAGTAGTCTGCAGCGTGCAAGCGATTACCGCCTCACGCGGCGTCGAACGTCAGCGAGCGGTGTGGACGCTCGTACCTATCGCGGTCTTTTTCTGCGTTTTCACTGTAACCGCTATTGCAGCCTCGTCGTCGCCATCGTACGCCGAATCCGTTGTCTTGACCATTGTTACCAATTTAGTGTTTATCACCGCATCCGTTGCGCTGATGTATGCAGCACTCAGTCGCCGGTTGATCGATATTGGCTTCTTCCTGAACCGCGCGGCCGTTTTCACGATCGTTTCGACCATCGTGATCGGCGCGTTCGTCTTGGCGGAATTCGCCGCAAGCGAGTGGTTCGTAAGCACCAGTCACACCACCAGCACCGTGATCGGTATGGGTTTGGCTCTAGGCCTGGGTTTGTCGATGCGCTTCATCCATAGGCACGTCGATCACTTCGTGGATCGTGTATTCTTCCGAAAGCGGCATGAGGACGAGGCGGCACTGCGGCGCTTCGCGCACGAATCTTCATATATCACCGATCGTCGCGTATTGCTGGATCGCGCCGTTCGAGAAGTCAAGGAGCATGCCAATGCCGCCGACGCGACGATTTTCGTTCAGGACGGAGCTGCGGCATACATATCGGTAGAAACTGAGGGCGCTCGCACGACCGCCAGCGAGAACGACCCAGGTATCCTCGCGCTGCGCGCGTGGCATAAGCCGGTCGACCTCGAGCCGCTCGAGGATTCCGTGCTGCGCGGCGAACTCGTCTTTCCGATGATCTCGCGCGGCACGCTTGTGGGCTTACTAGTCTGTGGGGCAAAGCGCAGCGGCGAAGCTTACGCACCCGATGAATCGGAAGCGCTGCTCGCGCTCGCGCATGGGGTCGGCACGGCACTCGATGTTCTGTCGGCACAAGGGGATCGCCCCAACGAACTCGTTCTCAGCAAGCTGGACCAGTTGCGCGAAGACGTGAAACGAATTTCGCGCACCTGAGCCTTAAGCGACCCCTAGCGCCGTTGCAGCCAGCTGCGAGCAACATGAAGTACGTGGCCGACTCGGGTGTGTCGTTGGCGCTACCAAGGAGCGCCTGTATTTGCGGGCGTTTTCTATTGCCAAGATCTTTCCGCTACGGTTTCAGCGAGAAGATCGTACCATCGTTGGAAGTCCCACCGCCGTAGGTCGTCCCATAGAGCACTCCGTTGACGCTGACCAATCCGGCTTCCGGGCTGCCGCCGTCGTTCGGGCCGCCCGCGAAGCTGTACAGAATCATCTCGACGTACTTTCCGCCAGAGGGCGCGAGTTTATAGGCGGTTCCGAGACCGTAGGCGCCTCCGCCTTCGGTCGTGCCGTAGAGCACGCCGTTCGTGCCGAAAAGAAGGCTCCCGTACGGTTGCGCACCGTCGCTGCCGCCGCCGAAACTGTGCAGGACGCTCTCGACGTAATGCGCACCGGAGCGTTTTAACTCGAAGGCGACGCCGAGGTTGAAACTCCCGCCGTTGATTGTCGTACCGTAAAGGTTGCCACTCTTGTCCATGATGAGGCCGGCATATGGACCGGCGCCATCCTTGCTACCGCCGGCAAAATTGTGGATGACCTTTTCGGTGAACTTGGAGTTTGAAGGCCTTGCGCCGCGATCGAAATCGCTTAGCAATTCGAAGACGGTCCCCAAGCCGTGGGTGCCGCCAGCGATCGTAGGCCCGAACACATCGCCCGCAGCATCGCTGACGGGCTCGCCTCGCGGATACTTGCCATCGGTCCCGTTGAAGTTGAAAATGCTCGTAAACTTATAGAATTTTCCTTGTGAGGTCAGCTCGAAAGCGGTTCCGTCGTCGTGGGCGCCGCCCGTGAGCGTGTATCCGACAAAGATGCCGGTGACCGGCGAAATGAGCCCGGAGTACGAGTTCGCGCCGTCGGATCCCACGAAGCTGTGAATCACGTGGCCGGTATACGCGCCGTTCGCGTAGATAAGCGCGAGCACCGTGCCATCACCGCCCTTTCCACCCGATTCAGCCGTTGTAATCAGGCTCCGGGGCGTCGTCGGCGAGAGCGGAAAGGTCGAACCGTAGAAAGACCCGCCGATTGTATGTAATACGGGAGTCCAATAATGTTCGATGCCGCTGCTTAAGGAAAAAATCGTGCCATCGTTCTTCTTTCCGCCCGCAGTCGTAGTGCCGTAGAGAGTGTCAACCTTTTCTGCAACTTCCAGCCGCGATTGCGGATTCGCTCCGGGATCTTTGCCGAGCGTGCCGGTAAAGTTGACGAGAATCTTCTCGCCGCCGCCGCTGAGTGGAAAGACAGAGCCAGGATCCGGTAAGAAATGCGCTACGCTTTGCGGCCCGAAACCTGACGAGGAAACGGTATGAGCGTTGCAGGCCGCCAGTGCAAACATCGCAATGCCAACGCAAACGCGCGGCGTGCAGCTGCCGATCGTAGGACCCTTCATCGACCCCACCTCCAGTGAGGGAGCAAATTTCGCGACTCGCAAGCGACCCCCTAGCCTACACCCGTACGGTTACGTTCGAACTGGTCGAGCTACTAGTGGCGAGGTCTTCAAGGTTACGGGTTTTCGTTGCTCTGTTAATGAATCGTCGGTTGGCGCTGCTCCAACGGTGTTTCGACCCGTGGGCGATCGCGAATTTGGGAGGGCCGACCAGACAAGACTGCCCGACGAACGGTAACCATCGAGACTTCATGCCAAGACTGCTGGTCTGGTCGACGAAGTGCTAAACACCGCCACGCTACCAGACTGCTCCAGTAACCCGCCAAGTTGGCGCTTCAAGGAGCTTCATGGAAAGCTTCGCGGCACGTACCAAGCGCCTAACGACGGTCAGTATCGTCTGCGATTCCAATGGAATCCGACCCATGGGGCTGTAGGTATCGTTGTTGGTGAGTTCCACGGAGAAGAGAACTGATGGCTAGAGAAATCATGGTTCCGGCCCACCGTCGACCAAGCACCCCCGGGGAGTTTATTCGTGAGTACCTTACCGACGAAGAACTCAACCTAAATCAAGGCGAGCTTGCGAAGCGACTTGGCATCAGCCGGGCGAATCTCAACGCGATTGTCAATGGAAAGCGGGCCGTCACGCCCGAGATGGCAATGCGTCTCGAGCGAGTACTCGGTGTTAGTATACAGACGTGGCTCAATCTCCAAGCGGCAGTCGAGATTTATGACGCCCTTCACTCGGCTAAGGCGAAACAGATGGCAAAGCTCAAGCCGATCCGAAGGCCGGCTGCCTAAGCATGTGACTCGCTCGCAGCCCCAGAGGTCTCACTACACCGTTTGCTACACAGAATCGGGCAAAAGTAAGCCTCAGTTTTATTGGTGGACGAACGACGTACGCGCGAAAAGACCAGTACTATCAGGGACTTTCGACGCTCAAAGGGTAGTGGCGGGGACGCTAGGAGAACCTCCTACACGCTCCCGCCACTGCTAAATCACGCGTATTTATGGGCCTTTTGCAGCACGACGCGTCTTTCACTACACCGTTCGACGGCGTTTTCCTCGAAAAATCCAATTGACATTTTCAGACCCCCTCCAACTCCTGCCTCACTGGCCCGGAATAACGGAATCGGTCAAAAGTACAGGAGTCTTGGGCGTGCGTCGATCTGGAAAGACAGAAGGCCACGCTTCGCGCGGCCTTCTGTGCGAATGGGATTTCTGGATGCTCTTAGCTTGCGCTTTATGGAACTAACGGCGGAGTGACGGCCACACCGCCCGGAGCCGACGAAGGGTCGCCCATAACGGTCCTTCCAGGTGCGCTGCCCGACGGATATGCATACTCACTTGCTGCGGATCCGTACGACGGACCTAAGCTTTGAAAATCCACCCAAACATGGCCACCCGAGGCGCGGAATGTGAAATCGCCGGCATAAGTCGGGACGCTTAGCGTGGTTGTTGAGACTGGAGTGCCGAGAGAGCCTCCGGTAGGCGGATTGTAGGTGTCAATGACCGCCTTGTATTCTGGTGCGTCGAGAATGGCGATTCGACCGGACTTGTCAACCCTGATTGAAATCGGGTAAGCAATCGTGTTGTTGATAGCGAGAGTCGTGGCCCTCTTCGCTTTGCAGCCACCATCGATTTTGGCGGCAACGGCCGCTTTAGTGGCTAAGTTGTAGCCATCGACGTACAGATTACCTTTGTGGTCAAACGCGGCTCCGAAGAGACCTCCACTGAAAGTGGACGGATCTACAAGCACGGTTGCGCATGGCGTCGTTGATCCGGCAGCATAGAACAGAACGCCGGCGCCACATTGGCTGCCCGAGGGAATCGTACAGGTCGTTACCGCAATGATCCCTTCCCGTGAAACGGCGACATCTTGTGGTTCGCGACCCGCAGTGAACTTCAACTTTGGCCCTTTTGTGTAAGGAGGCGCATAGACGATCAGATTGTTGGACAAGACATCTGCAACATACAAATCGCCGGCGGAATCCGTTGCAAGAGTCGAAAGTGTAAGGCCAGTGATTCGACCGACCATCGCTTTCTTTCCCCTTTGAAGGAAGATGTCGACGTTGCCGTTATTGTCCGAAACGAAGACGAGCGGCTTCCCCAAGGCCCCCCGATCCATGAAGCTGGTCGTTTTCGGACTATGACCGGGCTCGCCGGCGTCCGCAACTGATGGAAACCGGTTGAAGCGGTTGTTTTGAAGGGCTCGTTGCTGGAAGGATGGGCTCGCTGCTCCCGGCTCCGCCGGGGCCATTGGGGAACTGCCGCTGCAGCCGGCCAGCGCCGTAAGTGCGACGACTGCGGTGAGTGTGTAAGTAGCCGGGTTACGAAAACGCATTTGTGAACTCTCCTGTAGAAGTTGCAAAATAGACGGCGTCTACTTGCCATATGGGGCGGCCGGATCAAGATCCACGCCGTCCGGGGATTGCGTGCCATTAGTGATCGCGCCGACCTGCGCGCCGGTTCGGAAGTTGTAAACGTTTACGGCTACTCCTTGACCCGGTGTGGAGGGTGCGACGTAGAGGCGAGTTTCCGCCTGGTTTAGCGCGAATGAAAATGGCGTTACCGTGGGAAACGACCGCTTCGGCGCGGTTTTTCCGGGCGAATAGATGTCGACTACGCCGGCTGCATCACCCAGAACGAGATCGCCATTCTGCGTTAGCTTAAGGTCATAGGCATAGCCGACGCTTATTCCGAGATCCTTACCGGTCGTGGCGCCCGGCTTAAACTTCTCTACGTGACCTTTACCGTCGGAGCCGTTATACGCGACGTAGAGATTATTCTTTTTGTCGGTTACCATGCCGAAGGGTGAGGGGATCGAAATCGTCAGAGTCGGCATCGACGCACCCGTCGCAAATTCCAAGACCTCGTTCTCGGGATATGCCGAAATGTAGACGGTTCCGTCTGCGCCGACGAAAATGTACTCAGGGCGCAAACCTACGCTGAAGGTGACGCTCGGTACGTCCGAGTTTTTTGGGTATTCGGTGACGTTCTCGTTTCCATAGTTCGCGACGTACAAGGTGCCTTTCGGGTCGACGGAGACGCTAGCGGGTGCGTAAATGCCGGTCGTGATCGTCCCGCACGCTACGGGGCTGCTGCCACGCTGCGGATAGATAGAAACAGCGTTGGAGCCGAAGTTAGCGACATAGGTTCTGGCTTTCGGACATGCTTTCAGCGCGTGTTGCGCTGGCCAGCTACGCCGTAAGGTTGCGGTGGGCGACTGGAGGCGGTCCGGTAGGCCAAGTTGCGAGCTTGCGCTGCACCCGGCGAGCGCCGCTGTGAGCGCGACGGCTGCGGCGCTAGCGTAGGTCGCGACGTAGGGAATGTGCATGGTCGGGCCTCCTTTGAGAGGTTGGGCAACGGCTCCATCCTGCGCCCGGGGAGGAAATAGGTCCAGGCACACTTGTACAGGTTACCTGTACAGTTATGACGGTGGGGGGCGGGAC
>DATDGN010000032.1:0-6509 GCA_036522095.1 Candidatus Cybelea sp. | reverse complement strand
AGACGACCCGCGCGCAGCAGTCGGTGTACGCGCAATCCTCAGAGGCAGCCATCGTCACGGTTTCCATTGCGGAGGTTATCGCCACGCTCGACGAACAGATCGCGCAGGTCGAGCGCAAAATCCGCCAACACTTCGATGATCATCCCGATCTCAAGCGGCGGCGCGATCTCTTGACGTCGATTCCCGGAATCGGCGAGACAACCGCAGGATCCATTCTTTCGGAAATTCCACACCTCGACCGATTTCAGTCTGCCAAAGCTGTTGCCGCATTTGCCGGATTATCGCCGCGCGAGCGTCGATCCGGAGCGTCCATTCACGGGCGTACCCGGCTCTGCAAAACTGGCAATGCCCGCGTTCGCAAGGCGCTTTACATGCCGGCGATGGTTGCTCTTCGCTTCAACCCGACTCTCCGGATCTTCGCAGAACGGCTGCTGGCTGCTGGAAAGCACAAGCGGCTCGTCATCGGCGCCGTCATGCGTAAACTCTTGGTTCTCGCCTACGGTATTCTTCGGTCCGGCGTCGCTTTTGACGCGAATTATGCTTGACGCCGAATACGGTATCTATCCCATCGTCACGATCACCTCGGTGCGCGGATGGCGCATCACCTCGGCGGCGAGAGCGGTCGAAGCTCCTTTTGATTTTCCAAAAATTTTTGGCCCGAGGTAAGCCGCGATGCGAGTCGCGGCGGATCGTAGACGCGCAGGGGTGAACGGGTTTCGCTGAAAGCGGTTGCCAAACGGTTGCCGTCGATGGCAACCGTTCACGCCCATCGACGACCACGTGCCGGGGGAAAACCCTGATTTTACGCAGCTTTTTGTCCGATGGCGACCGCGCCCGACCACGCACGGGCGGATTCGAATCCCGTTGGCAACCTGAGGTCTCGCCCAGCCGCTGCCAGCTACTTCCTCAACCTTCCAATCAACTCGCGCGTGAATCGCAGAGCGTCGTTCTTCGTCCGCTCATACAGCGCCGCAGCCTGCCCCTTCGTCATCGTGTGGCCGTGCTCGTGCAGGAACGTCACGCCCTCGCCGACCACGATCGTGCCCGCATATGCGATCGCGCCCTTGATCGCGATGCCCGCCACCGGGACGAAGCCCACGAGCTCGTGCGCGATCATGCGCCAGCCGAAGCCGCCGCCGATCACCGGCAGCAGCTGCCACGTGCGCTGCACGTCCGGGTCGCGGCCGTAGGCCGCCTCGATGTGCAGCATTAGCATCACTTGTATCCCCGTGATCGCCACCATGTCGCCGGCCGACGCGAACGCGCCGAGCACCAAGCCGATCACCGGAACGTGATCCACCACCGCGCTCGCCAGCGCCACCTTCAGCGCGTTGTTCGCCGCGTCGCGCGTCAGCTTGCCGGCCACCGTCTCGCGCAGCACCGGCAGATTCCGCCCCACCGCGATCTCGACTCCGCCCGCGCACTCCACTAGATGCGGGAAGAACCGCCCGCGCAAATGGTCCCGCGCAATCGAAGGCACCACGTACTCGCCCGCGTCCCCGCCCTTGGGCGGCTGGGGCGGTCCCGACGCCGGCGCGTCCGGATCCACCGTCAGCGCCAGAATCGGCACGCGCAGCACCATCAACGGAGAAAGGTCCGCACCCGGCAAATCCCCCCGCCGCCCCAGAAAAATAATGGCCCGCACCTCTTGCGGGTTCGTCACCAGCGGCGCATCGGGATGGATGGTTTCCAAACACGAAGCGGCGGAAAGCGGAATCGTGTCGTCGTCGTGCCCGCGCAGCAGCAGGGCGCGCAGCTCCGAAATCAGCGCCGGGTCGCCGCACAGCAGAAACCGGAACGGCTTGCGCACGTGCGCCCCGATCGAACGCACGTCGATGCCCTTGCGCAGGATCGAGAAGACCTTGCCGGCGCTGCCGGCCACTGCCATCGAGCGCACCTACAGCCCGAGCTTGTTCAGGTCGACGGCCAGCGTGCCGTCGGCCCTGCGCAGCTCTTTGACCGGATCGTCCGTGTAGTCCAAATACACCAGCCCCATGAAGATTTCGAGCGGCCACGCGTGCATCTTGTGGTCGTTGGCGACGTCGATCACCGTCTTACCGGAATCCTTAGCCTGGCCGATCACGCCTTCCGGCGTGCTCTTGATGTCCGCCGCGATGATCGTCGCCGCAGCCACGTCGCCCGGCGTCAGGCCGTCGCGCAGCATCGTCCGATAGCTCACGCCGTTGCTGCCGAAGCGCTGCTGCAGCGCGTACTGCAGCGTCGAGTACAGCTCCGGCGATGTGCCCAGGCCGAGCAGCGTGATCCGCGTCGAGAGCTGCCGCGAGCGCGCCAGGTTGAATAGCTGCGATCCCTGCGACGCCTCGGTAGCGGCCGTGTTGAAGTCGCCGACCGACTTCTTCATCATCGGCAAGAGCGTGTCGTACTCGCTGAGGCTGATGTCGCCGTTGAAGTTCAGCGACGCGTGGTCGAGCGCTTTGAGGAACTCGTCGAGGTCGCCCAGCGACTGATCGAGCGTCGTCATCGACGCGCGCGCGGCGTCCACGCAGCGCAGCATCTCGCCGTCGGCGAGCGACAAGTCGTTGATCATCTGGGGATACATCGGCAGTATCGCGAGCGACTCCGTCGGAACCGGCTTCATCGCGAACGGCGCGAGCATCTCCTCGTAGATGTCGGCGCTCTCCTTGAGCAGTCCGGCCTCCTTGTTCTTTTCGAGCGAGCCGACGCCGCCGATCGGGCTCGAGCTGCCGCCGGCGTCTTGCAGCGCGCTGTTGACGGAGCGCGTCATCGAGTTGAGATTCTTGACGATCGCCTCCACGCGCGAGCCGCGCTTGACGTTGATCCGGCTCAGGTCCGGAACCTCGTATTGCAGCGTTTCCAGCCGGCTCCGCACCGACTTGAGCTGATCCTTGCCCTCGGTCTCGCGCGCCGCGATCTCGCCGGCCGCCTGAACGTGCGCCGCCTGCGCCGCCGCGACCGCGCTCTGCAGCTTCGGCAGGTTCGGCTTGCTGAGCGTCACGCGCTGCACTTCCATCTGGCGCAGCGCCGTGATGCGCGCGTTGGCCGTCGCCCGCGTCGCGGAGTTGCCGAGCTGCGCGGCCTCCGCCAGCGTCTGTTCGCTCTTGTTCGGTTGGCCGAGCGCGAGCTCGGACTGACCGAGGTCGAGCAGCGCCTCGGAGCTCTGCGGATCGCGCTTGAGGATGTCGTCGAGGCGCAGGCGCGCGAAGTCGTAGCGCGCTCGCTCCTCGTCGCTCGACGCCTGCACGAGCTCCTGGCCCGTTGTCACGGTCTGCGGATCGAGCTCGGGATAGCCCATCAGGTGGTTCACGCGGGCACTCGGATCGGGATGATCCTCGAGGTACTTCGTCACGGCGTCGCTGTGCTCGCTTTGCAACACGGCGAGATGCGCCATCATCGTGACCATGGATTCGGGATCGTACCCGGCGCGCGACATCAGCTGCAGGCCGTAGCGGTCGGCCTGAATCTCGTCCTCGCGCGAAACTTTCGCCATCAGCCCGGCTTCGGCGAGGCCGCCGAACTCGTAGATGATCGGCGAGAAGATCGACGCGATGCCGAAGAGGATGTTGAGGATCTCGGCCTTGGAGTAGGTCGTCAGAACGTGGCGGCGCTCGATGTGGCCCGTCTCGTGGCCGATCACGCTCGCCAGCTCGTCGTCCGACTGAACGAAGTCGACGAGGCCCTCGTTCACGTACACGAAGCCGCCCAGCGTCGCGAACGAGTTCACCTGATTGTCCTTGATGATCTTGATCGAATAGGGGACGTCCTTGCGCGCGACCTGATTCCAAAGGTTGCCGGCGATGCCTTGCACGTAGGCGTTGAGCAGCGGATCGGTCTCGACGACGCTGCTGGCGACGATCTGCAGGTCCTCGGACTGACCCAGGGCGATTTCGGACGCCGTCGACATGGCCGAAACGGGCGCGGGATGTATCGCGCTCAGCAGTGAGACGATGACGAGAAGCGGAATGGTGCGACGCAGCAGCATGCGGTTTACTTCCTCTTAGCAAACGGACGAGCCCGCTCGGAGTCTACGTCCGGTCACTGTGTATTATATGTGGAAAAGGCCTAAGAAGTTGCGAGTCCTTTGTGGATACCGAGGGGGATTAATCCAATTCTTCTCGCACAGCGCAGCGTGACGCTCTTGCGAGGCAGGCGGGACGGGCTTGAAGTTTCGCTATCTGAACGCGACTTCGAGCAGGCCTGTGACGAGCTGGAAGCTCGCCTCGCCGAGCAGCCCAGCTTTTATCGCGGCAGCTCCGCGGTCGTCAACTTCGGGGACGCCTGCCCCTCCGATGCCGTCCTCGCTCGCCTGCGCGGCCTCCTGGAAGGGGCCGGGATCAGCCTGCGCGCCCTTTCCGGGAGCGCCGCCGGCCTCGAGGACCTGGCCCGCGAGCGTGGGCTGGACTACGAGGCGTCCGCAGCGTCCGCGCCGCCTTCCCCGCCGCCGTCCGGCCCCGCGGACCGCCAGCTGGGACTCTCCGACGCGGCGCGCACCCTCGTGGCCGACTTCGCTGGCGCGCGCGGCGACATCGCGCAGCGCCGCCGGCGCGGCGAGGGCAGCGTCCCGCGCTTGCGAACCGAATCCCGCAGCAAGCCGCCCGCGCTGCACGTCGTGGAGGCCGCACCGGGCACGCTGTATCACCCCGGGACGCTGCGCGGTGGCCAGGTGCTGCATCACACCGGAAACATCGTCGTCGTCGGCGACGTGAACCCCGGCGCCGAGCTCGTCGCGACGGGTGACATCGTCGTGTTCGGACGCCTGCGTGGCATCGCGCACGCCGGCGCGGGCGGCGATGAGACGGCGCGCATCTACGCACTCGATTTGACGGCGACGCAGCTGCGCATCGCCACGTTTATCGCGGCGGAACAGGAGAACACGCCGCGCCGAGCCGCGGTGCCCGAAGCGGCGCTCGCGCGCGACGGCGGCATCGTCGTCCTGCCGCTGGATCGCCTCGGCGAAACCAAGAGCGCGGGAGCCGCGCCGGCATGAACGCGCGCAAGATCGTCCTCACCTCCGGCAAGGGCGGCGTCGGCAAGACGACGACAACGGCCAACCTCGGCGCCACGCTCGCCAAGCGCGGACACCGCGTCATCTTGATTGACGCGGACATCGGCCTGCGCAACCTCGACCTCGTTCTCGGTTTGGAAAAGCGCATCGTCTTCGACCTCGTCGAGGTCGCCGAGGGCCGCTGCCAGCTGCGTCAGGCGCTGATCCGGGACAAGCGCTTCGAATCGCTCGCGATCCTGCCGGCGGCGCAGACGCGCGAGAAAGACGCGATCACGCCGGAACAATTTTCGGCCATCGTCGAGCGCGCGGCGGAGCAGGCCGACTACGTGCTGATCGACTCGCCGGCGGGAATCGAAACGGGATTTCGCAACGCGGTCGCGGGCGCGGACGAAGCGATCGTGGTCACGACGCCGGAGGTCAGCTCGATTCGCGACGCCGACCGCGTCGTCGGCAAGATCGCCGCCGGCGGCAAGCCGATCCGGCTGATCGTCAACCGGCTGCGCCCGGAGATGGTGCGCAGCGGCGACATGCTGTCGGTGGACGACGTGTGCGACGTTCTGTCGATCGAGTTGCTCGGCATCGTGCCGGACGACGAAGAGGTCATCGACACGACCAACCGCGGCGAACCGGTCGTGCTCAGCGACACGAACCGGCTGCGCGCCATCTACGACAAGATCGCCAGGCGTCTCGAGGGAGAGCTCGTGCCGTTCACGAGCTTCGACGGTCAGGGCTTCCTCGGACGCCTCCTGGACGCACTGAAAGCGGGGTAATACAGCGTGCACCAAGTCGAGTCGATTCAGCCCGAGCCCGCGGCGAGCGCCGCGCCCGCCAAGCTGGGCCGCGCGATCGTGCTGACGTCCGGGAAGGGCGGCGTGGGCAAGACCACGACGACCGCCAACCTCGGCACCGCGCTCGCGCGCCGCGGATCGAGCGTCGTGATGATCGACGCCGACGTGGGCCTGCGCAATCTCGACATCGTGCTCGGTCTCGAGAGCCGCGTCACGCACCATCTGCTCGACGTGCTCGAGGACCGCGTCACGCTGGACGACGCGCTGATCGGCGACAAGCACAGTGAGAACCTCTTTCTGCTCGCCGCGGCGCAGTCGCGCGAGAAGGACGACGTCGAAACGCCCAAGATGCAGGCGCTCGTTGCCGCGCTGCGCGAGCGTTTCGACTACGTCTTGATCGACTGCCCCGCCGGGATCGAGCTCGGATTCCGCAACGCGGTCGCGGGCGCCGACGAGGCAATCGTCGTGTGCACGCCCGAGGTCTCGGCGGTGCGCGACGTCGACCGCGTCGTGGGCTTGCTCGGCAACCGCTTTCATCCGCAGCTGATCATCAACCGGTTGCGTCCGCAGCTAGTGCGCAAGGGCAAGATGCTCTCGGTCGACGACGTCAACGGCATCCTGCATCTGCCGCTGCTGGGCGTAATAGCCGACGAGCCCGAGATCATCGTCACGACCAACAAGGGCGAACCGCTGGCGCTTCGCGCGCAGACGCCGACCGGCGCCGCCTATCACGCGAT
>DATDGN010000031.1:0-16123 GCA_036522095.1 Candidatus Cybelea sp. | reverse complement strand
GCGGACTCGTCTTTGACGACGGTTTGGTCGCGGAAGTTCAGTTGCACGTAGCCGTATCCGTTCGAACCGCCCAGCTGATAGCGCAGCTTCGTGAGGATGGAGTCGCCGTTCGAACCGCTGCCGACGCTCTGCGGCGTCGGCGCGAGGATCGCCTGATTGACGGATCCGTTCGAGGTCGCGTTGTGCAACGAGACCGCGTATCCCAACCGGTCGGCGGTGCCCGTCGTCTGCAGCGTCTCGCCGAAGGCCCCGTACGAGCCGCCGAAGATGCGCAGCAGCGAGTGCGGCGTGGCCGTCGGCTGCAGCGTAACGATGTTGAGACCGCCGCCGATCGTGTTCGGCCCGATCAGCGACGACGGAGCGATGCCGTAGACGACCTGTACGTCTTGCAGCGCGGCCGGATCGAGCAGCGAGAGATCGGGGGCCCCGGTCGTGCCGTTGTTGACTTGATGTCCGTCGATGTCGACGAGCGTCTCGGTCGGGTCGGGACCGCGAACGGCGTAGACGACGGTCGCGTTGCTTCCGCCGCCGAGCGGCAGGACCGGCGTCGTGGACAGTTGGTTCCAGAGCATCGACGAGACCGCGGTCGTCCCCGCGGCGGCGGCGGCCTGCGCGTTCAGCGAGACGGTCGGCGCCGACGAGGTCGAGACGGTGTCGCCGGCGGACGCCCGCACCTGGCCGATGACCGTGAGCGAGTTGGTCGTAGCCGGCGAGAGCACCAGCGCGAGCGTCTTATTCGCGGCATCGAGAGTGACGGTGCGCTGCGATAACGTTTGGTAGCCGGGCGCCGCGGCTTGCACGGAATACGTTCCCGGTTGGATGTCGTCGAACTTGAACTTGCCGCGCGCGTCGCTGTGCGCGCGCTTCACAAAGTCCTGCGCTGAGAGGACGATCGACGCTCCGGCGATCGGGCTTCCATCGTTCGCGGTGATCGTGCCCTTTACGTCGACCTTGGTTTTCTGGACGTGGTCGCGGTCGTGGTCGTCGTGCGCACTCGCCACCGGCGGCGCCGCGAGTACGGCGACGACGGCAAAGAGCGCGCACCCTGCGCGCACGCATGCGATGAGGCTTCCCATGGGAGTGCTCCTGAAACGGTTTTGGTTTTAGTTGAAGGCTATGCGAACAGGAGCAGGGGCGGTCCGCGCTTGCATAGGCGCAGCGCGTTCGGCGCGCGCCGGCGGCGCGGCGTGAATCGGCGCGAGGTGAGCGTGTAGGCCGATGCGCGAACGCCGTCCGCCATCCGGCGGAGCAGCGTCACGATGATGGTGACGATCGAGTCGCGATGCGAGAGCAGCCAGCGCGCGACCGCGTAGATCGCTAGCGCGATGGCCGTCGCGCATACGACCGTGATGACGACGCCCAACAGGATGGAGCCGCCGAAGGCTTCGTCGAGAGCGAGCACCGGCGCGCCGGCGAGCCGGCCGTCGAGCCACTCCATGGCCGGCACGAGCGCTACGCTGCCGGCGGCGGCCGAGCCGACGAATCCGAGAGCCTCGGGCAGGCGGCGGACCGGAACGCGGATGCGGTAGCGATTGATCGAGGCGATCTCGCAGCAAACCCGCAGGCCGCGGGCGGCCAGCGCGACCGCGAGCAGCAGCGCCACGCCGGTGACCAGCTCGCGCGAGCCGTGCGCGACGTGATCGTAGCTGTCGCTCGACAGCGCGAAGTCGCCCACGACGTCGATCGCAATGTGCGCCAGCGCGGCGCCCGCGGCCGCGGCGCACAAGGCTAAAGAGAAGAGCGTTCGAAACCCGACGGGCACGGCTCGCGCTTTCGACGCCGGCCGTGCCCGTCCTACGCGGGTAATTGAGCTAGATCGCTTTTGCTAGTGCGACGGAGCGATCCATATTGTGCCGCCCGCCCACTTCACCTGGATCGGGAGGCAGCTCGTCGTCTGCGCGCCGGCGTAGGTCACGTCGTTATACAGGCTGAGCGTGTGGTCGATCGTCGCGCCGGGCGCGAACGAGCCGACGTCTTGCACGCGGCGCAGATAGTGCTGCGACGCGTTGCGGTAGCCCACCGCGAACGTGATCTCGGACGCCGTCTTCTTGCCGAGGTTGACGTACACGATGTGCGTGCCGCCCGCCATGTGGCTCAGCGGCTTCGGCTTGACGACGGTGCAGCTCTTAATGAGGATCGGAGCCGCGGCCTGCGCGGGCAAGGTCGCTGCGATAGTCGCGGCGATGCCCACCACGGTCAGCGCAGCCAAACGGCCAAGAGAAGTCATTACGTTTTCACTCTCCTAAGGGTAAAAGAAGTAAGCGGGGGGTGGCTTCAGCGCCCGCCGGGCTTCTCCTTGCAGCCGCCGAGCAGGCGAGGGGCGGCACGCCGAGCGGCGAAGTGCTCGCGTCGGAGGTCCGTATGCGCTTCAACCGTTTTACCGCGTGCATTATCGGCGTTTGGTTCGGTTTGGTTGCGGGCTGCTCGAGTGAGAGCTCGCAGATTCCGGCCGGTTCGCCCGAGAGCGCCTTTGCCAAGGTGCACCACAACTCGTGGAGCCTGAAGAAGCCCATCCCCACGGCGGTGCTGTGCTCCACTACGGCGGCCATCGGTTCGAAGATCTACGTCGTTGGCGGAGTCGACAGCTCGCTCAACATTCTCGGCAACAACCAGATCTACGATACGGCGACCAACACGTGGTCGAAGGGGAAGGCGATGACGACGCCGCGCTGGTGCGGCGGCGCCGCGGTCGTAAACGGCATTCTCTACGTCATCGGCGGAAACACGTCGCTCAGCGGCGCCTCGAGCGTTGTCGAGGCGTACGACCCGAAACACAACTCCTGGTCGGAGAAGGCGCCGCTGCCGAGCCCCGACGGGCCCGTCACCGTGACCGAGAGCGGCCTCATCTACGCGCTCGGCGGCTACAGCGCCGGATCGGGACGGCTCGCGAGCGTCTACCTCTACAACCCAAAGTCGAACGCGTGGACGACGCGGCAATCAATGAAGATGGGCCGATCGAATCCGGCTGCCGGAGCGAGCGGGAAAGAGATCGTCGTGGCGGACGGCCTCACCAACTCGGGCGTGACGACCGAGGCCGAGGTGTATAACGCGCAGACCAACCGCTGGAGGACCGTGAAATCCAACGCCACGGCTCGAACCGCCGGCTGCTCAGCGGTTATCGGCGGAAAACTCTACTTCGCCGGCGGAGAGCTGGGCGGCGGCTCGCAACCCGATACCAACGTCGCTGAGGCGTACGATATCGGCATGAATTCGTGGACATCCAAGGCGAAGATGTTGCAGGCCACAGTTGCGCCCGGATTCGCAACCGTCGGCGGTTTGCTCTATTGTATCAGCGGCGCCAGTTCGGGCAATCCCAACGGCGCGACGTTCTACAAAGCCACGCAGGTGTATCAGCCCTAAGCGCGGCGAGTCACGTCGAGCGCGCGCACGCGGCCCACGCAAACCGCGCTAGCCTCCTCCTATCAGGAGGTTCTCAAAGGGCTTCGGAAGCAGAAGCGATGAGGTGGCTGGTGGGAGCCTGACGCGCGACGAGTTTGAACGCGTCGTGGACGAAGCGATCGAGTCCCTTCCGAAGCGGTTCGCCGACCTCGTCGATAACGTCGTGATCGCGGTCGAGGAAGAGCCGACCGCCGAAGACCTCGAGAGCCTCGACGACGACGCTGCCGACGTCGAGCTCCTCGGCATCTACCGGGGCGTGGCGCTCACCGAACGGTCCCACGACGATCCGCTGATGCCCGACGAGATCGCCGTCTTCCGCGGCCCCATCAATCGCGTCACGCACTCGTGGCACGAAGCCGTCGAGGAGATTCGCGAAACGGTGATGCACGAGCTCGGGCACTACTTCGGGCTCAGCGACGAGGAGATGCCGCATTAACCGGCTTCGTCTATGGAAAGACGATCATCACGATGAGCGCGAAAATTCCGAGCACGGCGATCAGCCCCGCAAAAAGGACCGACATCGAGCGGGGCGACTCGCCGTATTCTTCTCTCAGAACCCGGATGCTCTGACGATACTCTATCGTCGCGATCGCGAGCGCGACGAATCCGATGGCTACGAGAATGAAACCAAAGACATGCGGCCCGATGAGAAGCTTGCGATCCGCCGGGTTCCTATCGATGACATCGACGAGTTTGTAGACGCTGAAACCGAACGTGATGAGCGAAATTGCAGTCCGGACCCACGCCTGCATCGTTCGCTCGTAAGAGAGCCACGTGCGATCGTAGGCGAGTCGCGTGTTCTTATCCAGATACCGAGACCTTGACGGGTTTCGACGCGATGCCGTTCGCGACGACCTCGAGCGTGCTGCTGCCCTTTGCGAGGCCCTTGGGAACATCGAAGTACGTCCAGACCGTCTTGGCGCCGGTGGCGACCCCCATCGTGCTATGGTCGTGCGTCCGCGCGTAGTAGACGTCGCCGCTCGCGGTGTTGGTGATGCGCACCAAGGGATAGTTCGTCGCATTTTGGAGCTCGTCGCCGAAGGCCATCGCCTGACTCAGCCCATTGAACTGCGTCCCGATGATCTTGTAGGTCTTACCCCCTGCGATGGTCTTGGGGTAGCGTTTGATCGTTGGAGCCCAGCTGGCATCGGGCGAGCCTTTCGGCGTGTAAATCACGACCTCCGCAGCCGCCGTCATCATCACCTGACCCGTCGGCAGCAAGATGGGCGCTCCAACCGCCCACGCGCGAGTGACTTGCTTGAACGTCGTACCGTTCCACTCGTAGAGCGCGCCGCTCGCGCCGAACACCAAGACGTTGCCGCTCGGCTCGAGCACGGCGTACGAGTCGCCGGCGTTGTCGCCGTTGGGGAAGTCAGGCCCGGCGACCCACGTTCCGGCCTTGCTTCCGGTCGAGTAAAAGATTGCGGTGTGGCCCGCCCCGTTGCCCTGCGGTTGCGTGTACGAGCCGGTGTAGAAGACCGTTCCGTCGGGGCGCAGGATGGACGGACCGATCTCACCGGGCGGGAAGTAACAGTCCCGTGGATTGGGGCCGTAGGGTAGACAGTTGTGATCGGGGGTCGGCGAATGCAAGTCGACGATCGTCGAGCCGGCGCTGCGCCACCTTCCTTTTACAGGATCGTAGATTTCCGAGTTGGGCGCGTGCAGCACGTCGGCGGTAAGAATGCGGCCGTCGGCGAGCAGCGTCCACCCTTCCTCGGCGTTGAAGTCGGCCTTCCCGGCGTAGCCCACGCGCGTCCACTGCAGCGTCTTGGGGTCGAGGAACGCATCCCACTCGTGGAGTTTATCCCCAACCAGCAGATGCCCATCGCGCAGCACGGTCGACGGCGAATCGCCGATCCATCCCCAACCTTGCGGATGGCCCAGCGGCGCCCACTTCTTCTTAACCGGATCGTAGATCGCGCCGAGGTTCGTGAGCGCGAACTTGCCTAAGTTGTACTCGCCGCCGACGATCGCGAAGCGGCCGTCGGCGAGCACGTCCGACGCGAAATCCGAGGCTTGGTAGCCGGCCTGCAGCGATCCGACCTGGCTCCATGTGCCGTCTCTATAGTCGCCCTTCGCGTCGGGAACGTAGCGATAGAAGTTCTGCGGCTGGAGCGAGCTCTGCGTCAGCACCGAGCCGTCGGTCATGATCCACGCCATCTGCATCTGAGACGGCGGCTGCGACGCGAGCGGCACGAACGATCCCGCCCCGGCGCGAGTGGAGGCCAGCATTTGCGCTCCGCTGCTGGGCAGCAGCGAGTGCGCGCCGGAGCATCCGGCGACGCCGATCAGGAGCGCGAACGATGTAATCTGTATCGATTTCATGGGTTGACGGCCGCTCCCCAGGGGAAGATGACGCGGTTGTTAGATCTGACGGGCAGTCCGCCGGCGGGATACGCCCACAAATCGACGCTGCTGTTTTTGTAACCGGTGCACACGTACTGGCTGTCGCCGCCGACGACCGCCAGCGTTCGCTGGCCGGTCTGGACGAGCGCCGCTTGAATCAGGTTGCAGAGTGCTCCGCCGGCCGGGTTGAGGTACGTCGTGGGCGTTCCGACGACGCCGTCGTCAGAGACCGGATAGCTGCACGTGGTCGCCGACTCGTGGCAGTAGTTATCGAAGATGACCCAGTTGCCGTGCACGTTGTCCCAGGCGATAGGGCCGGGGCTGAAGATGCTCCCGCCTCTCAGCCTCACGGTCTGGCAGCTCGAGACGCCGCACTTCGAGATCACGGGCCACTGGGTACCGAAACCGGTCACCCATAAGTCGCCGAACGGGTCGAAGGCGGCGTTGTTATACGACACTTGCTCGGGATTGCGTAGCATCTTCGGATGGGCGGAGGGGGTGGTAAAGACGAGGATGCTCCCCACTTCAAACTTGAACTCGTCTTGCTGGGTCACGGCGAGCGCGTAGCTGACCGGATCGACCGCGCAGCCGTACGGATCCAGGTGCGGCCGCTTGATCGTGTTCACGAGCTTCCCGGTGTACGAGTACTCGAGCATCTCGTGCCTCAAGTAGTTTCCGATCCAAATGTCGCCGTTCCCGTCCGAGCATGCGGCCGTTGGAAACCTCAAGCGTTTGATTTGCCCGTCAGCTTCATTGAGGGAAGCGCGAAGATGTCGACGGCGTTGGTGCCGATGTCTGTCTCGAAGAGCAGTCCCGCGCTTTTTGCGGCGTCCGGCGCGAGCCACGGCGACCCACTTGATAAAACTTGATATGGCGCCGAACCGCCGCAGGCCGCGAGCATAGCGGCAGCAATCAGCCCCGATGCGGCCGTCAGTGCGAATTTCATTTCAACGCCCACCTCGTAGCAGCTAGGGCAAAAGTGTATCTCGGCAAGTGAGCAATTGCAAGCTAGCGGCTTGCTCTGCTCCCGGGGCGAAGAGCGCTGCATGAGACGTCTGCTTTTGCTTTTTGCGATCACTTTCATCGGTCCCATCGCGGCCGCTGCCGCGACGCTCGAAACGTGGACCGTGGATCCGGTTCACTCGACGGCGCAGTTTACCGCGCGGCACTTCGGCATCGTGCCGGTGATCGGAACGATCCCGATCGTCAGCGCATCCGTGCAGGTCGCTGCCGGCTCGCAGATTCCGTTTTCCGCTACGGCGGAACTGGACGCGTCGAAACTCGATACGCACAACGACAACCGGGATCGGGACCTGAGATCCGGCCATTTCTTCAACGTCGCGGTCACGCCGTCGATCAAGTTCATCAGCACGAAAGTCGAGGGCACGGACCCCGGGAACTTTACGATGGCGGGCGATCTCACGATGCACGGAGAGACGCGCCCCGTCGTCCTGAATGCGAAGGTCGTCGGTTCCGGCACGTCCCCGCGCGGCCGGCGCATCATCGCCTACGAAGCGACGACGGCGATCGACCGGACCCAGTGGGGGATGAGCTACGGACCGCTGATCGTCGGCAACAGCATCGATCTCTCGATCAATGTCGAAGCCGACGCCCCGTAAGAGCTCCGAAGGCTAAGCCGCCCGGTACTTTGCCACGAGCCGCGCGGCGTACCACGCCGGCCACGCTTCGGACGGTGCGGTCTTGACGTACCCTTCGTCGAGTTCGACGAGGTCACGGGTCAGGTGACTGCGTACCGGGCGCCGCGCCAGCAGCCGCGGCAGCTCCGAGTGTGCGAGCAGCCAATCGGAATAGAACGTTGCCCAATCGTCGTCGTTACCATCGGTGTCGGCGAATACGATGTGATGCGTTTCGCCAACCTGGTGTAACAGCCCAGCTATCTTAGTCGATACGTCGTCGCTCAATTCAAGCCCCTTTCGAGCAGTAGTCAAACCGGTCGGAAGGCGCCACTACTCCCTAAGCACCGAATATCCTAGTCGCGCCTCGAGGGCAAGCCGCTTTAGCAGTTTCCGGATAGCATCCGGCGCCACGCGGGCCTTTCCCGCGCCGGCACGCTGCTCGTCCCGATCTACGATCGTTTACAAGCTCGACCGAACGTTCCCAACCAAGTGTTAAGAAACTCTTAAAACCGGCGATGCCGTCGCGATAAAAAGTCGCGCCGGGTTGAGAAAAAGTCATCACCTGCACATCGCATGACAACCTATTGTTAACCTCGAAAGCGTGCCCATGAGATCAGCGATCTTGGGGAAGGCCGCCTTCGTTTCCGCAATTACGTTTACGTTGTCGTTCGTGGGTTGCCAAGGCGCGATGCAACGCGGTTTTTCCTACGTGCCGGGCTCTAGTCGTCTGCCGCTATCATCCACTGAAATCGTGATTCATTCGTTTAGCGGTCCCCCGCTCGGCGAGCTTCCTGCGGCGAATCCAATCGTTGATGCGTCCGGCCGGCTCTACGGCACGACGGAGCGCGGCGGAACGAACAGCGCGTGCGGGAGCGGATGCGGAACGATCTATCAACTTGCCCGCGGCGCGCACGGACCCTGGAAAGAAACGCGGCGGTGGAGTTTCGACCTTACGCACGGCGCTTATCCCGACGATCCGCTCGTGTCCGACTCCGCCGGGAATTTCTTCGGCACGACGCAGGTCGGGGGAGGAGCTAGCGGCCTCGGTGTGGCCTACGGGCTCTTCCACGGCACGCACGGATGGCAGCTGCGCGACCTTCACGTCTTTTTGGGAAATCGCGATGGACAGCAGCCACGCTCGAGCATGATCTTCGATAAAACCGGAAACCTCTACGGCACCACCGCCGCCGGCGGATCGGGCGGCAGCGGCGGGAGTGGCACCGTGTACGAGTTGATTCGCTCCGGCCGCAAGTGGACCGAACGAATTTCGTATCGTTTCCCGCCGTATTACTCGAAAAACGGGGCCAACCCGCAGGCCCCGGTCGCATTCGGACGTGACGGCAGCCTTTACGGAACGACGTCGTACGGCGGAAACTCCGCCTGTCCGTCGGGATGCGGCGTCGCTTTTAAATTGACTGCGGCGGCAAAGGGCGGCTGGACGGAAAGCGTCCTCCATGCCTTCAGCGGCAGCGAAGGCTGCACGTCGGTCGCCGGTCTCGTCGCCGACCACGCCGGCAACTTCTTCGGTAGCACCAACTTAGGTGGCCCTAGCTTTCCGACGTGCGAGGGGGGCTGCGGGACGCTCTTCGAGCTGGCACATGGCTCGCATGGCTACTGGTCGTTTGCCGTCATCCACGATTTCGCGCCGAGCGACGGTTGCGGGCCCGTGGGCAACATGGCGTTTGACGCAGCCGGCAATCTGTATGGAACGGCCGTTATCGGCGGGAACGGAGGCGGCGTCGTTTTCAAGATCGCACGAAAGCCGCACAATCAGTGGCAATATACGGTGCTCCACAGCTTCACCAACACGCCGGATGGTTGGGAGCCGACGGGTCTGATCATGGCGGCAAACGGCAAGCTCTACGGTACAACGATCGTCGGCGGAGCGCTTGGGCTGGGAGCGCTTTTCGAAGTAACGCCCTAGAGCTCTCCGTCGGGTGTCTTCGAGCCAAAGATCGCTGCATGTGCCGCGAGGATTCGGGCTTGCGTAGCGAGATCGACGCTGGTCGACCAGTTTCCGCGTTCGAAGGTTCCACCGAGCACGATGCCGTCGTTCCGCGGAAACATGTAAATTTCTCCGGTCAAGTACGTGTAGTCGACATCGGGTTGCGGCTCTAGAATCGTCAGCTGGCCGCGCACCGGCTCGAGGGCCGTGTCGTTGAAGAGGGCGCGCGAACCCAGGCCGGTGCAGTTGAAGATGACCGGCTCGGCGAGCGCCGCAAGCTCAGATGCGGAGCGGAACGTGCGCACGACGATGCGCCCACCCTGCAGGAGAAAGTCGCGCTCCACGGCCGGCAGAAAGGTGTTCGGCTCCATCAGCATCGTGCTGAATCGGCGAATCTCTTTGAAGCCTACGAACGGCACCGAGGCCGGGTCGATCGTCTCCACGTCGGCGTAGAGGTCGGCGAATCCAACGCGCGCCGCGTAATCGAGCTCGGGCACGCTGGACTGCGAGTCGCGTTTGAGCGCGTAGTTGTCGATCCAGTGGACGCCGTAGGTCGGTCCGACCATCAGCTGAAACCGGCGGTTCGCGAGGCGCGCCGCTTTTCGAAACGTCTCGAGAAAGGCCGGCGTTGCCGCATCGCGTCCGAAGACGGTAGTCGGCGTCCACTGCGCTCCCGCGATGTTCGACGTCGTTGCCGGCGGAAGATCGGCGGCATAAATCGTGGTCTGCCATCCGCGATCTTGTAATATCCGCGCAGTCGTAAGACCAATGACGCCGCATCCCAGCACGGCCGCGTGCGAAGGCGATCGGTCGCCGACCAAATCTGCTGCGAGCGCCGCGCAGCCCCACGAAAGGCTGAATCCGCCGCCGCCGTGGCCGTAGTTGTGCACCAGGACCTTTCGCCCAAAGGGTTCGGCACGAAGGACAAATCCGGTAGCACGATAGGGGCGTAAGCCCACGATCGTGCGTATGATGCGGCCCGCATCGACCTGCACCGGTACGATCGAACTCGCCTTCGCCGGTATACCTGTCGCCGCCAGCGCGGAGATTCCGAGCGACGAACCTATGAACGCACCGCGCGACAGGATCATTTCGCCGGCTTTAGTTGCTCGACTCGACTTCGTTCCCAAGTGGCGCCGTAGAGTCGCAAAAGTTCGGCAGCATCCTTCTTTAGGATCATCGCCGCCTTTGCATCTCCGGACTTGAACCTTATTCTGGCCATTGGCGTCAGCGCACATGCGCGCATGCGATGGTTTTCGGCTCGGGCTGCCAAACGCTCCGCCTCCGCGGCTGCGTCCCACGCCTCGGCGAGGCGACCGAGTTTGAAACACGCATTGGCTTGTGCGATCATGGCACGCGCCGCCCACATCGAGTCGCGTGGAGCCATGGCGCGCGCTTGCGATGCATATGTCAGCGCATCGGGCGGCGATTCATTCACCGCGCAAAAAAGCGCGGCTTCCAACTTCAGCTCCGGAACCTGCACGGCATCCGCGAGTGCCGCGACCTGCGGCGCTAGCACGGGTCCCCGCTTGCGATCGATCAGCATTTCAATCCACGCTCGGTCAAGCGAGAAGCTTACGATTCGCCGGTTGAATCCCAGGCGTTGTGCGGCCGAAAGAGCCTCCATTACTGTAGCTAGCCCGCATTGCAGTCGACCCATAACCATTTGCGTCGACGCCTCTATCGAAGCTAGGTCGAAAGTGGCTTCCGACGGTCCGCCGTTCCGGCCAACCGCGTACTGTAAATGCTGCACGTTCTCGCGGGCACCGTTAAAGTCTCCAATGTGAAGCGCGATCTCGGCCCGGCGTACGAGGATCGCTTGCATGAGTTCCGACCGTTTCCAGTTGGATGCCGGCGTAAGCTGCGACAACCGCTGCAGTCCCGTGTCCAGTTCGAGCCGGGCTCGGTTGTAATCCGACAGCTTGAAAAAACAGCAGCCTGTCATCACGTTCACACGGGCCGACGCAATCACGCGAGTCTCAAAGTCCGGGATCTCGTCTGCATCGCCCGCGGCGAGCGCGCAGCGGGCCAAGGCGACGTCGAAGCGGAGACCGTCTAGCGCGCAATCGGCCGCAAGAGTCAACGCCCTGGAGCGCAACTCGCCCGGCGGCAGCGACGAACACAGTTCTTCGGCGATCCGTTCGGCCGATTGCGGATTACCTGATCGGAACGCCAGGGAGGCCTCGTTGAATACGAGGTCCGCTGGGCTCGGCTGTACGAAAACGGCGCTTGGATGCGCGAGCGAACCCGCCTCCAGCAGCGAGCACAGCTCGTCACAAAGCTGCTTGCGCTCGCGGAAAAATTGCCGCCGGGACATGAAGAGCTCGCGCGCGAGCGACGACCAGTGCTCGGTTCCTAGGATATGCCGGTCAAAAATCTCCCGCATCCTGCGTGCGCGATCGGCTTTCGTAATGAGAAGAAGCCGCCGATAGATATCGTCAACCAGTTGGCTCAGCCGATCGTGGACCGCGCGCACGAGCAGCGCATCGGACAGGAATGCCGCTTCGCTACCGACGGCGAGCCAGGTCAAAGGGCTCTGGCGCAGCGATCGGCCGTCTCGCAGGTGCCGAAAGAAATATCGCCGCGTCGGTTTTCCCATCGCCACATCCCTCCTTCGTGATGGTGGGGAGCGGGCCTGTCCAAACGCTAGTGCCGCGTTTCGTGCCATAACCGGCAGCGCGCGCTGGAATCGACCTTATTTCAGGCATTCTTCACGATTTCGGCTCACGCTGAGCATCTGGATGCCGCAGCTGGACTTGGAGGGAGAATCTCATGCTTAATCGACGCGCTTTGCTTAGTGTGCTCACATTCGCGTTGGCCGGCCTGGCGCTGACTGCACGCGGCGGCGCAGATGCCTCGTCGAACCTTGCTCCGCAAGCTCAGGTGGCTGCGTCTTTGATCTCAAGTGACGCGAGCGGGCAAAACCTCGGCGGTCAATACGTTGGAACGGTCCACGACAGTCTGTGGGACGGGTTCTACGGGAGTGGTCGGATATTTGCTCAGCTGGTTCGATATCACGACTCCGTCGCCGGGGCCATGACCTTTACGTTCGGATCGTCGCAGTTCGGAGGCGCCGTCGTGTTCCTTTTAAAGGGGACGGCGCTGACGGGAACCGGCTTGTCAGCGGATCTCCATCTCAATTCGTGCCCGGTAGCTGAAGCCGCAACGTTCAGTAACGGCACTTTGACTGGGTCGTATAAGGCCGCGTCCGGTTGCTCCGGTGACAACGGCACCTTCACGCTGCAAGAGCAATGCCGGTACGGTTCAAATTCGGCCGCGGAACAACGGTTTGCGCTCAAGCGTTGCTAGTCGTTCGTGACTTGGAGGAGGATCTTATGTTTAGTCGCCACGCTTTGATCACTGCGCTCACATTCGCGCTGGCCGGCCTGGCGTTGGCCGCATGCGGCGGCGCGGGCGCCACACCGAGCTTTGCTCCACAGGCTCATATGGCGCCGGCTTTGATCTCACATGGCGCCAGGGTTCCGAACCTCAGCGGTGAGTACGCCGGAACGGTCAATGACAGCATCTTTGGAAGTGGTAAGATATATGGAGAGTTACTCCAATACCACGATGCCGTCGGCGGTGACCTGCTCTTGGAGTATGGATCGACGGTGTTCGAACCCCCCGTCGCGTTCCTCTTGAAGGGGACGACGCTGACGGGAACCGGTGAGGGAGCGACGCTTTCGAGCATTCCCTGCACGATGTCCGAAACCGCAACCTACAGCAACGGCAGTTTGATTGGGTCGTATAAGGCGGTGAACGGCTGCTCGGGAGAGTCCGGTACCTACACGATGAAAGAGGATTGCCGGTTCGTTACGGACTCGACTCCGGAACTTAGGTTTGCGCTCAAGCATTGCTAATCGGGTAAGCGGAATCTACGATGACGAGGTCGTTCGCCACACTGATGCTTGCGGCACTCTTGCCTGCCTGCGGTGGCTCGGGCACGATTCCGGGAGCGCCGACAGCGCAGAACGCAACCGGGCGGCGCGCGCCGGCAGTCAGATCCGGTAATGGACAAAGCGTATATTGGTCACTCGACGGCGATTCCGGCGTCAGCCAGATTCAGTTCGCAGACGACCCTCTGCGAAAAAACTCGAGAGTAACGACGATCGACAGCAACTCCAATAACCAGCTCGTCTTTTCCAGCGGCATGCACTTCGATGCTCAGGGCCGGCTGTGGATCATTACCTTCGGACCTTATGGCGGAGACCCAGCCAGCGTCTATATCTTCGACGTGCCGCTGACGAAGAAGTCGCAGCCGCGTTACGAGTTCGTCCTCCAGGGCACGGCTAGTCTCAATCAATTGGCTTTCGATGCTTCCGGAGATTTATGGGTCACCGAGGACGCGGAGTACGGGGCCAACGCTGTCGTCGAGTACACCGGTCCGTTTAACCGGAGCGGAACGCTTACCCCGGCCGTGACGCTGACCGATGGAATCCAGGGTGCTTTGGGCCTCGCCTTCGACAAGACCGGAAACCTCTACGTGTCAAATTTGCACGCTGACACGAATCATTCGATCGCGGTCTTTGCGGCGCCGGCCTCGAATCGACCGCCGTACTTCCTGAACGGCCTGCATCAGCCAGGCGGACTCATCTTTGACGCGGCGGGGAATCTCTACGGTTCGGACAACTTCAGTTCGTTTTCGGCCATCGTGCGGTACAACAGCAATAACTTGAAGGCCGGCGCACGTCCCGACATCGTGGATCGCACCAGTCTGACGGAGATCGCCGAAAGGAATTTTGCCCTTACATCCTCCGGCGATCTCTATTTTACCAACTGCGGCGTGCACCCCAGCGTCTATCGGTACGCCACCAGCAGGAAGCCGTTTACGGCGAAGCTCGCTCCGTCAATCGACTACACGAATAACCAGATTCGCGCCGTCGGCTGCGTCTGGGGAATCGCGATCGAGTAGCTAGTCGCCCTGGCGTTCGAACGCGCCGATGTCGCAGCCGCTCGAATCTTCGGGATCGGGCCGCGGCCGGCCGCGTTGGTCCGTCGTCAGCACGCGTCGACCGTCGGTGCAGCCGTTCGGATTGCCGGCGTCGATCGCCGGACTGCCGGCGCGCAGCGCCATCGTCGGCGTTGGGCCGCCGTTCCTACCCAACGGACCGAGCTTTGGATCGGCATTGTTGAGGTCACCCGTGTTGTTGAAATTGCACGTCCCGTCGCTGCTCAGGTTATATCCATCGGACGTCACGACGCCGCGACAATCTCCGCCGGCATTGTTGGCAACGATGCTGTTCCGCAGCGTTGCGGTGATGCCGGGCCCATTGTAGATGCCGACGCCGTTGTTGCCGCTCACAGTGCTGCTGCTCATCAGCAGCGCACCCGTCAGCCCAATGTACTTGCCGTTGTGGATGGCACCGCCGATTCCGCCTCGCGCGTCGTTGTTAGCGAACGTGCTGTTCGTGATCGTCAACAAACCGTAGTTGCGGATTGCGCCGCCCCTGTGGTGGCGCGCAACATTTCCGTAAAAGGTGCTGTTGATAATCGTCAGGGCCCCACCGCTGCAGATGGCGCCTCCTTCTTCCGCCGTGTTGTTGCTGAATGTGCTGTCGATGATCGTCAGCGCGGTACCGGTGGTTGGGCAGTTGTAGATTGCTCCCCCAAAGCCTACCGTGCCACTGCCCTTGTGGACGCTGTTGCCGGTGAGAATGCTATTGACGATTGTCAGCGACTTCGTGAAGCAGTTGTAGACGGCGCCGCCGTCGCCGATCCCGCCGGCATTGCGCATCGTCATCCCGGAGAGCGTAACGACCAAGCGCCGATGGGTGATGAGAAAGACGCTGGCCAGGTGCCGCCCATCGAGGATCGTGGTTCGGGGTCCCGAGCCGAAGATGCTGAGACTGACCGGGATGCTGAGGTTCTCGAAGTACGTCCCCGGCGCGACCTTGATCGAATCGCCCTGGGAGCAAAGTTCGATCGCATGCCGTATCGTCTTACAGGCGTGTTGCGGTGATTTGCAATCGTTCCTGTTGCTGCCGTGCCTGCCGTCCACGTACCACTCATGCGTCGTCCTTGAAACCAACGACTGCTGAGGTTGCGCTACGAGACGAGCGCCGTTGGGAATTGTCTGGTTGCCTTGCCCGCATGCGGCGACCGTTGCCGCAAGAATAATCCAAAGATATCGCATACGCTCGATCCTCCGAGCCTTAGATTATGTTGAAAGTGTGAAGAAACATTAAACTCAATGTCACGCTATCGAAAACCTGGCACGAATCGCGGCATTTTACAAGTCCTTGCTCCTTACTAACGCCGAAACAGCCGGCGGCAAAGCGAAAGCTCGTGGATTGACGTCGTCCATCCGAATCGACTCGTAGTACCTGACTCCGATGAGCCGGCCGTCGAGGTAATCCCTCTCACGCGTGGCAATGAGCAGCCCCGCAAATCCGCGATATCGGTCAAACACCTGCACGCTCTCCGCTTTCTCTGGCGCCCTTTTGAGCGGGAGCCACTGGTGAAAGCGGTACCCGGCCAATAATCCGCTGCCGGCGTCGTAGTATTGGTTGTTAACGTTGCCCCACAGCGTGATCCCTCGTATTCGATAGCAACGGTGGCCGTAAAACGATTCTACGGCCACGACTTTCATGGATCTGAAGTACCTCGGAATGTGGGCGAAATAGTACAGGTCGGCATCGCGCCGGATCGAAGCGGCGTCGGTTCTCGTAAGTATTTGGGTTTTCCCGCCTGGCGCAAGCGACCACCCTATCTTGCCGTCGTATCCAAATGAGCCGGTGCCTTTCCCTGGAACATCATGGACTTCCAGGCGCTTGAAATCGGCCACGTAAATGACGAA
>DATDGN010000030.1:0-5206 GCA_036522095.1 Candidatus Cybelea sp. | reverse complement strand
GGCACGGCCCTGCGCGTGCGCGCCGAGGCGCTCGAGGCACTCGGTGATGCGCGCTCGGCGACGGCGGCCATCGAAGACGCGATCGCGGCGCTCGAGCCGCTGCAAGCGGTCCACCATCTGGTCGGCGCGTATCAGTGCGCGCACCGGCTCACGAAGAAACGCGCGTATCTCGATCGCGCGCGCGACCTCGTGGCGGTGTTGAAGCGCGCCGATGTGCCGAGCGACGCAGCGCAGCTCACACCGCGCGAGCGCGAGATCGCGCAGCTCGTCGCGCGCGGCTACAGCAACAAGGCGATCGCGGCGCGTTTGAACATCAGCACGCGCACCGTCGAGAACCACGTGGCATCGATCTTCGGCAGGTTGTCGATTCGCGCGCGCTGGCAGCTGACATCGGATATTCTCTAAGGAAGACTACCGAATAATTTTGCTGCCCTTGATGCTGACCGTGCCGGTTGCGATCGTCTTTCCGCCCGGGCCTTTAAGCGTCAGCGTACCCGACCCGCCTTTGGCAGACAGGCCCTTTAGACTGATTGCCAGCGGCCCTTCCGAGTCGGGCTGCGCTTTACCGTAGCCGTGAACGTTCGGCCAGGCACCAACGGCGCCGTCGAAGCTAACGCCTTGGAGGCTGACCTTCGCCAAGTAAAAGCACCCCTGAGCACCGCCACTCAATTTGTAGATCCCATAGTAGAGCGTGTACGCAGTGCCGAGGTTGGGCGCGATGCTCGGCGGCTGGTGACGCCCCCTCGGTACCGTGAACGTTCCCCATAGAGACAGACCCAAGCCCGAAAATTGACTGCCGCTGAACTCGCCAAGCGCCGCGAGCACCGTGAACCTTCCCGGTGCCCTGTACGACTTGGCCAAGCATGGCGGCAGCAGTGCCGCCGGACTTAGGCGATTGTGAAACGTCCAGGAGAAGTTACCGAACGACGATGTGCCGGGCACAAATGATTGCGGTGGGTGACTGCTGCTACCGCAACCCGCAACGAAAACCGTGGCTGCGACGACGGATGCCACACAAAGGCTGTTCATTAAGCCTCCCCGTAAAGGCCGACCCTGGCCCTAAAACAGAAATAGCGCCCGGTTGAGTGTTTTCACGCTGTTCGGAAGAAGGCCTGTTGCTGCCGGACTCTTCGCGCTTCTTCTGACAGGCTGCCGCGCCGACGTGACCTTCCGCTTCGACGTCCACGCCGATGGAACGGCGCTATGTACGGTGACGAACGTTATGGACGACGAACTCTATCGCCTGGCGCTAAACCAAAACGCCAACGGCGATCCGTTTGGACTCGCGCAACTGGAGCGTGAAGGCTGGAACATCTCGCGGATGTACGACGAGAACGGCGACCACGTCGTAACGATCTCGAAGTCGCTGAGCCGTAACGACCTGAGCGTCGGCGGAGGTGCAGCGCCGCTGCGCAGTGCGGTGCTGCCGCTCAGCTCGATCAACCTGTCGCGCACGGGCGGGTTTTTCGTCGAGCGTGACTCGGTTGCCGCGACGATCGCGCCGCTGCTGCCCTGGGCCGAAGCGACGCTCAAACGGCCGTACGCGTCCGTGGCCTGGGCGGTGCTCGCCTCCGCCGTTGCCTTGCACCTGGAGCTGCGAACACCGGGGAAAGTGTTTGCGACGAACGGCGAAACCGCGCCCGACCGCTTCGTTCGCTGGGATCTTAGCCTGCGTGCGCCGACGACGATCCGCTACAGCGTGCGCGTCCTTCGCGTCGATCGCATCGCGGTGATTATGATCGCGCTGGCGATCCTGGTTTTCGTCGGCTACTGGGCCCTTCGGCTTCGCTCGCTGCGCTCGCTTCGCCCGGGGTGAAGAGAGTGAAGCTCATAGTGATAAGGGGAGGCGCTGCGTTGCGGCGTGAACCGGTACGGCGATGAAGATCGTCGCGTGTCTCGCTCTGCTCGCAATCATCGGCGCTGCGGGAGGCTCCGCGCCGAACGTCTTGCCCAACGGCTGGGTGCTGAACGCGCCGCCCGGCGCGGTCGTGCGGACCGGCACGATGCCGCAAGGCGCGGCGCTCTCGTCGAACGGCACCACGCTGGCCGTCGTCGAGTCGGGTTTCAATCCGCCCGATCTCGCGCTCTACGCGACGAGCGACCTGCATCGCGTGCGGCGCGTCGCGTTAGCGGGCGCCTTCGGCCGCCCGGCGTGGACGCAGGGCGGCGTCTTGGTCGCCGGCGCGAACGCCGACGCAATCTTCTTAATCGACGTTAACGGCGGCAGCGTCCGCACGATTCGTCTCGGACGCGGCACGTACCCGGTTGCGGTCGCGGCGAGGGGCGCGTTCGCCGCGGTGGCGACCGACCTCGACGGATCCGTCCGCATCGGCACGCTCGGCGATCTGCGCGCCGCGCGCGCCATCCGCGTCGGCGCACATCCCGGCAACATGGCGTTCTCCGCCGACGGCAGCGCGCTGTTCGTCACCGTGAAGTCCGGCCGCTATATCGCCCGCGTGAGCGTGCGCGACGGCGCGGTGCGGCGCATTCCCACCGATCTGCATCCCAGCGACGTGCTCGTTGCCGGGCGGCGGCTGTATGTCGCGCAGGCCGACGCCGACACCGTCGCGGAGTACGACATCGGCAGCCTGCGCCGCCTCAACGACGTCTTCGTCGGAACGGTGGCCGGCTCGATCGGCTCCTCGCCCAACTCGCTCTCCGCGCATGGCGGCTCGATCTTCGTCACGCTCGGCGCCGCCAACGAGGTCGCGGTGCTGCGCAACGGCGTCGTCGCCGCGCGGCTACCCGCAGGCTGGTACCCCACGGCCGCCGTCGCCGTCGGCGATCGTCTCCTCGTGATCGACGGCAAGGGCGAGGGGACGAAGCCGAATCCCGATTTCGACCTGTTCAGCCGCAGCAACCGCGGCTACATCGCCGCAACGCAGTTCGGCTCGATTCGAACCGTCGCACTAAACGGCAACGCGCCGCCCAATCCGCAAGGCGCGCAGTATCTGGGCATGCGGCCGGCCGATACCATCGTGCATGCCAACGGGCCGATCCGCCACGTGTTCTTCATCCTCAAAGAGAACCGCACATTCGATCAGATTCTCGGCGACATGCCGCAGGGCAACGGCGACCCGCACCTCGTGGTCTTCGGGGCGCGCGTCACGCCGAATCAACACGCGCTCGCGCAGCGCTTCGGGCTGTTCGACAACTTCTACACGAGCGGCGAGGTGAGCGACGCCGGCCACAACTGGGCCGACGGCGCCTTCGCCAACGACTACGTCGAGCGCACGTGGCCGCCCGCCTACGGTGGCCGCAACGACCACGACGACACGGTTACGGGCTCGGGCGCCGGCGTGGCCGCCGGCGGTTACATCTGGGACGCCGCGCGGCGCGCCGGCGTGACGTTCCGCGACTACGGCGAGCTCGCAAAATGGCCCCCGATCGAGGGCCACGTGCCGACCACGGCGCCGAGCTTAGGCGATCGCTTCGATCCGCGCTACGTCCCGTGGAACCTCGACTACAGCGACGTCGACCGCTACCGCGAGTGGAAGCGTGAGTTCGACGGTTTCGTCGCGACCAATTCCGTGCCGCAGTTCGAGTTCATGTGGCTGCCCAACGATCACACCGCGGGCATGCGCCCGGGCAAGCTGACGCCGGCGGCCTTAATTGCGCAGAACGACTACGCCGTCGGGCTGATCGTCTCGGCGATCTCGCACTCCAACATCTGGAGCTCGTCGGCGATCTTCATCACCGAGGACGACGCGCAAGACGGCGCCGATCACGTCAGCGACCAGCGCTCGACGCTGTATCTCGCGTCGCCGTACGCGCGTGGCGGAGCGATTCACGAGCGCTACTCGACGGTCAGCGTGCTGCGCACGATCGAGGCGCTACTGGGCATGCAGCCGCTGTCGAACTACGACGCGACCGCGATGCCGCTCTACTCCGCCTTCGGCGCCACGCCGAATCTCGCACCGTTCGACGCGACTCCGCCGCAGATCGACACAAACGCGCGCAACGCGCGCACCGCCTACGGCGCCGCGATCAGCGAACGCCTCGACTTCAGCCGACCGGACGCCAACCCGCCCGGCGTGCTCGCGCGGCTGCTCGCGCACGCGCACTAGCCGCCGCTAGAGCACGAACGGCACGAGCATCTTCGTGCGCCGGCGGTAGGCGGGGTATTGGCCGGGGAACTCCCTCTCGAGGGTGCGTTCCTCGGTTCGCGCGGCGTAGATGAAGTACGCTCCGGAGGCGGCGAGCGGGATCAGCCACAAGACGCTCTCGGCCAGCGCCGAGCCGATCATCGCGAGCAGGATTCCCGTGTAGATCGGATGGCGCACGTAGGCGTAGGGGCCCGACGTGACCAGTTCGGGCGCCTCTTTGCGCGACATCGGCGGCCCCCAGTTCCGTCCGAGATACACGCGCGCCCAGATCGCGATTGCGACGCCCAGCGCACAGAGAATCACGCCCGCGATTCCCAGCCGCGGATCGGCGGTGACGAGCCAGTGGCGCGCGGGGTGCCACGAGTGCCGGATGACCGGAATGCGCAGCGCGAGCAGGATCAGCACGATGATCGCGAAGCGCAGCCGCGCTTGGCGCCACCAGTCGATGCCGCTGACGCTGCGCTTCGCGCCGAACGCTGCGACTAACCAAACGAGGACAAAGATCAGCCACAGCGCGCCGATGATCCAGCGATAGGTTACCGTGACGCCGTGGCTGCCGGTGGGAGGCGGTCGTTCGAGGCGTCGGCAGGGCGCGCGACGATGCGGTAGTCGAACTCGAGATTCCCGCGGCCGCGCTCCGTCTCGCGCACCTGGAAGCCCGACGGAGTTTTCACGCTGACATAGAGGCCGCGCGTGTCGCCGAGCGGCGTGAGGAAGACGTAGTACCAGCGCTTGTCCGTCATCGCGGCGAAGCTCGGATCGAGCCGCAGGTTCGCGACGCCGCCCGCGAGCCGCGCGGTTCCGACGTCTTCGATCGTGGCCGTCGCCGACTCCGGCGTGTACGCGATCACGCGCTCGCCCCGGCTGTTGCGGTGCTCCGACCGCAGCGCGGCACCGCCGGTGATCACCCCCGTGCACGTGAGATTCGCGCTTGGATCGATGGTGCAGTTAGCCCCGAGGTTCTTCGGGTTGGCGCCGATGAAGATATTTGCCGTCGCGTTGTTGGCCTCAGCACGGAGTGCCGTTCCAGCGGCGCCCGTCGTCTCCGCGTTCACGCCGTCTCCGGTGTTGCTGAAGCCGCGCGCACCGGCGTCGAGCTT
>DATDGN010000029.1:0-7698 GCA_036522095.1 Candidatus Cybelea sp. | reverse complement strand
CATGAAACGGTTGGTCGTCGGTTCCGCGCCGTGCACGAGCTTGTAGGTCAGGACCGGCGCTAGCGTCATCGCCGTGAAGAGCGAGATGGCGATCGAGGCCGCCATCGTCAGCGCGAACTGCTGGAACAGCAGCCCCGTCGTGCCGGGCAGGAACGCGACCGGAATGAAGACCGACATCAGCACGAGCGAGGTCGCGACGACGGCACCGCCGATCTCGCGCATCGCGCGCGCCGTGGCCTGGAACGGGTTGGTCTTGTCGTCCACGATGTGGCGCACGATGTTCTCGAGCACGACGATGGCGTCGTCGACCACGAGGCCCGTCGCGAGCGTCAGACCGAAGAGCGTCAGCGTGTTGATCGAGAACCCGAGCAGCTTCATCGCCGCGAACGTGCCGATCAGCGACACCGGGATCGTCATCGACGGGATCAGCGTGCTGTGCCAGTTCTGCAGGAAGATAAAGATGACCAGCACGACCAGCAGGATCGCGATGAGCAGCGTGACGATGACCTCTTTGATCGAGGCCCGCACGAAGTCTGACGTGTCGAAGGCGATCGTATAGGAAATGCCGGCCGGCATGTGCTGCGCGATGCGCGCCATCGTCGCGCGAACGTTCTGCGAGATCTGCAGCGAATTGGCCGTCGGCTGGCCCTGGATCGCGAGAACGACCGCCGTTTGGCCGTTGTAGCGCGCCGACGTCACGTAGTTTTCCGCGCCGAGCTGCACCTGCGCCAGGTCGCCGACGCGCAGGAAACCGCCGTTGGGCTGCGCCGCCACGACGATCTTCTTGAACTCCTCCACGCTCTGCAGCCGCCCATTGATCTGAATCGGGATCTGGAACGCCTGCGAGCCGGTCGTCGGCGGCTGCCCGATCGCGCCGGGCGCGACGTCCGCGTTATTCTGGCGAATCGCGCCGATCAGCGTGTCGAGCGAGACGTTGTTGGCCTGGAGTTTGTGCGGATCGACCCAGATGCGCATGCCGTAGGTGCGGTCGCCGAGCACGGCGACCTGCCCCACGCCGGCGACGCGCTTGAGCTCCTCGATCACGTTGAGATCGGCGTAGTTGCTCACCGCGATATCGGAAACCGCGGAGCTGGTCGAGAGCATCGCGACCGCGATCGTGATGTTGCCCGAGCTCTTCTGGACGGTGACGCCCTGGTTCTGAACGGCCGAAGGCAGCTGCGACAGCGTCAAGTCGACGCCGTGCTGGACGTTGGTCTGATCGGTCGTCGGATCGGTGCCGAGCGCAAAGGTGCAGACGATCTGGCTCGTCCCGTTGGCGCTCGAATACGACTGCATGTACTGCAGGCCGTCGGCGCCGTTGATGTTGATCTCGAGCGGCGTCGTAACCGAGCGCATCACCATTTCGGCGGTGGCGCCGGGGTATTGCGACGTGACGGTCACCGTCGGCGGCGAGATCTGCGGATACTGCGAGATCGGCAGCGCCGGAATAGTGATGAGTCCGGCGAGCAAGACAACGAAACTCAACACCCCGGCGAAGAGCGGTCGGCGTAAGAAGAATTCGATCACGATGCCGCTCTCTCGGGGATGGCGCTCATGTTACAACAAGCGTTCGCTGGCTTTACGCGCGTTCCCCGCGGCACGTCACGACTTAACGAGCCTCACGGATCTTCCACTGATAGGCGTTCCAGGTGGGCAGAAAAGCGTTTGGAGCGAAGCCGGACAATCGTTTTCGATACGCGTAGACGTAGTCCGCGTTGAAGAGGTAGAGGATCGGGACCTGTTGCGCCACGATGCGTCCGATCCGCGCGTACAGGCGCTTGCGCGCGCCGGCGTCCACGCTGCTGAGGGCCGCGCGCTCGAGCCGCTGCACCGCGGGGTCGCACCAGCGCATGTAGTTGGACGGCGCGCCGCATCCGAGCACCGACGAATCGTCGGGATCGGCCCCCATCGTCCAGGGCACGTAGGCCATATCGAACGTGCCGCGAGCCAGCACTCCCGTCCCGGGCAGGAACAGCTGCGCGTTGCCGACGGCCTTGATCACGACGTCGATGCCGCGCTGCCGAAGCTCGGCCTGCGCAGCGGCCGCGACGCGAACGCCGGTCGCCGTTTCCGGAAACTGCACGTAGACGAGGCGCAGCGCTTGCCCATCACGCCTCCGAGTGCCGTCCGGGCCGCGGCGCCATCCCGCCGCGTCGAGCAGACGGTCAGCCGCCGCCGGATCGTACCGCGGCTCCCGCACCGACGGATCGAACGCCCACGAAAATTGCGGTTGAATCATGTTCGTCACCGGATACAGCCCGAGCGTGATTTTTCGCGAGATCGCGTCGCGATCGATCGACATCGCGACGGCACGCCGTACGCGCACGTCGTCCAGCGGGACGTGCGCGGTGTTGAAGGCGAGGCCGGCGACGACGGCGGTCGGCACGGTGACGAACGCTATGCGCGGATCGCCGCGCACGACGGCGAGTTGCGCCGGCGCGAGAAGATTCCAATCCAGATCGCCCGCGCGCAGCAGCAGCAGATTGGTCGACGGATCCGGGATCGTTCGGATCGTCAGCGTCGCGACCGCCGGCTGGCCGCGCCAATACCGCGGGTTCGCCGCGTAACGCAGCCCCTCGCCGCGCGTCCACGACACGAAGCGGTACGGCCCGTCGCCGACGGCGGGCGCCGCGTTGAAGGCCGCCCGGCGGAGCGGCGACTGCGACGCCAATACATGCTCGGGCAACACGAACTGCGGCGAGAAACCGTACGAGAAGTACGTCATGACGGCCGGCGCCCACGCGCGCGTGAGGTGAAGCACGACCGTGCGCGCGTCGGGCGCGGACGCCCGATCGATGAGATCGTAGCCTTCGTGCGAGCGCACGGGATTGCGTGGATCCAGTATGGCGCGCAGCGTGAAGAGCACGTCGGCCGCGGTCACCGGCCGCCCGTCGCTCCACGTTACGCCGCGGCGCAGCCGGTAGCGGATCGTGCGCCCGTCCGCCGAGAGCCCGCCGTTGCCGAGGGTCGGGATCGTTTGCAGCAGCTCGGGTTGCGGGCGGCCGCGCGCGTCCAGGTCGACGAACGGCTCGAACGCCAGGCGGGCGACCTGCTGTTCGACCGAGGCCGCGTCGGGGTTGAGGAACAGCGGGTTGAGGTTGCGCGGATCTGCGGCCAGGTCGAAGCGGACGGCCGGGCCGCCGGCGCTCGGCGGCGCGCATGCGCTCGGGACGATGAAGAGGGCCATAAGAGCGGCCGTCCATAGCGCACCGCTTGCGCCGAACGGATGCAGGGTGCTATTGTTAGCGGGCCGAAGAATGTTCGGCAGACCTCCCTCTTATGTCGAATACAGCGATGTTGACCGAAGAGCTCGACGACCTCGATCTCCGAATCCTGGACGCGTTGCAACGCAACGCGCGTTCTACCTTTACCGAGCTCGGTCAACTGGTCGGGCTCAAGGCGCCGGCGGTTCACGACCGCGTGAAGCGGCTCGAGCAGCGCGGCTACATCCGCGCCTACTGCGCGCAGCTCGATGCCAACCGCCTCGGGCTGCACCTCATCGCCTTCGTCAGCTGCTACACGTCGCCCGACTGCGACTACGACGATTTCACGCGACGGCTGAGCGAGATGCCGGAGATCTCCGAGGTGCACTCGGTCGCGGGCGAAGAGTCGTTTCTGTGCAAGGTCGTGACGCGCTCGACACAGCACCTCGACGACTTGCTGGCGCGGCTGAAGGCGACGCCGGGAATGGCGCGCACGCGGACGACGATCGTCTTGGGCGTGCCCTTCGATCGCGGCGGCGTGACGGTGCGTTGGGAATGAAGGCGCCCGCCAAGCCCCACCGCCTGGGCACGCATCGAGTCCTCGAGCCGGCCGGCGCCATGCCGCAAGACGCGTGGCGGATCGACAATACGCCGGTCGCGGCCGAGAACGAGATGCTGTGCGAGGTCGACGCGCTCAACATCGACTCGGCGTCGTTCCGGCAGCTCTGCGAGACCTGCGACTTCGACGCACGCCGGATCGGCGAGCGGATCCTGGAGATCGTCGCCGAGCGCGGCAAGCAGCACAATCCGGTGACGGGCAGCGGCGGGATGTTCGTTGGACGCGTGCTCGAGATCGGCGACGCGCTGCGCGGAAACGTGGACATCGCGGCCGGCGACCGCATCGCGTCGCTCGTGTCGCTGACGCTCACGCCGCTGCACCTCGAGGCCGTCGACGAGGTGGACGTCGCCACAGGACGCGTGCGCGTGCGCGGCAAGGCGATTCTGTTCGAGAGCGGGCTGTGGGCGCGGCTGCCGCGCGACATCGACGAGGGCGTCGCGCTGGCCGTGCTCGACGTCGCGGGCGCGCCCGCGCAAGTGCGGCGCCTCTGCGCGCCCGGTCAGACCGTCGTCGTCATCGGCGCCGACGGCAAGAGCGGCCTTCTGTCGTGCGCGCAGGCCAAGGCGCGCGTCGGCGCGAGCGGCCGCGTGATCGGACTCGTGCCGGACGCGTCGACCGCTTCGGCGGGACTGTTGCGCAGCGGCGGTTTCGTCGACGAGCTGGTCGTCGCGGATGCGCGGCGAGCGCTGGAGGCGAGCTCCACGGTCGAGGCCGTCGCGCCGGGTCTCGCCGACGTCGTCGTCAACTGCGTCAACGTTCCGGGCACCGAGCTCGCTTCGATCCTCTGCGCCAAGGACGGCGGCACGGTCTACTTCTTTTCGATGTCGACGTCGTTCACGGCGGCGGCGCTGGGCGCCGAGGGCGTCGCGCTCGACGTCACCATGATCATCGGCAACGGCTATACCAAGGGTCACGCCGACATGGCGCTGCAGACGCTGCGCGACCACCCCACGTTACGCACCTACTTCGAAGAAAAATACACCTCACCAGTGAGAACTGAGTCATGAGCATCGAGACCGAAATCCATCACCTCAAATCACCGGTACCGCCGGAGCAGTTCGACTACAAGAAACTCAAACAGGGAGAGTTCTGGCGGCACATTCCCGCGTACGCGGACGTGGACGAGGCGACGTTCCTCGACCATCTGTGGCAGCAGAAGAAATCGGTGAAGACGGCCGAGGAGCTGCTCGAAACCATTCGCGAGGTCTGCACGCCGGAGTTCTATCGCGACGCCGAGGCGGGTTTCCGCGTCGCGCCGATGGCCGTGCGCGTCTCGCCCTACGCGATCGCGCTCATCGACTGGAACGATCCTGTCAACGATCCGATTCGGCGCCAGTTCATCCCGCTCGAGTCGGCGTCGCTGCCCGACCATCCGCGCCTGACCCTCGATTCGCTGCACGAGCAGGAAGACTCGCCGGTGCCGGGCCTGGTGCACCGCTACGTCGACAAGGCTTTGTTCCTGCCGCTCAACGTCTGCCCGGTCTACTGCCGGTTCTGCACGCGCAGCTACGCGATCGGCCCCGACACGACCTACGTGGACAAGATCCCGCTGGCCAAGACCCCGAAGCAGTGGAACGACGCGTTCGCGTATATCGCGGAGCGGCCCGAGCTCGAAGACATCGTCATCTCGGGCGGCGACGTGTATCAGCTGCCGCCCAAGAACATCGAGCTGATCGGCAACGCGCTGCTCGACATCCCGCACGTTCGGCGCATGCGCTTCGCGACCAAAGGCCCGGCGATCATGCCGATGAAGATCATCACGCACACCGAGTGGCTCGACGCGCTCACCGCGATCGTCGACCGCGGCCGCACGCTCGGCAAGGAGGTCGTGCTCCACACGCACTTCAACGCGCCCGAAGAGGTCACGTGGATCACCGAGAAGGCGATGCGCGTGCTGTTCGAGCGCGGCATCTTCACGCGCAATCAGTCGGTGCTGATTCGCGGCGTGAACGACACGCGCGAGCGCATGCAGCTGCTGGTGAAGCGCCTCGGCCACGTCAACGTGCATCCCTACTACGTCTACATGCACGACATGGTCAAGGGCGTCGAGGAGCTGCGCACGACGATCGGCACCGCGGTCGACACCGAGAAGTACGTCCGCGGCAGCACCGCCGGCTTCAACACGCCCACGTTCGTCTGCGACGCGCCGGGCGGCGGCGGGAAGCGCGACGTGCACTCGTACGAGTACTACGATCGCGAGAACGGCATCGCCGTCTACGCCGCGCCGAGCGTCAAGCCGGGCAAGGCGTTCGTCTATTTCGATCCGGTGGACCAACTCTCGCCCGCCGCGCAGGCGCGCTGGGCGGTGCGCGAGATCCAAGAGCAGATGATCCACGACGCCGTCCGCAGCGCGGGCGTCGGCGAGGAGCAGCTCGTACTGGCCTGAAGAACGGCTAGCGCAGCGCCGCTAGCGCGTCTCGAGCGCGCTGGTAGTTCGGGTCGATGGCCAGGGCGCGCCGGTATTGCGTTTTAGCGTCGTTGCGGTTGCCCATCGCCTCGTAAGCTCGGCCGAGACCGAAGTGCGCCGTGGCCGAGTTCGGGTGATCCGCGACGTTTTGCAGGAGCAAGCTGACTGCGGTATCGGCGTGCCCCATCTTCAGACACTGGTAGCCGACGAAGTCGACCGCGTCGCCGACAGCCGCCGCGCGCACGTCGATGAGGCGGGTAAAATCGCGATACGTCGCCATCACCGACCGCGGCTCATCCCGCTCGTCGTAGATGCGCTGGATCAGTTGCTGCAAGGGCGTTCGGTTCCACGTCGGCGGCGAGAACATCGACAACGGGAGCGCGGGATTGATCTCGACGCTCGTCACCGCGCTTTGGGTGAGGACGTCCCCGGTGTCTTCGTCGATCTCCTTAAACACGTGCGCCCGCGGAACGCCTCCTTCGGGCCGATAATCCGACAAGACGTCGATCGTCGTGTAGCGTTTGCCGAACGCGTGCATCGGCACGACGCGCTTCTCCGCGTCAATCATCCACGTGCTGGGATTGACGAAGATATCTTCGGTGAACCCGTCTGCAAGCACCGTTCGGATCGTGTACTCTCGCGTTTCGAGCACAGTCGCCGGCGCCTCGAGCGTCAGGCGAATGCCACGGCGCGCGCCGTTCACCAGAGCATCGTCGAAGGCGGCTGCGTGCCGCGTCGCGTCGGCGGCGGCGCCGACGGTGCGCACGACAATCCCGGGATCGGGATAGTACTCCCAGGCGGCTCCGTCGTACCCTTCGTGAATTTCGCCGAGCGGGTCCGAGCGCGGATCGCCGATCACCCGATAAAACGGCCGCATTTGCGCCGTGAACGTGTCGATCTCGAATTTGCCTTCGCGATACCAGCCACGCTCGATGAAGCTCTTGATCGATGCAATGGCCTTCTGACCGCCGAGCGCTGTGACGTGGCGACTGATGATAGAGTCAAGCGAGACGTCCGGAGGAACACCAGTTCCAACCATGGTCGAAGCCAATGTCATCGCGATTAGCCGCACTAGCGCGCTCTTAACCGCATTCGACAGCTTACCTTCGGGTAGCCGAAGACTTAGCAGTTTGAACTATCTTGAACTTAGGCCGCTCGGAGCTCCGCTGCGAACCGTCGCCCGCATCACGATGGGGCCGGCGGGGCGCAGCGTGACGAGCGGCGCCGTGCGCGTCGACGCGCCGGGCGCGAGCGTGAAGCGCCAACGCGAGACGAGCGCCGTCAGCACGATCGCGACCTCCGATTTCGCGAAGTCCTCGCCGATGCAGCGCCGCGCGCCGCCGCCGAACGGCACGTAAGCAAACGGCGGCGGCTCGGGACCGCGCCAGCGATCCGGCTCGAAGCGCTCGGGATCCGCGAACAAGTCGGCCCGGCGGTGCAGCATCAGCGGCGCGAAGAAGACTGTCGTT